>DURL01000172.1 GCA_012837345.1 Bacteroidales bacterium
CGATATATAGAGTTCCTGGAAACGGGACTGACCAATTTCAAGAAATAACAACCTTAATGCAGAGGCGACCCGGTGTCGTCTCTGACCTTTTTTTAATATGCACACGAGAGAAGAGAAAATGGAAGCGTTCGGGCGGCTGCTCGACGTGATGGATGAATTGCGGGAGAAATGTCCTTGGGACCGTGAACAGACCAACGAAAGCCTGCGGGCCAACACCATCGAGGAGACCTACGAGCTGGCCGAGGCGATCATTGCCAACAACAACCCGGAGATCAAGAAGGAGCTGGGCGACCTGCTGTTGCACGTGGTCTTCTATTCCAAGATCGGCGAGGAGAAAGAGGCGTTCGACATCGGGGATGTCTGCCACGCCATTTGCGACAAGCTCATCTTCCGTCACCCCCATGTCTTCGGCGACCAGCAGGCCGACAACGCCGGTATGGTGGAGAAGAGCTGGGAACAGATCAAGCTGAAGGAAAAAGGAGGAAACAAGACGGTACTCGAAGGTGTCCCCTCCGCCCTGCCTGCTTTGGTGAAAGCCTATCGCATCCAGGACAAGGCGCGCAATGCCGGTTTCGACTGGAATGAACGCCAGGACGTCTGGGAGAAAGTAAAGGAGGAGTTGGGAGAGCTGGAGGCAGAAATTGAAGGGTTGGATGCCGACCGGATGGAAGCTGAGTTTGGCGACATGCTCTTCAGCATCATCAACGCTGCACGACTCTACAAGGTGAATCCCGACAACGCGCTGGAACGTACCAACCGCAAGTTCATCTACCGTTTCAATTACATGGAGCAGAAGCTCCGCGAACAGGGACGTCCCCTCAAGGAGGTATCGCTGGAAGAGATGGAAGCGATCTGGCAGGAGGCAAAGAAAACGGAAAAAGCATGAAGAACCTGCTCTGTCCGCAATGCAAGATACGTCGCTTCTACCTGCTCAACGCAGCAGGGGAACGACTGGTGGTAACGGTCACGAGAGAGAAAGAGATCCGGCCGATTCATGAAAATGAAACACTCGAAGGGTTTGACACCTCGTTGCTCTACTGCCTCGGCTGCTCCTGGAGAGGGACAGTCAATAATCTCGTCTGAATTATTTACCGATGCGCCAGCGTGAGAGGATGTTTCTCCTTTTCGGAAAGATACCGTTCTGTTTCGTTCGCACATCTTCCACCACATAGAAGATATTGCTGTCGAAGGTGGTAAGGATGTGTGCCAACTTCTTCATCTCTTTACGGTCTATAACGGTTTCAATAATATCCACCTCCTTGGTGGAGCCGGTTCCATGGGTCATGGTGGCTCCAAAATTCATCTTGTTAAGCATTTTCACAAGGTCAGCACCATTCTTCTGGGTATAAATACGGCAGAGGATGATCCCATAGGCGATCCTGTTTTCAAGCAGAATACCCACATAGTTGCCCGCCGCGTAACCTCCGGCATAAGAGAGGTAAGCCAGCATGTCATTGGCCCGGGAGAGGATCTGGGAGATGATTACCACCCAGATGAACACCTCCACGAAGCCGATCAGGGGTGCTTTGTACTTTTCACCTTTCGAGACGAAGATGATGCGCAGCGTGCCCAGCGACACATCCACCACGCGGCCGAAAAAGATGATCACGGGCAACAACCAGGGGTAAATGTCTAGGAAATCGAACATTGTTTTAATTTTTAGCAGTACGTGATACGTTGTAAGCTTTAAGCTGTCAGCTGTTTAAGATAGTCACAAAACTGGCGGATATCCTCTTCAGTGGTGTCCCATGAACATACCAACCGCATCTCGTTGCGGCTCTCATCCCAGTCGTAGAAGAAATAGCGCTCTCGCAGACGGTCGGTGATGCTTTTGGGAAGGATGAAGAAGATCGCGTTCGACTCCACCTTCTGCGTGATCTCGAGCCCCTTCACACCCCTCATCTCATCATAAAGCATCTGTGCAGCTGCATTGGAACGGCGTGCATTCTCCAGCCAGAGGCCCTCCCGCAGGTAGGGTATGAACTGCGCGGCGATGTAGCGCATCTTGGAGTAGAGCTGGGTGGTCTGCTTCCGGTAATAACGGATATGCTGTGCCAGCTCCTCCCGCAGCGGCACCAGCACCTCGCCGAACATCAGCCCATTCTTGGTACCCCCCAGGGTAAAGAGATCCACTCCACAGTCGATTGTCATCTCCCTGAGTGAGACATTGAGTTGGGCACAGGCATTGGCGATGCGGGTGCCATCCACGAAGAGAATCATGCCATGCGCGTGCGCCAGGTCGGCCAGCGCCCTCACTTCGTCCGTGGTGTAGGCAGTCCCCAGCTCGGTGGTCTGTGAGATGGCAATCACCCTCGGCTGCGAATGATGCTCGAAGCCGAACCCGTGGAGGTGGGGACGAACCAGTTCAGGGGTGAGCTTGCCGTCGGGCGTATCGATCTCCTTGAGCGACGCCCCGGTCAGCTTCACCGGTGCTCCGCACTCATCCACCGCGATATGGGCGGTAGCAGCACAGAGGATGGAATGAAACGGCAGTGTGCAGGCCTGCAGCGCCACCACGTTGGCACCTGTGCCGTTGAACAGGAAAAAGGGTTCGATGGCCTCCTCACCCAGCAGCTCGCGGACCACGGCGGCAGCCTCTGCTGTCCAGGGATCATCACCGTAAGCGATGGCATGGTCGCTGTTTGCCGCTGTAAGGGCTTCCATGATGCAGGGATGTACACCCGAGTTGTTGTCACTTCCGAAACTTCGCATTTTTTTTGGTTTTGGGGATGCAAAGATACAAACTTACACCAGATTTGCCAGCAGGAACTTGCGGATCATCTCAGAATCGCTTCCTTTTCGCCGTGCATAATCGGCTACCTGCTCTTCCGAGATCTCACCGATAGCGAAGTACTTCGACTGCGGGTGGGCGAAGAAGAGACCGCTCACGGCCGCATTGGGATACATCACACCGTTCTCGGTGAGGGAGATACCGATCTCCTCACTCCCCAGCAGGTCATGCAGCAGGAAGTTGACCGTCTGGTCCGGGATGGAGGGGTAGCCCACCGCGGGGCGGATACCTGCATACTTCACGGCGAACATCTCCGCTACCGTAAGTGCTTCGTCCGGAGCATATCCCCAGTACTCGCGCCGCACCTTGGCATGCAGCCACTCGGTGGCCGCTTCTGCCAGCCGGTCGAGCAGCGACTTCACCAACAGGGAGGCGAAGGCATCACCCTCCTCATCATACTGCTGCAACAGGGCATCGGCTCCGGCACCCCCCGTGACGGCGAAGGCACCGATCCAATCAGTGATGCCGTTCTCACGTGGGGCGATGAAATCGCTCAGGCAGAAGTAGGTCTGCTGCTCGTTCTCCTTCTGCTGACGCAGGAAGGGGAAAGGCTTTCCGTCGATCAGGATGGTGTCGTCGCCACTCGACGCCTCATAAAGGCCCAGCACCGCACGGATATAATCAGCATCCTCCTCCCGGAACCGTTGCAGGATATCACAGGCATCATCGTAGAGGCGTGCAGCCTCCAGCGCCTTCTCCTTCTCCTCCTCACGGTAAGTGGCTACCCACTCGGCACGGCAGCGCTCACAGCGGTCGATACGGGTCACGGTGTGAAACTTGGCCGAGAGGTTCCAGGCATGGAAGAAGAACTTCCAGTCGATGTAAGGAATGATCTCCGCCACCGGTATCTTATGCAATACAGTGCGTCCCGGCTTACGGGGTACCGGTGGCTGCCACTTCTCCCAGTCGATGCGGAAGGGGTTCTGCCTGGCCTCATCGAGGGTGACCATCTTCACCTGCTTCTGTGCACGGTGCTCCCGCAGCAGTGCATACTCCTCGCTTATCTTCCGGATGTAGGCATCCCGGTTCTCACTGTTCAGCAGGTTGGCGACCGCCGAGGGGCTCTGGGAGGCATCCTTCACATATACCACCGGACCGCTACCATATTTGGGTTCAATCTTCAGGGCCGTATGCAGCCGCGAGGTGGTGGCACCACCAATCAGCAGCGGCAGGGAGAATCCCTCCTTCTCCATCTCGGCGGCTACCACCGCCATCTCCTCCAGTGAAGGGGTGATCAGGCCGCTGAGTCCCACCATGTCGGGTTGTTCTCTTTTCACCGCTTGAATGATCTGCTCGGGGGGTACCATCACCCCCAGGTCGATGATCTCGTAGTTGTTACAGGCCAGGATGATGGAGACAATATTCTTACCGATGTCGTGCACGTCACCCTTCACCGTTGCCAGCACGATCTTGCCCGCTTTCTGCGAGCCCCCGCCGGAACTTTTCTCTGCTTCGATCACCGGCTGCAGGATAGCCACCGCTTTCTTCATGGTGCGGGCTGCCTTCACCACCTGGGGCAGGAACATCTTCCCCGACCCGAAGAGGTCACCCACGCGGTTCATCCCATCCATTAGCGGCTTGTCGATGATATCGACCGCTCTGGGATAGGTCTCCAGCGCTTCCGCCAGATCCACCTCCATATAGTCGCCGATCCCTTTCACCAGGGCATGACTCAGACGCTCTTCCAGGGGCAGCTGACGCCATTCCTCCATTTTGGCGGCACCGCCATTATCTGATTTGTCACCTTTGATCTTCTCGGCATACTCCATCAGCCGCTCGGTGGCATCCTCCCTTCGATTGAGCACTACATCTTCCATCAGCTCACGCACATCGACAGGGATATCCTCATAGATCACCGACTGGCCGGGGTTGACGATACCCATATCCAGCCCGGCAGCGATGGCATGATAGAGAAAGACGGAATGCATCATCTCCCGCACCGACTCGTTGCCGCGGAAGGAGAATGAGAGATTGCTTACTCCGCCGCTCACCTTGGCATGGGGCAGATTTTTCTTGATCCAGCGAACGGTGCGGATATAATCCACGCCGTAATTACGGTGCTCCTCGATGCCGGTGGCGATGGCCAGCACATTGGGGTCGAAGATGATATCTTTCGGGTCGAAACCATGTGTGGTGAGCAGCCTGTAAGCACGACTGCATATCTCGGTGCGTCGCTCAAAAGTGTCAGCCTGGCCGGTCTCATCGAAAGCCATCACCACCACTGCGGCACCATAACGCTGTGCCAGCAGAGCTTCGTGCAGAAACTCCTTCTCACCGTTCTTGAGTGAGATGGAGTTTACGATCGACTTGCCCTGCGCGCATTTCAATCCCGCCTCCAGCACCTCCCATTTGGAGGAATCGATCATGACAGGTACCCGCGACACGTCAGGGTCGGAAGCCAGCAGGTTGAGGAAACGGGTCATCTCCTCCGCTCCCTCCAGCAGCCCTTCATCCATATTGATGTCGATAGCCTGGGCACCATCCTCCACCTGGCGGCGGGCAATGTCGAGCGCCTCCTCATATTTCTTCTGCTGTATCAGTCGCAGGAAACGACGCGAGCCGGCCACGTTGCAGCGCTCACCGATGTTCATGAAGTTGATGAGGGGGGATACCTCCAGCATCTCCAACCCCGAGAGCTGCAGGTAAGCAGGTGGCTCTGCCTTCTGGTGGGGTGGTGCACTCTCCGCCATCGCCACATAGCGGGCAATGTGGTCAGGGGTGGTACCGCAGCAGCCACCGATGATGTTGACCAGTCCCTCATCCATGAACTCCCTGATCTGCATGGCCATCTTCTCGGGGGTCTCGTCATACTCACCCAGCTGGTTGGGCAGCCCCGCATTGGGATAGGCACTGATGTAGAAGGGGGCGATGCGTCCCAGCTCCTTCACGTAGGGTTTCAGATCGGCCGCACCGAAGGAGCAGTTCAGTCCGATGGAGAGCGGCTTGGCATGACTTACGGAGGCCACGAATGCCTCTAGTGTCTGTCCCGAGAGGGTCCTGCCCGCCCGGTCGGTGATGGTCACCGACAACATGAGGGGCGTGTCGATACCGGTCTCCAGGGCCACCTCCCTGGCAGCATAGATAGCCGCCTTGGCGTTGAGGGTATCGAAGATGGTCTCGATCAGCAGCAGATCCACCCCACCCTTCACAAGGGCGGTGATCTGCTCGTGGTAAGCTTTCCGGAAGTCGTCGAAAGTAGCCGCACGGTACATCGGATCCTCCACGCGGGGACTCATCGATGCGGTCTTGTTGGTGGGACCGATGGAACCGGCCACAAAACGGGGTTTATGAGGCGTTTTGCGGGTATACTCGTCGGCCGCCTCCCGTGCCAGACGTGCGGCGGCGAGGTTGATCTCAGCCGCCAGGTGGCTCATGCCATAATCCTGCATTGAGATGGCGGTGGCGTTAAAAGTGTTGGTCTCGATGATGTCGGCACCGGCCTCGAGGTACTGGCGATGGATGGCGCCAATCACATCGGGTCGGGTGATGGAGAGCAGGTCATTGTTGCCTTTGAGCAACTTCTGTGAATCGGCGAATCGCTCTCCACGGAAATCAGCCTCCGTAAGGCTATAGCGTTGTATCATCGTGCCCATCGCCCCGTCGAGTATCAGGATGCGATCGGCCAGGATTTGTTCAATCTTGTTCATGGGAATAACGTCTAAAACAGTTCTCTACTTATTTGATCACCTCAAAATTAACCAATCATTCCGACATATCGGCAAGAAGGAGATTAAAATGTGACCCGGGGACTTCTCAGGTTGAGCCAGAATCGTCTCAGCCAGACCACGGCGAAAGCAATCGTGAACCGTACTGCCAGGATCCACCAGAGCGAGACACCCAGCGCCACGAATAGCAGATTGTCTTCCAGAACGGAATGTGAAACTGCCAGGTGATGGTTCAGCAGGCTCGCTTCCGAACGGGTCACCCTGCCCTCCTTCATCTGGTCAATCATCAGTGCTCCTCCGTAAGCCAGCCCCACAATATAGCCTATCAGCCACAGAAAAGCAGTGCTCCTGGGCAGCCCGAAGAAAGCGAGCAGCGGTTCTATCGCCCGGCTGAGCCCGGGTATCAACCGATAAGCTTCAAGCATGCTGTAAAACAGGTTTAACAGGAAGACGATAACCAGGATCAGCAGAGCGATCTGCAACGAGCCTTTCAGCCATAGAATCAGGAGTGCCCCTATTGAAGTAACGGCCGTCACGCTGCCCCTGGCAAAGAGTGGCAGGCCCATCTCCGCAGGGAGTATCAGGTTGAGCAGCACCCCCACGACAATGCTCATGGTGATGCGCAGCAGTGTCATCGACCAGAAGGAAGTACCCGTTTTCGCTTGAATCGCGCTCTCCACCGGGAGGTTGTGGGATATCTGGCACATCAGTGCCAGGATGGTCAGCTCACGCAGGGTGATGGGTAGGGAGGTGATGATTGCCAGGGGAGCATATAGCGGCAGGAAGATACTGGTGATGAAGACGATGGCGGTACTGCCGGGGAGACCCATGTTGACAAAAAGCGGATCGAGGAAACCGGCCAGCCATGCCAGAGTCCCGAAATAATCGAGCAATCGTACCAGCAAGGAGATGGGCAGGATGATGCGCAACAGCCAGAGGGTGGTACGGGCCGACTTGCCGGTGGCCTGTAGCATCAACTTTTTCCAGGAGAGCATTTGCATGGGTTACTGTTTGAACATGCGGTCCATCGCCCGTTTATCTTCTTTCTCCTTTAGTGACTGCCTTTTATCATACTGCTTTTTCCCTTTGGCCACGGCGATCACCAGCTTGGCAAGCCCCTTCTCATTGATGAATAGTCTGATCGGAATGATGGTAAATCCTGTCTCGCGGGTGAGCCGCAGCAGTTTCTGCAGCTCTTTCCTGTTGAGTAGCAGTTTACGGTCGCGCCGGGCATTGTGATTGTTGTAGGTGCCGTAGAAATATTCTGCAATATGCATGCTCCTTACCCAACATTCACCTTTCTCCAACAGGCAATAGCTATCCACCAGGCTGGCCTTGCCCAGGCGGATCGATTTAATCTCCGTGCCGGTGAGCACCATCCCCGCAGTGAAGGTCTCCACCAGTTCGTAATCGAAGGTGGCTCTTTTGTTTTTGATATTGATGGATGACTGCTTCATTATTGTATGAAGAATGAAAAGAGTGCGTGAATAATGACCGGTATCAAGATCACCAGAGCGGATGCAGTAACGATAAATGCTCCCCTTTTATGAGCAGGCACCATGAGAAAATGAATAGCCCCGGCATGTACAAGCTGGATGGTGTAAAGAGCCAGCAGCCAGATGATGAAGAACTCAGACATAAAAGGAATGAGACAATACAACAGGTACATCACCACAGAGGCGTAACCGGTGAACTGTTGAAAACGAAAGAGTCCCTGATCCAGATCAAACCGATCAGCGATTTCATTCAACAGGTATGATACAATGTAATAAGCGCCAAAGACAGCCACAACAGAAATGATGCTGTTCTTGAGGGCATTCTCCAGATCACCATTTCGAGTGAACCAGAGTCCTCCGATAAATGCCGTAAGGGCAATCATACCAAAGAGAGGATAGAGAAAGCGATTGAGAAAACCGGACGGGTCTCTCTTCTCTTTCTCCAGATCCTTCCATGCCACCGGTGATGCAACAATTAGTTGTGCGACAGTTACAAACAGTACTCTCCACATTCCTCTCTGATTTTGGTGTGCAAAGGTAACCAATTCCTGATAATAATGCGAATGTGAGCGAGATAAAAACAGCAGCCTCTATGGATGAAGGCTGCTGTTCGTTGTTTGCAGGATAAGGATTATGACTCACCCCCTACCGTCATCAGGTAGGTGTTGGCCATCTTCACCACTTCTGTCCTGTTCTTCTGATGATACTGAAATTTGATCTTCACATCTTTCCTGCTTTGTCCCATAGCCTCAAAATAGGATCGTAAGGGTCCCATGTTTACTGCCACGATATCAGTTTTTGAGGTGAGTGAAGCACCCTCTTCGGGTGTTCCGGTTATCACAAGCCGGATCTCCAGGAGCACTTCATTTTCGAGGAGCTCCGAATCATCAACCTTATAAAACTGTACATGCGCAGACTCTCCTTTTCTGGTTTCATAAGCATACTCAAAAAGCCAGTGATCACCGAGATATTGCTCATTGTTCACGTAATAGGGCTCACCCATCTCAAGGAATGTCACGGGTTCATCCACCACGGGAGGTTCAGAAAGACTCAGAGGGGTACGGCTAATATCAACAGGATCACCGGAAATAACCACATTGTCGACCGATGACTGAGAGATTAATGTCGTACCATACGCCTCATCCCAGCTGTAGTTGAAAAATTTAAAGCTGCCGGGTAGCATAAGCTGTATCTCGTTCGATGTAATCAAACGGCCCGTAAGAGTTTTCCCGTAAGTCTTACCCGATGCCAAATCTATGTCGATGTAGACAACCGATGTCTCGCTATAATTGCGGCTTCCTTCTCCCAGACAGGAGGTCATGATCAGAGTGAATGCAAACAGACTCACTAACAGGTAGAATTTCTTCATTTTCATTTTTTTATCGTTGTAATTAAAATTCATATCTAATGCCGACATTCAGATCCATCACAATCTTACGGTCGGAATATATTGTTTTGTACTCGTTTCCGGCATCAAAATAATAAGCACCTCCCACCTTACCGTAGAGCTTCAGGTTTTGTATCAGTGGATAGGAGAGACCTAACCCGGCATTGACTGAAAGCTGAGGGTTGCGTTGTGAGATCGTGGTCACCTCTTCTTCCTCGGCAGAGCTGTTGAAATCGAGTGTTTCACCTGTACCCATCTTCCTGTATTCACCGTAAATATCCTTTTCAATCAATCCCCCAACGGAGGCATATACATCCAATCTTCTCAGGCTAAACAGGGTATAGTTCAGATTGACCGGGATACCCAGGTAATGAATTTTCTGGGTCTCCTGGACACGGAAATTGGCATTGGCATTCCTCACACGGGATGAGAGATAGGTATAGGTGAGTCCGGATTCAATGGAGAGATTATCAAATATCGATTTTGAGAGGGTCAGACCAAGTGAAACCGGTTGGTCATGTTCCATTTCTGAGAGGTTGTCAACCGCACGTGTAGTTGTCAGAAGATTTTTGGAACTCTCGTTGCCATATTGGTCCTGAGCGGATAACGAGGCGCTGCGAAGAGTCATGGGGGCATTTACCGTCTGCCTGAATGAAGAGAGACCGCCCTTGCCACCGAGCATCAGTGTCATATGTTCATCTTCAGCGCGAACCATCGAACGATAAGCAAACAGCTCTTCATCCCTGTCGTCAACCGTGATCAGCTCATCATCATCATGATTGCTGATCGATTTCCAGGAACGTTCAGCCAGTGATCCCAACCTGTCCATAACTGATCGGTCCCGGTTCACCAAACGCTCGGGAGCCACTCCATTCTGTCGTATCCACTGCTGCATTATTTCTGCCGATCTGTTGCCCTGAATCAAATATTTCTCATCAAATCCGTGATTCAACGTGACATAAAGGGCCGGTGTAGCAACAGCGGGGTGGGTTACCGATTGTGGCAACCTATTGGCTGTTGCCTGTTCAGCTGTCTGCAGGGAATGAGATTGACTCTTCATGGGGGAATTCACCTCCTCGGTAAGCATTGGCTGTTCATAAGTCATTGGATCATGAAGGAAGAAGAGTGACCCCACCAGAAGGATCAGCATGGCAGCAGCCGCACCGGCAACCCACCTGCGACGCATCACCCTGCGGGCAGCAACTTGCCTCATCGACTGTTCAATCCGTTCCCAGCCATCAGGTGGCAGTGGGGAAGGATAGCCGCCAAGCTTCACCCGAAAATCACTTCTAATATCGTTATTTCTGTTCATTATATCTGCTGTTGCAATGGTTAAGGATGGCCGAAATTTTTTTCTGTAAAAGACTCTTCGCCCGAAAAAACTGTGAACGGGATGCTGCTTCGTTGATACCCAGCAAATCAGCAATTTCCCGGTGTGACATCTCTTCAAAGATAAACAGGTTAAAAACTGTTCTATAACCCGGGGGAAGATCCCGAATCATATCAAGTACTTCCTCACGGGGGATATCTCCAATGTCAAGCGGATCATCATCAGGCGCCTCCTGTTCTATTGAATGCTGCATACCGTACTCCTCCAGGAAGCGGTTCTTCAGTTTCTCTTTCCTGTAGTTTTCGAGTGCCAGATTCACAAAAATCCGTCTTAGCCAGCCTTCAAAAGAACCCTTGCCCCTGAATGAGCCGATTTGAGTAAATACGCGGATGAATCCATCGTGCAACAAATCGCGTGCGGTTTCCTCTTCCTTGCTGTATCGTAAACAGACCGTCATCATTACGGGGGCATACCTCTCGTATAACACCCTCTGAGCATTACGGTCCTGTTTCTTACACGCTATTATCAGTTGCGAATCATCCATCCTTATCGCACGTTCAAATGATAGATGGGAAATAGAGAAAAAAGCTGCATCGGATATCAGCCATTTTTTCGTTTTTATCTTTTTTTAAGAAAAGAGGCTCCTCTTCTTCCCGGTTCAAAGCCTAATAACCTTCAAAAATAGTATGGTATAAAGAACAATCCAAGTGAAATTGATTAAGAATATCAAATTAATTTTTGTGAAGTACCTCTTTTTTCCTAATTTTGAGCTATAAATCACTAATATTACCCGTTATGAAGGATTTTCTAAAAATCATGCTGGCATCAGCACTGGGATTTATCATTGCAAACATCATCCTATCCCTGATTGCCATGCTTTTCTTTTTCGGAATGATGGGATCGCTAGCCGGTTCCTTCACCTCTGAAAAGTTTGTATTGAAAGAGAACTCCATGCTCAACCTACGACTGAACGGCCCGATCTCGGAGCGTGTGCCCGAAGAAGACCCGTTCACAGAACTGCTGGCTCCCGAAGCAACAGCGGCAATGGGGTTGAATGATATCGTGAGTGCCATCCGTAAAGCGAAAAACAACGACATGATTAAGGGTATCTACATCGATTCACGATCGATATCTGCCTCGATGGCTACCCTGGCGGAGATACGCAACGAGTTGAAGAGCTTCAAGGAAAGTGGCAAGTTTGTCGTGGCTTATGCTGACACATACTCGCAAGCCGGATATTATCTGGCTTCTATGGCCGACAAGGTGGCGATCAATCCCATGGGAAACCTCGACCTGCACGGACTGGCCTCCATGCCCATCTTCTTCAAGGATGCCCTCGACAAGCTGGGCATCGAGATGCAGATATTCAAGGTGGGCACCTACAAATCGGCTGTGGAGCCCTTCACGCAGAACGAGATGAGCGATGCCAACCGGGAACAGGTCTCCTCCTATCTGAACGATGCCTGGAGCTTCCTTCGCGCCGACATCGCCGAGGCCCGCTCACTGACACCGGAAAAAGTTGATGCCCTGGCGAACCAGATGCCGCTGTTACAGACGACTGACTTCCTGTTAGAAGCGAACCTGGTTGACACCCTGCTCTATGAGACGGAGATGAAAGATTACCTGCGCACACTGCTTAGCCTTGAGGAGGGCAAGATGATCCCCTCCGCCACTGTCTCCAACATGAGATCGGTTACCACCAAGACGGTGAAGAAGACCGGTAACACCATTGGCATCCTTTATGCGCAGGGCAATATTGTCTCGGGTACCGGTGCGTCGAACATCCAGGACAAGTACATGGTCAATCAGATCGAGAAGCTGCGCAAGGATGAAGACATCAAGGCAGTGGTCTTCCGCATCAACTCGGGTGGCGGCAGCGCCTACGCCTCAGAACAGATATGGAAGGCGATCAGCGACCTGAAGAAAGAGAAACCAGTCGTGGTATCAATGGGTGATGTAGCTGCCTCGGGCGGTTATTACATCGCCTGCAACGCCGACAGGATTGTGGCGCAACCCACCACCCTCACCGGCTCCATCGGTATCTTCGGCATGATACCCAACATGGAGGGAACCGCAGAGAAGATCGGCATCTCCACCGACGTGGTGAAGACAAATGAGTATGGCGATTTCGGCAACATCACCCGTCCTTTCAACGATCAGGAGAAACAGCTGTTACAGAATATGATTGAAAAAGGGTACGACATCTTCCTCACCCGCTGTGCCGAGGGTCGCAACATGCCGAAAGACAGTCTGGCCCTCTATGCTGAAGGACGGGTATGGACCGGTAACCAGGCAAAGGAGATCGGTTTGGTGGATGAACTGGGCGGCATTGAACGAGCCATCGAGATAGCCGCCGAGATGGCCAACCTGGGCAAGAGCTACGTGGTGTTTGAATATCCCAAGATGCGTACCATGATAGAAGAACTGCTCGATCGGCCGAAGGAAGAGCTGGCTGCACGCACCATGAAGGAGTACCTGGGTGAGAGCTACGAGCTGTTCATGCTTCTCCGCGACATCCGCGAGCAGGATTACATCCAGGCGCGCATCCCCTATGAACTGAACATCCGCTGAACAGCATGGAGATCCCCCCTGTAAATACGCGTCGATCGCTGCAACCATTGTCATGGTTGTATGGGATTGGCGTGAACTTTCGCAACATCCTGTTCAACAAGAACATCCTAAAAAAAAGAAGCTTCCCCATTCCGGTGATCTGCGTGGGAAACCTGACAGTGGGTGGAACAGGAAAGACCCCCCATATAGAGTACCTGATCAGGCTGCTTGCACCCAGGTACCGCGTGGCTGTACTCAGCAGGGGATATAAACGGAGAAGCCGCGGTTTTCGTATTGTAGAAACCACCTCCCAGGTCACCGAGGTGGGCGATGAACCGCTTCAGCTGAAACGCAAGTTCCCCGACACGATGGTGGTGGTCGACAGCAACCGGGTAAAAGCGATTGAGAAACTCCTCTCCATCGAAAAGGAGGAGCGCCCGGAGGTGATCCTGCTTGATGATGGGTTCCAGCACCGCTACGTGCAACCCTCGCTCTCCATCCTGTTGGTGGACAGCAACCGGCCGGTGTTCGAAGACAAGCTGCTGCCGGCAGGTTCACTGCGTGAGCCATTGAGAGGGAAGGACCGTGCATCGATGGTGATCGTCACCAAGTGCAATCCCGACATGCAGCCGATCGATTTCCGCATCTACACCAACGGACTGAACCTCTTCGCCTACCAGGATCTCTTCTTCACCTCCCTCCAGTACGGGGTTGCACGTCCTCTTTTCCCCGAGTTGCAGCAGGAGAATTACATACTGGATGACCTTCGCAAGAAGCATGTCTTCCTGGTGACCGGCATCGCATCACCTCAACCCCTGGCCGACAAGCTGGAGCACAAGACCTACAACCTCTACACCCGGTTCTTCCCCGATCATCACACCTTCACGAAGGAGGATGTCGATGAGGTGCGGGAGCTGGTGGCCAGCGTTGATGTGGATGATGACGAGAAGATCATTCTGACCACAGAGAAAGATGCCATGCGACTCAGGGCGCTGCCGTTCCTGGATGAGGAAATAAAAAAGATCCTCTATTATGTACCGATACGGGTTGCATTTGTAGAGGAACAGGACAAAGAACTATTCAACCAAAAAATACTTGCACATGTTAGAAACCATCAAACAAACAGCCGATTACCTGAAAGGTAGGATCGGAGAAGTACCCAACACCGCAATCATCCTGGGCACCGGGCTCGGGGAGCTGGCACATGAGATCGACGACAAGAACGAGATCCCCTATACCGAGATCCCCAACTTCCCTGTCTCCACCGTGGAAGGTCACAGTGGCAAGCTGATCATCGGCACGCTGGGTGGCAAGAAGGTGCTTGCCATGCAGGGTCGTTTCCACTACTACGAGGGATATGATATGAAGGAGGTGACCTTCCCGGTGCGCGTCTTCCAGGCACTCGGCATTGAATACCTCTTCGTCTCTAACGCCGCGGGAGGCATGAACCCCAGCTTCGACATCGGCGACATCATGCTGATCGAAGACCACATCAACATGTTCCCCGAGCATCCTTTGCACGGCAAGAACTTCAACGAGCTGGGCACCCGCTTCCCCGACATGAGCGAAGCATACAACAGGGAGCTGCGCCTGAAAGCGATGGAGATCGCCCGTGAGAAGAACATCAAGCTGCAACATGGTGTCTACGTGGGTGTCTCCGGTCCCACCTTCGAGACACCGGCCGAGTACAACTGGTTCCGCATCATCGGTGGCGACGCCGTGGGCATGTCCACCGTGCCTGAGGTGATCGTGGCCAACCACGCCAGGATGAAGGTGCTCGCCTTCTCCATCATCACCGACCTGGGTGTGATCGGCAAGATCGTGGAGGTGTCGCACGAGGATGTGCAGGAAGCAGCCAAGATTGCCCAGCCGAAGATGGCTGAGATCATGCGTACGCTCATTCAAACGATCTGATGGGCAGAACAGAGATAGCCACCCTCGGTGAGTTCGGACTGATAGAACGACTCACCGGGGATATTCTACCACAGCAGCAGAGCACCGTGAAGGGGATCGGCGATGATGCCGCAATCCTGCACAACGCAGGGCGACATACGCTGGTGACCACCGACCTGCTTCTCGAGGGGATTCACTTCGACCTGGTCTATGTACCCCTGAAGCACCTGGGCTATAAAGCTGCGGTGGTCAACTTCTCCGACATCTACGCGATGAATGGCAGACCGGAGCAGATCACCGTCTCGCTGGGCATCTCCAAACGATTCTCGGTGGAGGAGCTGGAGAGCTTTTACAGCGGCATCAAGCTTGCCTGCGAAGTGTATGGAGTGGATATTGTAGGGGGTGACACCACCTCCTCGCTTACCGGATTCACCATCAGCATCACCTGCATCGGCAGCGCCGCGGAGGGTGAGGCTGTCTGCCGCAACGGCGCAAAGGAGAGCGACCTGATCTATGTCTCGGGCGATCTGGGGGCCTCCTACATGGGGCTTCAGCTGCTGGAGCGTGAGAAGGCAGCCTGGGATGGCTCCGGTGATTTCCGTCCCGATTTCGCCGGCAGGGAGTACCTGCTGGAGCGACAGTTAAAGCCGGAAGCAAGAAAGGATGTGGTGGAAGCACTGGCAGCACAGGGCATACTGCCCACCGCGATGATCGACCTCTCCGACGGCCTCTCATCCGACCTGCTGCACATCTGCAAACAGAGCAAGGTGGGCTGCCAGGTGTACGAGGAGCGACTGCCCATCGACTACCAGACCGCCATGATGGCTGAGACCTTCAACATGAACGTCACCACCGTGGCCCTTAATGGAGGAGAGGACTATGAGCTGCTCTTCACCGTGCCGTTGCATCTGCACGAGAAGATGAAGGAGATCAAGGGAGTGCACCTCGTCGGCCACATCGCCAAAGAGGAGCAGGGCTGTTACCTGGTGACGCGCGACGGCCAGGAGATGGAGCTGCGTGCACAGGGATGGAATCCAATCTGAGAGGAATAAATTTCCATTTTTTTGGATACATATTTTGGAAATCCCGAAAATGCGCTTATCTTTGCACTCGCAATTTAAGCAATGTTGGTGCCATAGCTCAGTTGGTAGAGCAAAGGACTGAAAATCCTTGTGTCCCCGGTTCGATTCCTGGTGGCACCACACAAGAACCATAATTGATCACAGATCCGTTATGGTTTTCTTTTTTAGCTTGCTGCTAATCCCATCCTCATTTTGAAAAACCTCTTTCACTAGTTCCCTCCAGAAAATTAAAGCGATACTCCGCCATACTCCGTAAACACCAACAACACAAACCGCCACCAATCAACCTCAACATTTTGTTTTGTTTCTATAATGCACTATATTTGCTGCATAATAGAAACAAAACAAAGAAATGAACTTTCTGGTATTTAAAACTAAAATGTTTGATTTGGCATGTTTCAATATCTATCAGATATATGCATGGCAACCGGATTTTGACCGGAATAACCTGACCCGTTGGATGAAGAAGGGATATCTTATCAGGTTACGACGAGGTTACTTTACATTTTCGGAGTATAAGAGTATGCCAGATTATCAGCTTTATTTTTCCAATCGGATTTATCGGCCATCCTATATCAGCCTGCACACAGCCTTGTCTTTCTATGGGATGATTCCGGAAGCTGTGACACAGATAACAAGTGTGACAACACTGAAAACGGCATCCTTCACCAATGACTTCGGCGAATACTCTTATAAGAATATCAAAGAGAACCTGATGTTCGGATATGAACTGAAGCCAATGGCAGACAACCGCACCCTACAGTTTGCCACACCTGAAAAGGCATTGCTTGATTTGCTGTACCTTTATCCTTTCTATGACAGCGAGCAGGAGTTAGAAGAGCTGCGTTTAGATGAAAATCACCTGCAAGATGATTTGAACAAGGATCTGTTGATGGAGTACTGCGTCAAGTTTCAAAACAAGGCACTTGACCGTAGAGTAAAGTTACTCTTAAAGACTTACGATTTATGATACCGATTGATCAGATAAGGAATTATTTTCCGGCACAAATCCGTGGAAATTCGGGTTTTGACAAGCATATACTGAAAGAATACTTGCAGTTGATGATCCTGGATTACCTTTCTTCAACTCCACACATCAAAAAGATGGCGTTTATCGGTGGAACGAACTTGCGTTTGTTAAAAGGGATAGACCGATTCTCTGAAGACTTGGATTTTGACTGTAAAGACATGTCTAATGACGAATTTGTTGAAATGACAAACGGCGTCATTCAGTTTTTGGAACGTTCAGGGTTAAGGGTGGTGGCAAAGGATAAAGAGAACCCGAGACTGACGGCTTTCCGGCGCAATCTCCATTTTCCGGAACTGTTGTTCGATCTGGGATTGAGCGGACACAAGGAAGAACGTTTTCTGATAAAGGTCGAAAGCCAAGACCAGGGAATCGTTAATCCTCCTGTTATCAAAAACATCAAGGGTTGCGGATTCTTTTTCCCGTTTCCTGTTCCTTCCGATGGCGTACTGTGCAGCATGAAAATTTCAGCCATGTTAGCCCGCGCCAAAGGACGTGATTTTTACGACCTGATGTTTCTACTTTCACAGGCAAAACCCGATTACGGTTTTCTTTCAAAGCGTTTTGAAATAAAGAGTTTGCAAGCGTTCAAACAAGCAACAGTCGAATTACTGAAAAAAGTAGATTTGAAAAAGAAGCAAAAAGACTTTGAGCACCTGCTTTTCAATAAGGCGAATAGTGAAAAGATCTTGAGGTTTGGTGAATTTGTAGAATCGCTTACTGAATAAATAAGAAATGTGCATTTCGGAACAGCTTCAGCAATCCACATTTTAAAAAACAGGTCTTTTCTATTTCCACTACAGTCTTAAGGTTGATCTACTTCTAGGATTGATCCGTTTCCGTGCAATGCCCGCAGGTATTTATCGATGTAGCGCTGTTTCTCTTTCGACTTGTACTGCTGAATGAAACGGGGATGCTCCAGTACCGTCAGCTTCTCAAACAGCGACTCCTCACTGTTCAGCCTGATGATGAAATCGGCATTTTTCTTTCCCAGCACCAACACCTCGGTTGTATCCAGGCCCAGCATGACATGTTGTTTCAGTGTATCAATCATGAACCCCTTTACCGCCCCGAAGAGTGTTGGATCGTCGTAATAGTTGGCATTGACCCATTTCCCGCCGGTTGTCTGCCGGATAATGGCCAACGGGAAGGGGGAGTTGATGTAAAAATTGCGGTAGAAGGCTGATACCCCGCCGTAGGCCGCGATCATCTCATACACGAAAAGGGATGATACCTCGTGGGTGTGTGCCGAGTGCATGGTGATGCCGCAGTCGCTCTCCAGCCGTTTGGTGTCGGTGAAGGGGATGCCGGTCACCCCCGCCCCGTGCCGGCCCGGGTTGATCCCGATCAGGAACCGTCGCTCCCTGTTGTCGCTGTAATACTTCCGGTAGAAAGCCCTCATCACCTCCATCGTCTCCGGGTTATCCAGAAACGGATTGACCACCCGGAACCCTTCCGGCAAATCACCGGTGAAGGTGAGTTGCTGGTTGAACGCGATCACCTTCTCAGCAAATGTCTGCATCATGCCATTCTTTTCTCATTAATGGCTGCAAGATATTGTTTTGGGTGGAGATATGCAAGAAAACACAGAGGGGATACGATTACCGGCAGAGGATTTAAAGATCACTCTTTATGCTCAGATTTCAGTTGAATCATCCGTTGTGAGTACTTATTCCTTACGAAGAGAATACCAATCATCAATACACCTCCCACAAGTAACGGAATCGCTCTACGGTACATAATTTCAAACTCCCCCCAGTTAGATAATGAATAATATAGGATTAGACCGATGAAGATACATGTAATTACCAAAAAACTATTTTCATGCAATCCGGATTTTTCCGATATGAAAAGTTTAAGATTGACATAGAACAAATAGAAAAGTGGGATCATCAAAGAATAATCCCAATAAAAATATGTCTCCAGCTGGCTCTTAATCAACCATATAAATGCGAACGTAACAAGTATAAGAACCAAGTGAATTGTTTTTGTTTTCATCATTTTGATCTAATTTATCCTAAACTACTCCATCGGATATAATTGTAAATCTGCTTCATTAAGTTTTTCATATCCAAATTCAATTCGCAATTGACATGGAGAAGCATAGTAAAATGACTGCCGGATACGACTATACCTGATCTCTGCACCCAGATCAGAGAGCTCATCCAAGATGTTGTAGAGCTGCCTTCTACTCAAATGCAATTTACCGGCAAATGTTTCCGGGTTACCAGTTGCCTCTGTTTGGATCAGATGATGCATATACTCCAATCGGTCTATTTGTTTAAAAAGAAACATGATAAACATTTTATAATTACCAACATGAATTGCATTAGTCGATCATATCAAATTGTGCGCGCCATAATCTGGCATAGATTCCGCTTTCCTTCAGTAAGCTTGTATGGGTTCCCTGTTCCATGAGTCGACCTTCTTCCAACACCACAATCTGATTAGCTTCTTTTACCGTACTCAGTCTGTGGGCGATGACAATGATTGTTTTTCCTTCCGCTGCCAGGTTATTGATCGTATCTTTGACATACTTTTCTGACAGTGAATCGAGCGAGGACGTTGCTTCATCAAATATCAACACTTCAGGATCCTTATACAATGCCCGTGCAATAGCAATGCGTTGTTGCTCCCCACCCGAGAGAGTTGTTCCATGTTCGCCGACATAGGTATTCAGACCATTTGGCAGTGCATTGACAAACTCTCTCAAGCCTAACTGATCAGTGATATCGGTAACAAGTTTTACATCCGGCTGGAAATCACCCAGTGCAATATTTTCCAATATGGTGCCGGCAAACAACTCAATCTGCTGGGGAACGGTGCCAACCAATTTCCGGAGGCTCTCATTGGTTATTTGACGGATGTTATAGCGGCCAATCCTGATAGCTCCACTCTGGATGGGATAGATATTCTGGAGCAAAGAGACAAGGGTTGTCTTTCCGGATCCGCTCTCACCCACGATTGCAGTGGTTTGTCCACGGGGAATGGTGAGGGACAAGTTGCTGAACACCTGTTTCCTGGTGCCATACCGAAACGAAACCTGATCAAGGATGATATCGCCCACATTGCTGCGTAACAGGTTTTGTTTTCGTTCCCCATCATTCTCCTCCCGGTCCAGATCCATGATTTGAAAAAGACGGTCTGCTGCTATCAAAGCATCCTGAATGGTCTGATTGGCTGTAATGAGAGAACCGATTGGTGAGATCACATAACCCACCAGTGAGTAAAACAGCATCAGTGTACCCGGTGTGATTTGCTGTCGGATCACCAGTGTGCTACCCACCCAAAGAACAGCTACGGTCACTGATGATGAGACAAACTGGATCCCGCCCTGAGCCATGATAGACCCATAAATGCTGTGAAAGGTGTTACGCAGGAGTCGTACAAATCGATTTTCTGTTTTCACATTTGCAAAGTCTTCTACACCGAATCGCTTGATGGTATTGATGGAATGGATTGACTCCACCAGTTGACTTTCGAGCTCTGCACTGGTCTCCATAATCTTCCGCTGATACTTGCGGTTCAGACGATTGAAACCGATATAAATCGTCAGGAAAAGCGGCAGGGAGACAAGTGTGATCAATGCCAGTCGCCAGGAATAGAGAAGCATCACAACCATCGTGACAAGCAGGATCATCACATTTACCGCCAGATCGATGGATACGTTGTTGATAAAGTTTCTGATTTTGACCGCATCACCAACCCGTGAGATGATCTCACCCACACGCATGGTATCAAAAAATTGCTGGGGTAAAGTAAGCAGGTGCTTATAGTATCCAAGAATGAGAACCGCATCAATGTGCTGCCCCGTACGCAATGCCAGGATACTTTTCATGGAACCAATGAATGTACGCAAGAGGATGATAACAATCATCACCACGCCCATCAGATGAAGGAGATTGTAATTCTTATCGATCAACACGTAATCGGTGATTTTTCCCACGTAGACCGATGTAGACAATCCCAGGACACTGAACATGATGGCTCCAAATAATGCCTGCCCCATGATTGCCTTGTGTGGCAGAAGCAACTCCAGGAAACGGCGAAGTGCACTTTTGGTTTGTTTGCCAACCATAAACGATTGTTCTTTTGTAATTAACAAGAGAACACCAGTCCACTCTTTTTCAAAGGCTTCACGTTGAATCCGGTGCATCTCCCCATCAGCAGGGTCCATCACATCCACAAATGAGGCTGTTGCTTTGTAAAGAACCACAAAGTGGTGCAGTGCGTTTTTGACCACCATATGAGCGATGGCCGGAAAAACACCGTGCTGAACCAAGGTATCGTAATCGCCTCTCACACCACGTGCCTCCAGCCCCAGACGTTTGCTCACCTCTATTAAACCAAGAAGGTTGGTACCTTTCTGATCGGTAAAAGCATATTGGCGTATTTTGGCAACAGGATAGCGCAAACCATGATAAGCGCAGATGGATGCCAGGCAAGCCGGACCACAATCGGTGATGTCGTGCTGCCGGACTCTCACTCCTTTTCTCATTGATAACCACATATTCAGTTATAAAAAATCACGCAGCATACTGTGTCGGATTGATCCATTGGTCGATCTTCTGATAAAGCAGGTCAAACAAACTTCTACGAGTTAGCAAAAAGTGGGCAACCACATTCATCCCCTTTTTCAGATCCCCTCTGCGACCGTTTCTCAATGTAAGATGATTGCTATCCAGCATGCATCTCACTTTGTAATAGCTGCTCTCACTGTTGCTGTCATAATAAAAATCGCTCGATATTTCCTTGATGAAACCGGGTATGGTTCCCCATTCATGGTAGTTGAATGTCTCCACCTGTACATTCACCCTCATCCCTTTGTAGAGATAGCCGATGTTGCGGGGAGAGACGAAAATCTCTGCGACCAGGGTGGAATCGGGACTGATCACACCCAGGGTTTGCCCGGCTGAAACACTGACACCCCCATAGAGTCCGGTAAACTGTTCAAGCGTTCCTTCTACGGGGCAGGTAATATAATAGAGCTCGTACTCCTTGTGTAGTTGTTCGATTGAACTTTGCAATTCAGCATGACTCAGTGACAAATTATTCTGTTCGGTTTTCCATGCGTTCAGCTGACTGTTGATGAATGATGCCAGTTCATTCTCAGCTCTCCGCAATGCATAGAGATACTGTTCATACTCATCGGTCGAAATCACCTCTTTCTCATACAGCTTCCTGTTCCGTTCATATTCGGTTCGTGCCTTTTCCAGTGATGTTTCCATCTCATTTTTCTGTCTCAGATAAAACCGATATTCCTGCAAGCGAACACCGGATAAGAAACGCTCAGGAACACGCCCTCGTGTGAGCACGCTTAAATCGTCAAGCTGTTGGCGGATGTCGTCATACTTTTGTTGTAGCAGATATTGACGGGTCTTCAGATTGTCGGTTCTGAAACTTAAAATGGTATCTCCCGGTAACAATTTAACTCCTTCAACCACATATACACTGTCGATCAATTCAGTGATGAGTGCCCTGATCTCGGTTCGTTCATTCACCGGACGAATCATCCCGCTGTTCTGTGCGGTTATATCCACATATACAAATGGCAATGACACAAACAACACCAAAAGGGCAAATAATATTGCCAGATAAATAGACTGCGACCGGGAGGTATGTTTGTAAATATAGGATTCCAAACAATCCTGCATCATGTTTTGTGGTAAAGGCTTCATCGTTTTGGACGTTACACCAACATCAACAACCAGAACTGTAGAATTACAGAAAGGGCTGCTTTCATGTGCTGTTGTTGCCCGCAGCCCTTTCTGTTACATATCAACTTTTACAACCGGGGTTCGATTGGGTTCTTCAGATAATCCAAAATTTTACGTATGGTATCCAGAAGTCCCCCTCCGTTGATCATCACCAATTCATCCGTCTCCAAGGGGTGGAAAAAAAATGTACTTGATTCTCTTTTCATGATAAAGTTACATTTGCAAAGAATATGCATCTACCAGCAAACCGGACCAAAAGGTTTTGGCTCTGGATCAGGATTCAGTAAATCATCCCACCAATCTTCGGGTGGAGCATAGCCACCATAGGTGTTACAAACCTCAGTAAAGGTCAACACCTGCATCCATCTCATCATTTCTTTCTCCATTTTTTAAAGTTTTAAAAACATACTACGTTTAGAAATATCACTAGACTTCTTTCCATTTAAGGACTCCGTCCTCTACATAATAGATTCTCTCTCCACCAAAAATTTGAACAAGCTTCTCTATTGGAAGCAACTCAAACATTTTCAAATTCAACCATTCTCTCATGATCATTTCGTTTTTTAACAGGTAAACTTGCGATCGCGCCATAAAAATAGGAGTGTGTCCATGACTATTTGGTTAAGTGAATCTTATATAACCCATTGTCATGAGTTATATAAGATTCCGATGATGCATAAGACAACAAAAAAAAACACAAGAAAGTACTGTGTATTAAGGATAAATCTTTTATATTTGCATCAAGTGCGCAGAATCATGAACTCCGAAAAACATATCAAGTTGCTTACCTTCTCGGCCATCATCCTGATCGTCGTTTTACAGGGAATCTGGATGCACAATCTGATTCAGTTGATTGAGAGACATATGACCACCCAGATCAATGAGACTTTCAAAGCTTCTGTCAACAAGGAGTTGATGATGCGAAGAGATCTGGTGGTTGATTCTACAACCAATGAAATTATTGGTGTAGTGGAAGATAATTTTGACGAAGGCTTTTTCAGCGGACCAGAACTGGTTTACCAGGAGTTCCTGATCAAGCGAAACCGGAGGATGAATCTTGCAACCATCGACTCCATTTTCCATTTGGACATCAAAGCCCGGGATCTCTACGGACGTTTTTTCATCAATCATATTGTTGCTGAATCCGGTGAAATCTTGGGGACAACAGATCCCAAAGGAAAGGGTTCAATGAAAGGAGCATTTCGCTCCGAATTGATCCCTGTAAGACTCGACAAAAGTGAGGGTTTACAGGTTTTGCTGGTCTCTCCTTATCGTACCATATTCCGACAGATGTTGTTTATATTGATTCTTTCGGTTCTGCTGATCCTGTTCGTGGGATATACATTCTTCTATCTACTGAGTTCCTTTATCAAGGAGCGACATATCCGTCAATTACAAAACGATTTCTCACACGCCCTGACACATGACATGGCCACACCACTACAGGCCATCGCGCAGGTAAACCATCTACTGGTAAATGAGAAGATCTATCTGGACCCGATACAACGTAACAAATACTTCCGGCTGGCACAACAACAGATCCTTAACTTACAGGCACTGACCGACCGTATTCTGACACTGGCACGTGCAGAACAGGCACAACTCACAATAGAACCTGAGATGCTGAACCTCAATGAGATCGTTTTCTCACTGATGGAAAAATTCAAAATACAGGCAAAAAAGGATATTCGTTTCACCACCCATTTTTTTCCCGGTGAAATAACCTTCCTGGCCGATCCGGTATTGATCCAGAACGCCATCAGTAATCTGATGGACAATGCAATCAAATATTCCACAGAAAGCGTGAATATTGAAATCAGATGTGAACAAAAAGAGGAGGCAACCATCATCTGTATCAAAGACGATGGATACGGGATTTCCAAGAAGGAGCAGGAGAAGATATTCGCGAAGTTTGAGAGAGGAAAGGCAGTCCAGCGGAACGAAGCAAGAGGGTTTGGGTTGGGACTGAGCTATGTCAAGAAGGTGATGGAGGCTCACGGAGGCACCATTGGGCTCTTCAGTGAAGAGGGAGTAGGATCGGAATTTGTATTGTTTGTGCCGGCATCAGCCGAAGAAGCAGTTCCTCACTAAACAGACCAATATGATCAAATTGTTGTTTGTGGAAGACGATGAAGACAGTGCCTATGTCACGCGGGGCGGGCTGGAACTGATCGGGGAATATGATATCCTCTGGGCAAAAGATGGGGAGGAGGCATGGGAGCTCTTTCAAAAAGACAATCCCGATGTGGTGGTAACCGATATTGAGATGCCGCGGATGAACGGGTTGGAATTGATACGCAGAATTCGGGAAACGGGTCAAACCACCATCATCATCATTGAATCAGGTAAAACGTATCCCAAAAATGTGGTGGACGGATTTGACTCCGGTGCTGACAACTACATCAAAAAACCTTTCCTGGCCGAAGAACTTCATGCCCAAATTCAGGCAATTTTCAGAAGGACGCTATATCGGACAATGGATTCTTCTTCCCAAATAATAACTTCTGACTGTATCAAAATTGGTCTATACAGATTCTTTTTTCTAGAGGAGGTACTAGAATTGAATTCAGGAAAAATTAAGCTGACAGCAAGGGAAGCCGGAATCCTGAAAATGCTCTGTGACAAGAGAAATTCTACGGTACCCAGAGAGGAGATACTTACTGCTTTTTGGGATGAGACAGACTATTTTACCTCCCGTAGTCTTGATGTCTTTATCTCCAAATTGCGAAAATATCTCTCTAAAGACAAGTCAATCCAGATAATCAACGAACGAGGAAAAGGGTTAAGATTGGAGACGGTATAAACAATCACAAACTTATGTTACCAACAGGCTAAAAGAAAATGAGATTCCATTTATCAAAGAATGAAGCAATAATCCAAATAGAAAACCCAAATTCAGCCTGATATAAGTGAACACAATTCCCATTAATACCTGGGGCAAACACATCATTAATGCTATAGGTATTTGCATGAAATTCTCAATTTTATAATTAACAATATGTGAAAATCCAAAGAGCATGATAGTTAACCAGATAATCTGGAGCCCATATTTTTGTTGAACAATGTCATATCGTTTCTGATTAACAAGCAAAGTGGCTGAGCCTATCAGTAAGGATATCAATGCCTTGAAAAGAATATCAGCAAAAAAGCCTCTTCCCAACCATAAAGAAAGAAACATAAAGCTTAAAACTGATACAGATATGAAAATATGGACACGTTTAAAAGAAAGAGCGAATCTAAACCCTAGTTCTTCAATCAACGGACCAAAGAGTACAACAAAGAAACTTGTAAAAACAAGTCCTTTATTCCTGATTTCATATGCATCTGATATAATAGCATCTGTCAGGAAACTTAGATCTATCTTCATGATTTTGAGAAGAAGTAGAAATGTCAGAATGATCAACACCAATTTGAAGAATGTTTTCACATAGAAGGTAATTCCTTTTATGAAAATTCCATTCTTTGACAATCTATTTTTATCTTCTGTGGTGACATAATTGCATTTCATGATTAACTTATGCTTCAAAAAAGAAGTACGTTCAGAACGTACTTCTTTTCCGAATGCTAATTATAACAATTTAATCTTGCCTCTTGAAAGAATATAAATTAAAACACCCACAACAGCACAAAAAGCAATTTACATTACAAATCTCATTCAATTCTGTTCCCTTTCATTACACCGAACAAAACAGTCATCAATAAATTAAGAAAAACATTTCAACCAAGCTGCAAGAGTGACAGACATACCGTCTGTCACTCTCTGTGAATAAAAAAGCAGAGTAGAATTACGCGTTGAGATTCGATGAATTTGAACTACTTTTCTATTCATGTTGCATCTATTATATTTTTACCCCTTAAGTATAAAATTATCACGCAGGTGTTTACTGTTCCGCCAATCTTACATCATATTGACAAACCAAAGTTCAATAAAAAGGAACAAGAAGTATGTTATAGATAGGTTATATAACAAAAGAATAACAACAAATCTACCAAGAGAAAGAGTCCTATCCCTTATTGTACTGTAGGTTTGATAAAGTGTGAAAATGTGACTCCATTGGTAAAAGAACATATATATAGGATTATGGAATGAATATTTCAAACTTAGCATAATTTTTCTGCAAAGTGCAATATTATTTCACTCTACTCTCCTATTTTTACCTCTGCAACTTTTAAGCTAGC
>DURL01000173.1 GCA_012837345.1 Bacteroidales bacterium
AGTCCGCCCGCGCGATGATGGTGCCGGTCTTGCCCGTACCGGCCCCTGCCAGTACCAGCAGGTGCTTCCCCTCAAATTCGGCTGCCATGCGTTGCTGTTCGTTGAGCTGGATCATCTACAAAAGTACATCTTTCCCCGATATTTTCAGACCCTCTCACCGAAAATTGAGCGCTCCTGAATATTGAGGTTTGCTTCAACTCACAATGCCGGTGCCTCCGTATTTTGGAAGTCGCAATTCAACCCTTGCACCCCCTTCCGGTCTGTTGGAGATCTGGATGCCGGCCTCATGGAAATCGGCGATGAGCTTCACGATGGAGAGCCCCAGGCCCCTGTGGTTGTCGATGTGCTCATCGCTGGTCGTGAAGGGCTGAAACAGGGTGTTGAAAGTCTTTTCGGAGAAACCGGGTCCGCTCTCCTCGAACGAGAGGATCAGCTCGCCCTCCTTTTCCTCACACTTAACTGCGATGGAGTTGCCGACAGGGGTATTTCTCGGAGACGGTACACTCTGATAACCTGTGAAGGAGGGGAGCTGAACGCTGCATAGTACTGTTGTTTGCAGATTACTTGTATTGTTGGTACCCCTGAAGATCATCCACCATTCGGTTGCCTAGGAGGGATTCACAATGCAAATGTCAAACTTCACTTATTCATTTTATGTCTTGTGTACGCGATTCTGATGAATCCCGCTAGTGCGATGAAAGTGACACCAATAATCGTGCGGTATTCAACAAACGGATGATCCGGATGCTGATTTGTCAATGCGATAATCAGTATAATAAGAGCGGCAATCCAAACCAGCGCCAGGAGAATGAGAATACTCTTTTTCATTTCTTATTAATAACTCAAAATTCAAAAACGATGGGTAATTCAAAGCAATTAAGGGGTGTCCAATTATGAACTGATCTTTAGTGAAATCTTGCTACCTTACCAGACCAGGCATTAAATTCATTTTTTATGGGTGTATACTATTCTTCAATCTTTCTATAAATATAACACCCCGCTTCTGATGGATGGTCTTGCACCAAATCAGAGCTGTTCTCCTTTCTAAGTAAGTTGATGATCAATATATCTCCTGCGGCGGCTATCGTAAAGAACATTCCAAAAAGGAGAAGACCTGGATTCCCAATCATAATTGCAACAATAGAAGGAACAATGCCCAGCAAAATTGCGGGTGCAATGGCTCCAATAATATATTGCCTTACATTTAAAAGTTCCTTACAGTGACAAAATGGGGTTAACATGGTCCACAACACACTGAATAACTAATCATTGAATCCGGATGCAGTGATTGAAACATTCGCCTCTAATCCCGGGGCTGTGTCATCTTAATCACCTCACTGCCGGCCAGTAGGAAAGCACCGGTGCCGTACACCTCCCAGCTATCCTCATTGAAGTTCTTACGGGGATCGGCGCCGATGGGTTGCACCCATCCCACGCGACCCTCTTCGTTCACGCAGTTGTTCAGGGCTACCCAGCAACTCTCGATTGCCGGTGTGTAGGCGGCGCGGTCAAGCAGGCCGTTGTTCACTCCCCATGCCAGGGCATAGCAGAAGAACCCTGAGCCGCTCACCTCCCCGCCGGGGTAGGAGTCGGGGTCGAGCAGGCTGGCCCTCCAGAGGCCGTCGTCCTGCTGGAGTGAGAGGATGCGTTCAGCCATCTCTTTGAAAAGCTGTTGGTAGAAGGGACGCTCCGGATAATCGGCCGGCAGCTCCTTCAGGATCCGCACCAGGCCTCCCATGACCCAGCCGTTGCCACGCGACCAGAAGATCCGTTCCCCGTTGGCTTCGTACCGGTCGTTTTCATCCCCCTTGATCACGTAATTCAGGTCGCGGGCGAAAAGCTTCTCTTCCCGGTTGTAGAGCAGGTCGCAGCACTCTCTGAAATAACGATCGTTATAGGCGTAATATTGCGGATCGTTAAGGGTCTTTCCCAGTTTCACTAGCACCGGCGGAGCCATGAAGAGGGCGTCGCACCACCACCACTTGATCACCTCGATGCCCCGGTGGGGGTAGGGGTTAGTGAACAGGATACGGAGTGTGTCGATGGTGGGCTGAATCATCTCCTGCCGCTGCTCAATCCGGTAGAGATCGATGTAGGTCTGGCTGATCGCAATGTCATCGGCATGATACCAGCGCTTGTGAGGACGCCATTGTGTGGAGTCATTTCCCATCGCCATCATCGCGTCGTAGATCATAGGCGATTGTGTGGTCTCCCAGGCGGCGAACAGTCCGGCATAAAAAGCACCGTTGGTCCAGTCGTTCGGCGCATGGCGCGGATGGTTGATCTGCCACTCCGCAACCTTATTCATCGTTTCCCTGATCCTCTCTGGATGGAAGACCAGATCCTCATTCCCGGAACAGCCTGTAAAGGAGATTAATAAGATAGCTGCAAGCAGAGAAAGAAACTTGTTCATGATTGGTCGGTTTGTTTTAGGTGTTTAAATTTTTAAAGTTTTGATTACCCGGTATAAACAGTGTCATTCACTGCTGTCGTAGAGGCAGTGGAACAGGTCGTGCATATAGATGTCGTCGAGACCGTAAAAAGGATGGCCGGCAATGTGCAGGCCCGGTGTGATCAGCTCCTCTCCAAAGGCGTTGTTGATCGATTTCGCCACCAGCTCGGAGCAGTAGAGCTTGTCGTTACTTGACAGGTCGAAATCGAGGTCGAAAGGGATCTCGCTCTCGTAGAAGATACGTGCTTGTCGCACGATCTCCAACTTTATCGGATTGGGAGCGTTGATCGCAAAGAGAGCCCACTCCCTGGAATGGCTGATGAACGATTCCAGGGGTTCATCTTTCACGATACCTTTGCCGGTGAGCTCGTTCGCCTCAATGTGATAAACCTTGTAACTCTCATCGCCACGATAAATGATGCCTGAATGAGAATAGCGTTTCTCTTCAGAGGAAACTTTCCGGAAGATATTGGAAAAATAGCCATCCCCGAGCCGGACGATCAGGTAGGCGCTGTCATTCAGTTCAACAGGCAATACCTGTTGCTCACGCATAGGATCCTTACCTGTGCAGCTTATGGCTGCCAGTAAGATAATAATCAGATAATTGAAAACGGTTTTGCTACTTCTCGGCATCGGTATGAACCAGCCACTTTCCATCAATCTTAACCAGTTCAATTACATCTTCCTTGCCATCCTGATCAACAAAATAGACCCAGGCACTGTTATCCACCACCGAATCCCTGAGGAAGGTGAATTCAAATTCGGGATTCACATCTATCCCGCCGAAAGCACTTGCCATATCAAGCATTTGTCCGGTAGCTTCGGTGGCGTACTTCTTTGCTTCATCCACCTTTCCCTGTGCCAGGTTATCCACGAATGCCTGTGCTGTTTTCTTAGGACCGGATGAGGAGCATGAGAACAATAAACCCAATGCCAAAATCAACAGAAAATTCTTTTTCATGACTCTTTGAAATTAATTGTGTGTAAAAACGAGAATTGGAATAATTGTGTTTATGGTAATTCGTTATCTAATCCAAAAGTAACGGTGTAATCTGTTATTTCCCATTCATTATCAATGACTCAGTTTGCAAATATAACAAATATTCAGAAAAAACAGTGTTTTTCATTTTTTTTTCTGAATGCCTGTTTCCGGATGAGTATTAAAATTCAACTTTTATCTCTGTTGATTTCCTCAGAAGTTAATCTCCACATCTAACTGCCTTCCTTCATCCGCTGCTTTTTTGTCCAGTCCGGTACCAATCGCCAACCCGATGGATAATCCGAAAGGAATACCAATGGCTAAATATCCCATGTTGCCTAGGCTGGCTCCGAAGACAACACCAAGAGGTACTCCAAAGGCGGCTATTCCCAGGGCCAGCCAGACATTGCGATAGTGATTCTTCGGCACCAGCTTCAGCTCTTTCTCTATCAGTCTAAGGATATCAGATTGCGTTTTCCTGAGCTGTTTTCTCAGGTCCTCTTCTGTTCCCGGATCCGGGTCTATCAGGTCAATGTTGGTGTTGATGGACTGAACTACCTCATCGGGGAGTTTCCGTTTCCTCAATTGCGTCAGAAGCTTTTCGAATTGTATGTAGGCATCGATTAACTGTTTATTCTCACCGATACCCTTTCTCTTTCTCAGTTCATTGATTCCCATTTTTTTGATTTGATCAGTTGTTGTTATATCGTGCTCAATTGTTTTAATACCAGTTTACTCCTGAATTTTAATCGTTTCCCTCCTTGCCGATTCTCCCGAGATGGGTATTGCCAAAGCTGTCATCATATTTCAGACCATAACCCAGCACACGGTCGAGGGAGCTGTGCGCGAACAGGATGATGGCTGCCAGTTGCCAGTAGACGC
>DURL01000174.1 GCA_012837345.1 Bacteroidales bacterium
AACAGCTGAGGCCAGGATCAGTTTTCTGGTCATCCCGGGGAAGGAAGCCGCAAAGGCAATCGCGGTCGGTCCCCCTGCAGAAATGGCATATAGAACAACGCTCTCCAGTCCCAGGTAGTTGATCAGCCCGGCAATTAATGCTGCCGCTTCAAGAGGTGTTCGGTTGTTATCCAGGGGTGTATTCCCATATCCGGGACGAGAGGGAATGATGAGTTGATACTTCTCCCGGTCAAATCCTTTCAGGCAGAGACGTTCTTTGCAGTTTGAATGGCCCCCGTGCAGGAAGAGCACAGGTGTTCCTTCTCCGATCGAGCAATACTCAATCCAGCCCAAACGGGTTTCGAGCACTTCCACTGCATACCTCTGACCACGCATTAAACATCAGCTTATAAAACCTGTGCAACATCGCACCTCACTCCCGAAAAGATTGAGAGAACCTTTCGGGAGCTTTCTGAATGTCAAATATATGCATAAATTGTTGAATGTGATCACACGGCACGCATAAAACTTGCGCCGGTTGATGCTGCAAATCGGTGAAGCAGGTCTGAGCTGTCTCATCTGCTCGAGGGAAAAAAGTGATCAACGGTTCCAGATCCGGTGAAAAAGGAACCGGAGCAGAAAGCCAGCGATCAGTAACCCGACACCCACCAGAATCACGTTCAGCGGCAACGAGACCGACATCACCAGACAGCCAATCAGTCCCAGAAGGGGGATCACCCTCCCGTAACGTTGATCGGTACGCGGTTGCCGCAAGGCGGAGATATTGGTGATACTGTAATAGAGCAGGATGGTGAAGGATGCCGCCCGCACGATGAATTCGAAGGAGCCGGTCAGCGTGAGCAGCAGGATGAGCAGGCCGGTGAAGAGTATTCCCAGGTGGGGCACCTTATAGCGGCTATGTATCTTCTGAAAGAAGGGAGGCAGGTCGTTCCGTCGGCCCATGGCCAGCATCATGCGACTGATGCCCAGGATCTGACTCAGCAACACCCCCAGCATGGCGGTGGAGGCACCAATGGTCACCACGCTGCTTACGGCAGGGGTGGTCAGCGCGTTGGCCACCACCTGCAGGGGCGAGGTGCTGGCTGCCATCTGCTCAGCTCCTACGACACCGATGGCCACGACAGATACGGCCGCATAGAGCAGGATGGCGGAGAGGATGGTGATGATCACTGCACGCGGGATGGTCTTCTCCGGATGGTGCACCTCCTCCGCCAGGGTGGCGATGCGTGCATAGCCGGTGAAGGCGAAGAAAAGCAGGGCGGCAGCTTCGGCGATGCCGGAGATGCCAAAGGGGGTGAAGGGAGTGAAGTTGCGCTTCTCCACTACAGGGATCCCACTGAAGATAAGATAGAGCAAGGAGAGCAGGGTGAAGGTCACAATCACCAGGTTCAGCAATCCCGCTTTTTTGATGCCGAAGAGGTTGACCACCGTCAGGAAGATCACCGCCACCACCGAGATGAGCATGGGAGAAGCTACCGGCAGCAGTTGGTGGAAATAGCTGCCAAAGCCGATGGCCACCACACCTGCGGCAGAGAGCTTGCTGATCAGGAACATCCAGCCGGCAGAGAAGCCGAAGGAGGGCGACAGCAACTGGTAACCATACTCGTAGGTACCCCCCGAGTGGGGATAGACCGCCGCCAGCTGGGCAGAGCTCAGCCCGTTGAAGGAGGCGATGACGCCCGCGATGATCAGTCCCACGATAAAGGCAGGACCTGAGACACCCGCCGCGACACCTGTCACCACGAAGATGCCGGCACCGATGATCGCACCCAGCCCAACGCCCACCGTATCTTTCAGCGTAAGCGCACGCAGCAGTTCATTCTTTTTTCTCATCTCTCTCAATTTTTATTTACACTTCATTCAACAAAAAAAGCGTAATCCGGTTCACGCTGACGGTCGGGGAAACCACCGCCGGGTGTTGTTGGCGATCCGCACCAGCATCAGCATCACCGGCACCTCCACCAGCACCCCTACCGTGGTGGCCAGCGCGGCACCCGACTCCAGGCCGAAGAGCGAGATGGCTACTGCCACCGCCAGCTCGAAGAAGTTGCTGGCACCGATCATGCCGGCAGGGGCGGCCACGTCGTGTGGCAGCCTCCACACCTTCGCCCACCCATAGGCGATGAAGAAGATCAGCACCGTCTGGATGACCAGCGGGATGGCAATCAGCAGGATATGAAGCGGGTTCTGCAGGATGGTGTCACCCTGGAACGAGAAGAGGATGATCAGCGTGAGCAGCAACCCCCCCACAGTGATGTGGTTGAATTTCTTGATAAAGACATTGTTGAAGTAGTCGATACCCCGCCTTTTTACCACGTAGATGCGGGTGAGCATGCCGGCCAGCAGCGGTACCACCACGAAGAGCACCACCGAGATGAAGAGCGTATCCCAGGGGATGGCAATACCGCCGATGCCGAGCAGCAGCCCAACAATCGGCACGAATGCCACCAGGATGATCAGGTCGTTCAGCGCCACCTGCACCAGGGTGTAGGCAGCATCTCCTTTTGTGAGGTGGCTCCATACGAACACCATGGCGGTACAGGGTGCAGCACCCAGCAGCACCGCACCGGCCAGGTACTGGTCGGCCAGCTCAGCCGGGATAAGCGACTTGAACAGCACGAAAAAGAAGAGCCAGGCGATACCAAACATGGTAAACGGTTTGATCAGCCAGTTGGTCACCCCGGTGATCAGGATGCCTTTCGGCTTGCTGCCCACGTTCTTCACGCTTTTGAAATCGACCTTCAGCATCATCGGGAAGATCATCAGCCAGATCAGGATGGCCACCGGGATGGAGACATTGGCGTACTCGAAGCGGTGGAGCGTTGCCGGAACAGAAGGGACATATTGTCCGATGAGGATGCCCGCCGCGATGCAGCCGGCCACCCAGAGGGTGAGGGTTC
>DURL01000175.1 GCA_012837345.1 Bacteroidales bacterium
CGATCTCCTGTTCCAGTCCCTCGAACTCCCTTTTCTCCTTGAAGGTGAGTTTGTTCTTCTCCTCCGATCTGGTGCGGCGGGTTTCTGTTTCAACCCTTGTCGTTTTTACCTCTGCCGACTCTTTTTTATCTTCCAGCTGCTTCCACTCGCGGTACTGCGTGTAGTTGCCGGGAAAGTCCTGAATGCGGGCGTCGCCGTGGAACACCAGCAGATGGTCCGTTACCTTGTCCATGAAGAAACGGTCGTGCGACACCACGATCAGGCAGCCACTGAAACCCTGCAAGTACTCCTCCAGGATGTTCAGCGTGAGGATGTCGAGGTCGTTGGTCGGCTCATCCAGCACCAGGAAGTTGGGGTTGGTGATCAGCACCGTGCAGAGGTAGAGGCGCCGCCTTTCACCGCCGCTCAGCTTGTAGACATAGTTGTGTTGCTTCTCCGGTGGAAAGAGGAAGTGCTGCAGGAACTGCGAGGCGGTGAGCCGCTGCCCGTTGCCCAGGTCGATCACCTCAGCAATCGCCTGCACCACATCGAGCACCTTCATCTGTTCGTCGAATTGGAGACCATCCTGACTGTAATAACCGAAGCGCACCGTCTCACCGATCTCGAAGCTGCCGCTGTCGGGCTGCACCTCGTCGAGAAGCATCTTCACGAAGGTGGACTTGCCGGTGCCGTTGTTCCCCACGATTCCCATCTTCTCGTAACGTGAGAAGACATAATTGAAATCATCCGTGATTCGCACATCGCCGAACCGCTTGCTGACATGCTTCGCCTCGAAGATCTTCTTGCCGATGTAGCTTCCTCTCGCGGCCAGACGGATTCCCTCCTCGCTGCGTCGTTGCTGTGCCTTCTCCTCCAGTGTATAATAGGCATCGATGCGTGACTTGGCCTTGGTGGCCCGTGCCTGTGGCTGGCGGCGCATCCACTCCAGCTCCTTGCGCAACAGGTTGCGGGCACGTTCTCCTTCGGTCTGTTGCGCTGCCATCCGTTCTTCACGCTTCTCCAGGTAGTAGGAGAAGTTACCACGGTAGCTGTAGAGCTGTTGCTGGTCGATCTCCAGGATCTGCGTACAGATGCGGTCCAGGAAGTAACGATCGTGCGTCACCATCAGCAGGCTCATGCGGCTGCGGTTCAGGTGCCCCTCCAGCCATTCGGTCATCTCCAGGTCGAGGTGGTTGGTGGGCTCATCCAGAATCAGCAGCTCCGGCTCGCTGATCAGTACGTTGGCCAGCGCCACCCGCTTCACCTGTCCCCCCGAGAGCTCTCCCATCTTCTGGTGGAAATCAGTGATGCGAAGCTGTGAGAGGATCTGCTTGATTCGCTGTTCATAATCCCATGCCTTGAGCAGCTCCATCTGCAACAGGAGCTCGTCGAGGCCCTCCTGGCTGCCGGAGCTGATCATCTCCTCGTAGCGGGCGATCAGTCGCACCGTCTCATTGTCGGCACTGAAACAGGCCTCCAGCACTGTCAGTTCCGGGTCATAGGCGGGTGACTGATCCAGGCAGGCATAGCGGATGTCATTGCGGAACACCACTCTTCCGGCGTCATAGCCCTCCCTGCCGGCAATGATGTTGAGCAGGGTGGTCTTGCCCGACCCGTTGGGAGCCAGCAGACCGATCTTGTCCCCCTCGGCGATGCCGAAGGAGATGTCGCGGAAGAGCAGCAGGTCGCCGAAGCTTTTCGTCAGTGTGTCGATCTGCAGGAGAGGATGAGCCATCGTGGTTTGATTTTGGCTCAAAAGTACAAAAAACAATCGAGATCGTTCAGAACTTCCACTGCAGATAGCACCAGAGGTCGCTGCGACTGTTGCCGCTGATCTGCTCGGTGCCGCTGCCGATGGTGTCACGGTCCCGGTAACGGGTGTGGGATGCCTTGAGCGACAGCGTGAGCGCGGGTGAGAAGCTGATTTTCCCCGAGAGAGCCACCCGTACCCCCTTGCCGTAGAAGGAGGGCATGTAGAACGTGCTGAGCAGGTTGCGTTCATAGGAGTAGAGACGGGCATCGTAGCTCTCGGCATCGAAAATGGCTACAAAGGCATCACCGGTGAGCGGCCCACTGCCGCGGTAGCTGATGTTCTGCGAGAGCATAATCCCCTTTTCCGCAGGATAGGGTTTTTCCTTGTAGATGGCTATGTCAGCCGTGGTGCGAAACTCCCAGCCCGCCTGCAGCGATTGCGACCATCGCAGCCGTACCTTCTGTGTGGTGTAAGGCAACTGGGGCTTTGCATCTTCTTCCGGCAGGGAGATGTTCTTCTCCTTTCGCTTGTATTTGTAACGAAGGTCGAGCGTGCTGCGACGGTTGATGCGCCAGCTGCCGAGGAGATAGCAGTCGATCGTGTTTGATGGTCCCTCTACGCCGAAACGCATCCAGGGATGGTGTACCAGGTCGATGTAGCTGTTCAGAGTCACCCCGCGGAATGGACTGATGCTTCCTCCCAGGTAGAGGCCACTCTCGTTGCACAAGACACTCCCCTCAGAGAATGCCTGCCCGTACAAAGCATTGTAGGAGATCGGGTAGTGACGGTGCAGCAACGTGAGCGTGCTGCCACCGGTCGACCGGTACTGGATCATGTTGAGGGTCGCCACTGCGCCGTTGCGGGCGATGGCCGTCTCCCCCGCGAAGAGAAATCCCGGCAGCTGCCAGGAATAGTCGAAAGAGCCGTTCAGGTGGGTGGAGTCTCGGAGGTAATAAAGGTTATACGCCTGCAGGGTGGGGTTGTACATCCTGCTGTAGGTGTGGTAGATGCCGCTGATACCCATCTGCAAGCCTCCCCGGCGGTAGTTGAGGTTCACGCCGGTCACCTGTTCCCGGCTGTTTCTCTTCTTCTCCCGCTCGAGAGGAGTACGGTGTAGCCCATCTGTTTTGAAAGAGGTGATCTCACCTCTTTCTGAGAGGTTGGCATCAATCTTCCTGGAGGAGTAGAAGGCCGTGATGTCAAGGTCCCCTGCAGGCAGCAGAGCTGCTACACCACGGAAAAAGCCACTCTCGGAGGTAGAGAAATGGCGCTTGGGCTGCTGTGTGCGCCGTGCCACCTGGTCGCTGCCCCAGCTCTTGCTCACCCCGTAGTCGTTGTTCAGGATCAACCCCTGACCGAAAGAGAGACGGTAGTCACCCAGAGCCACTGTCTTGAACAGACCTATGTCACGCAGCAGCAGGTGTATTCCGTAGTGGTCATACCCCTTCGGGTAACCGCTCCGCAGAAAGGGCTCACCGGCATCTTTCTCGGCGGTGATTCCCGCTTGCACCTTATCGCGGTAACGGTAGGAGTAACGTAGTGAGGTGTAGAAATCCTCACCCCGGTACTTGCGGTTGGGGTAACGCTCCAGCACCGAGTCGGGATAGGAGGTGTAGCCGGCACGTGGAGTGAGGGTCTTATCAAACCGCAGCTGTAACTCGTGCAGTCCATCGCGCACAATCGTCCACGGTGAGAAACCCAATTGTTCCTTTTGTGCTTCACCCACCCTGAAAAAGGGGAGAATTCGTTCTATCGTTTGAAAATCGAGGTAAGGCACGTTGCGCAGTTCATACACGGTATAGAGGGGGCGGTTTTTCTCAAGAAAGGTAACGAGGGAGGTGACCTCTGCAGTTGAGAGCAGGAGAAACCGTTCCAGCTGTTCGCCCGTCACGCTGTTCAGATCCATGGGGTTACTCTCCAGGTAAAGCAGTTCCGTGTAGAGATTCTCTACAGTCTGCGCATCCATCCCCTCTTCTTCTGCCAGCTGCTCCACATAAGTATGCCAGGAGGCTTCCTGTGCATTCAATCCATTGAATAAACCGAACAGGAGGAGCGCGATACAAGCTGTCAACTGCTTTTTCATGACTGTTGCTCTGATTCGGTTGGCACTGATTTCTACAACAAAAATAATCAATCTTTTATAATTCTTCAAACAAATGACTATAAAATAGATAGAGGGAGTAGTTTGTTATTTTTACTATCTTTACAGCCACGAAAATTACCGGAGCTGTTCGTATGAAAACAAATCTCATTTATCTGACTTTGCTGCTTCTCCTGCTTTCATCATGTACCATTTTTACGAAAAGGAATGATAAAGCAGTTGATTTCCCACTTATCCTGGAGCGTGATACCCTGACGATCCTGACTGTCAACAGTTCCACCTCCTACTTCATCTATCGTGACCAGCCGATGGGGTATCATTATGACATGATTCGTGAGTTCTGTCGCCATCACGGGTTGGTGCCAGAGATTATCGTGGCACCCGGCACCGCTTCGCTGATGCGCATGCTGCTGGAGGGAGTGGGCGATGTGATTGCCTATCACGTTCCGGTGACACGTGAGGGACGTGATTCTGTCACCTATTGCGGCCTGCAGCAGATCAACCACCAGGTGTTGGTGCAGAGGGCCATGCGGGAGGATACCCTGGTGGATGACGTCACCGCCCTGATCGGCAAGAGGGTGACAGTCACCGCGGGGTCACGCTATCACCAGCGGTTGATTCATCTGAATGAGGAGCTGGGGGGAGGGATCCTGATTGATGCTGCCGCTAGCGATACCATTGTGCCGGAGGATCTGATACGGATGGTATCACGCGGTGAGATCACCTATACTGTTGCCGACGATGACCTGGCACGACTCAACCAGACCTATTTCCGTAACCTGCACACCGACCTGCCGATCAGTTTCGATCAACGTTCCTCATGGGCGGTACGCAACGACACGCCGGTGTTGGCCGATTCGCTGAACAGCTGGTTTGCGAGCAAGAGTGAAGAGCCTGTATTCCTTCGGATCATGAAGCGTTATTTCGAGGAGACGAAAGGTTTTTACGAGGAGGATCGCTTTTCTTACAGTGAGATACTGGGTCCGGGGATGATCTCTCCTTTCGATATTTACTTCCGGCAGCAAAGTGAACGCCTGGGACTCGACTGGCGGCTGCTGGCAGCGGTAGCCTACCAGGAGTCCACCTTCCGCACGGAAGAAAGCTCTTGGGCCGGCGCTGTGGGCCTGATGGGGCTGATGCCGGCCACAGCGGCTTCACTGGGTGTCACGGGCGACCAGCTCTATGACCCCGAGCATAACATCCGTGCCGGTGCGCAATACCTGAAGCAGCTGATCTCCCTCTTCTCGTCGGTGGAGGATCAGGAGGAGCAGATCAAGTTAGCCCTGGCCGCCTACAATGGAGGTATCGGTCATATCTCCGATGCCCGGGCACTGGCTGAGAAGTATGATGCCGACAAGAATGTTTGGGAAGGAAATGTGGAACGTTTCGTCCAGCTCAAGCGTCTGGAGCAGTATTACACCGATCCTGTCTGTCGCAACGGTTACTTTCGCGGCGACGAGACCATCAACTATGTGCGGGAGGTGACTGCCCGATGGGAGCAGTACCGACAGAGGGTGAAAGAATAAATCCACAGAGCAGGGATGAATGAAAAAAATTGTATCTTTGTATCTGTCTCTGCAAGGAGCATCAGAACCAAGCTAGTACAGGAAATCTATTGAATGCGAATAACATGTCAGTAACAATCCATAAAGTCAACACGAAAGATGACCTGAAGAGGTTCATTCAGTTCGGTATCGACCTCTATGAGGGGAACGAATATTTTGTACCACCACTGATCTACGATGAAAGGACTACCCTCAACATGAGCAAGAACCCGGCGTTCGATCATTGCGATGCCAACTACTTCATGGCTTATCGTGAGGGGGTGATTGTGGGCAGGATCGGGGTGATCATCAACCACAAGGCCAATGAGATATGGAAAGAGAAGAATGCCCGATTTGGTTTTGTCGATTTCATCGATGACCAGGAGGTGGTCGATGCACTCTTCGGGGCTGCCGAGAGCTGGGCCCGTTCACGGGGAATGGAGAAGATGCACGGTCCGCTGGGATTCACCGATCTCGATCATGAAGGGATGCTCGTGGAAGGGTTTGACCAGATGGGCACCCTCTCCACCATCTACAACTACCCCTACTACGTGGATCACATGGTTCGCATGGGGTATGCCAAGGACCAGGACTGGGTGGAGTTTCTGATCACCATCCCGAAGGTGACACCCGAACGGTTCCAGCGTGCTGCTGAGATCGTGAAGAAACGTTCCGGCGTGGTGGTGAAGCATCTGCAGAGTAAGAAGGATGTTTATCCCTATGCCAGGGAGATCTTTAAGCTGATCAACCGCGCCTACAAGGATCTGTATGGCTTCGTGGAACTGACCGACCGACAGATCGATTACTACGTGGAGATGTATATCCCGATGTTGCGACTCGAGTTCCTTGCACTGGTCATTCGCCAGGAGGACAATAAGCTGATCGGAGTGGGTATCGGACTGCCCAGCATCGCCAAAGCTCTCCAGAAAGCCAGGGGGCGCTTCGTGCCGACGGGATGGTATCATCTTTACCGGGCTTTGAAAGGTAAGGAGAACAATGTACTCGATCTGATGCTGATCGCTGTTGAGCCTGAATACCAGGGTAAAGGAGTGAATGCGCTTATATTCAATGAATTCGTGCTGTCAGCCAGTCGCCTGGGTTTTGACTATGCGGAGAGCAACCCGGAGCTGGATCTGAACCACCGCGTGAAATCGATGTGGGATGACCTGGAAGCCCGGCAGACCAAACGGCGGAGAGCTTTTATCAAAAATTTGTAAGAGAAGAAAGAAAACGTGAGCGAATCAGAAAGAGAACTACAGATACTACAGGAGAACTATCAGGAAGAGAATATCGTGACCCTGGAGTGGCAGGAGCATATCCGCCGCCGCCCGGGGATGTATATCGGTAAGCTGGGCGACGGTACCTCATACGACGACGGCATCTATGTCCTGCTAAAGGAGGTGCTCGACAACTCCATCGATGAGTACATGATGGGATTTGGTAAGACCATCGAGATCACGCTCAGCGACAAAGAGGTGACCGTGCGGGACCATGGCCGGGGTGTTCCCCTGGGCAAGGTGACGGATGTCTGTTCCAAGATGAACACCGGTGCCAAGTATGACTCAAAGGCTTTTAAGAAATCAGTGGGTCTGAACGGCGTGGGTATCAAGGCGGTGAACGCCCTCTCATCCTTCTTCTACATGGAGAGCTTCCGCGAGGGAAAAGCCAGACAGGTCTCCTTCAACCAGGGGATCCTGGTGAAGGAGGAGGATCTGGTTGCTGCTGGCCAGTCGAATGGAACAATGGTGGGTTTCACCCCCGACCCTGAGATCTTCGGTGAGTATCACTACCGCGAGGAGCATATCGAGCCGCTGCTGAAGAATTATGTCTTCCTCAACACCGGACTGACCATACTCTTCAACGGAAAGAAATATTTCTCCAAGAACGGGCTCGAGGACCTGCTCAACGAGAACCTCACCTCCGAGGAGCTTTATCCCATCATCCATCTCCACGGAGAAGATATCGAGGTGGCCATCACCCATACCACACAATATGGCGAGGAGTATTACTCCTTTGTCAACGGACAGCATACCTCCCAGGGGGGTACACACCTCACAGCCTTCCGGGAGGCTGTGGCACGTGTCATCAAGGAGTTCTACAACCGTAGCTTCGAATATTCCGACATCCGTAACGGTATCGTGGCCGCCATCAGCATCAAGGTGGAGGAGCCGGTCTTCGAATCACAGACCAAGACCAAGCTGGGATCGAAAGAGATGGGGCCCGGAGGGGTGTCGGTGAGTAAACATATCAACGACTTCCTGAAAAAGGAGCTTGACAACCACCTGCATAAGCATGCGGATGTGGTTGAAACCCTGCAGAAGAAGATCCTCGACTCGGAGAAGGAGCGCAAGGCTATCGCCGGTGTCACCAAGCTGGCCCGTGAGCGGGCCAAGAAAGCCAACCTGCACAACAAAAAGCTGCGCGACTGCCGCATACATTATAACGACACAAGGGGTGACCAGCAGAAGAAGAGCTGCATCTTCATCACCGAGGGTGACTCCGCCAGCGGTTCCATCACCAAGAGCCGTGATCCCAACTTCCAGGCGGTGTTCAGTCTCCGTGGCAAGCCACTCAACAGCTTCGGACTCACCAAGAAGATCGTGTACGAGAACGAGGAGTTCAACCTGTTACAGGCGGCTCTCAACATCGAAGAGAGCATGGATGACCTGCGTTACAACAAGGTGATCATCGCCACCGATGCCGACACCGACGGGATGCACATCCGTTTGCTGCTGCTCACCTTCTTCCTCCAGTTCTTCCCCGACCTGATCAAAAAGGGGCATGTATACATCCTGCAGACACCGCTCTTCCGGGTACGAAACAAGAAGAAAACACTCTACTGTTATACCGAAGAGGAGCGGCTCACTGCCATCGAAGAGCTGGGACCCAACCCTGAGATCACCCGTTTCAAGGGGCTGGGTGAGATCTCGCCCGATGAGTTCCGTCACTTCATTGGTGAGGATATACGCCTCGACAGGGTGACCATGCGAAAGGAAGACCTGCTAAAAGAGTTGTTGGAGTTCTATATGGGGAAGAACACACCACAGCGGCAGAACTTCATCATCGATAACCTGGTGGTGGAAGAGGAGGGGGTGGCCTGATTCGCTTTCAGCAATCAGCTTTCAGCTCAAATGTCAATAAACCTGCACGATGGAAAGAAATAGCAAGCGTATCGCCCTTTTCCCGGGCACTTTCGACCCCTTCACCATCGGTCACGAATCGTTGGTGCGACGGGGACTGCAGCTGATGGATGAGATCGTGATCGCCATCGGCATCAACGAATCAAAGAAATCCTACTTCACTCTCGAGGAGCGGCTGGCGATGATCCGTGATCTCTACCGTAAGGAGCCACGCATACGGGTGGAGAGTTATTCTTCGCTGACCATCGACTTTGCCAGGGAGACCGGCGCTCGCTTTATCCTGCGTGGCATCCGGTCGGTGTTCGACTTCGAGTATGAGAAGACCATCGCCGATATGAACCGAACCATTTCGGGAATTGAAACGTTTTTATTGTTCACAGAGCCTGCGCTCACCCATGTCAGTTCAACTCAGGTCAGAGAGTTGCTGCGTTACGGTCACGAGGTGAGTCTCTTCATTCCCAAAGGGATGAAGCTTATACCCAAACCCTGAAAAGAAAATGAAGAAATATTTACTGATGACAGTTCTAAGCGTCTTCCTTCTCCCGGGAAACGCTTTTTCACAATTTAGACTCTCGCCCGAAGGGTTGAAGATGGAGAGATCGCTCCAGATGATCCAGGGGCTCTATGTGGATGATGTAGACAACAAACAACTTGCCGAGGCTGCCATACGGGGGATGCTCAGAGAGCTGGACCCACACTCGACCTACCTTAACGAAGAGGAGGTGAAGGCGATGAATGAGCCGCTGCAGGGAAACTTTGAAGGGATTGGCATCTCCTTCAATATGGTCACCGACACCCTCTATGTGATGGAGGTGATTGGAGGTGGTCCTTCACAGAAGGTGGGCATCATGCCGGGGGATAAGTTTATCTTTGTAAACGATACCCTGATCGCCGGGGTCGAGATGAACAACCAGGATGTGGTAAGACGTCTGCGGGGTCCCAAAGGTACTGTGGCGGAGGTGAAGGTGCAGAGGCGGGGTGTGCCGCAACTGATCACTTTCCGCATCGTCCGCGACATGATTCCAATCACCAGTATCGATGCGGCTTATATGGTGACCGATGAGATCGGTTACATCCGTCTCAGCCGCTTTGGGATATCTTCCGGGAAAGAGTTCCGGCAGGCTGAACGTACACTCAGAAAACAGGGGATGAAACATCTGATCTTTGACCTTACCGACAACGGTGGGGGGATCCTGCAAACCGCAAACGAGATTGCCAGTGAGTTCCTGGGAAATGAGAAGTTGATTGTCTACACCGAAGGAAAGAACCAGCCACGGTTCACCATGAACGCTACGGGTACTGATCAGCTCAACGGAGGGAAGGTGGTGGTGCTGGTCAACAGTAACTCCGCCTCGGCAAGCGAGATCCTGGCCGGTGCATTCCAGGACTGGGACCGTGCAGTGATCGTGGGGCGGAGAACCTTTGGAAAGGGACTGGTACAGCGTCAGTTGCCGCTACCTGATGGAGCCATGATCCGGCTTACTGTAGCGCGTTACTACACCCCTACCGGTAGAAGCATCCAGAAGCCCTACAAGCCCGGTGATCCGGACGGTTACCAGCAGGACTTCATGAACCGATTCCAACATGGGGAGCTTTTCGATGCCGATAGCATCCGGTTTCCTGATTCGCTGAAGTATACCACCCTGGTGAACAGGCGAACCGTTTATGGCGGTGGGGGGATCATGCCCGACTATTTCGTGCCGATGGATACCACCGGTACCATGTTGCACGCACACCTCAATGCCAATGGTGTGATAAACAAGGTAGCCATCGCGGAGGTGGACAAGAGAAGGAGTGACCTGTTGCAAAGCTATCCTGATGCGGTTACTTATACAGAGAGCTATCAGATACCTGAGGTTCTGGCCGGCAAATTGCGGCAACAGGCCGAGACAGAGGGTGTGAAATGGGATGAGGAGGAGTATGCGCAGTCGCGTGCTCTCATTCTCCTGCAGCTGAAGGCTTTGATCGCACGGGACCTGTTCGACTCATCCGCCTACTTCAGGGTAATCAACGAGGAGAACGATATCTTTATGGAAGGTCTCAGGATCATATCCGACGAAGAGCGGTATGAGGGACTCCTGAAAGGTGTCGGCAGCAATTATGCCCAGAAATAAAATTGGTATGATATGAATTACGATTACAGTAAACTGCGCATTGAAGGCAGCAGAAAGGTCAACCTGAAGAATTATGCCACCCGCGAGGATGGTGGCTTCACCAAGAAATCGGCGAAAAAGGAGATCAAGGCCAATATCAAGGAGCTAAAGGAGTTGCAGGAGATGTTTTACGCCGACGATCGCTACTCGTTGCTGATCATCCTGCAGGCGCGTGATGCGGCCGGCAAGGATGGGGTGATCCGCCACGTGATGTCGGGCATCAACCCGCAGGGATGCCGGGTGCACAGCTTCAAGACCCCCACCAAGAATGAGCTGGAGCACGACTACTTCTGGCGCCACTACCGCGCCCTGCCACAACGTGGCATGATTGAGATCTTCAATCGGTCGCACTACGAGAACGTGTTGGCTACCAGGGTGAATCCGCAGTGGATCCTCAATGAGCGTATCCCCGGATACGAGTCGGTAGATATGATAAACCAACAGTTCTGGGACGACCGCTACGAGGCGATCAATGCGATTGAAAAGCACCTGCACCACAATGGCATGCGTATCCTCAAGTTTTTCCTGAACGTCTCTAAGGAGGAGCAGAAGGAGCGATTCCTTTCCCGCATCGACGAATCGCATAAGAACTGGAAGTTCAGCTCCGCCGATCTTCAGGCACGGGAACAGTGGGATGCTTACGAGGAAGCGTTCGCAGAGATGTTGGAAAAGACCTCAAAGCCCTATGCCCCCTGGTATGTGATCCCGGCTGACAAGAAGTTCTTCGCCCGCATGGCCGTAGGCGATATCATCCTGGAGCTGTTCCGTTCACTCGACCTCCACTATCCCCCTGCCGAGTCGCCCGAGATGCTTACAAAAGCAAGAGAGCAACTGATGAAGGAATAACAGGAGCCGGTCATCATGAACAAATGTATGCTCCTGCTAACCTTGCTTCTCCCCATATCCTTTTTGTATGCACAAAAGCTGGTCGATACGGGAGGCAGAGGTTACGGTCAGACCTCGGTGAATACGGCTATTTTCCGCACCAACTCACTTGTCTCCCACCAGAACAGTCAATATATCGCCTTTTATGATGAGGAACGCCACAGCAGGGTGTCACTGGCGAAGAAAAATATCGGGACAAAGAGTGATTGGGAGGTGATCGATCTGGCCGGTTTTACTGTCGATGCCTGGGAGCCATCGTTCGACACTGAGCTCTGGAAAGAGAAACAGAAACTGCATATCTACGTGCAGCGCAGCAGCCAGGGTGACGGTGAAAAAAGCACTGACCTGGAGCCTCAGCCTGTGTATGTGCTGGAGGTTGAGTGAAGCGGGTTCAATACCCTATTTTCTTTTCTCCCGGAGGTGATAATCCAGTCGCGTGATCAGCCAGAAAAGACTGAATATCAGGCTCACCAATACCACTGTTCCCCAGAATTGCGGCGACTGCAGAAATGCCTCTCCCAGCAACAGGTAGGCCCCGCCTACGATGGCGGCCAACAAGATATACATTACCCCGAAAATATTCCCCAGATCCCTCAGCAAAGAGACGCTTTTCTTTGTTACGGGTATTTTTTTGGGGGTGAGCGCATGTTCAGCCTCTATCTGATGCATGATGCGGTATTGCAGATTCTCCGGTGCCTTTTTGCCAGTCGTTTGAATCAGTTCTCTCAACTCTGCATCCTCCATATCTCTTTTTTTTTCTTTCATTGTGGTTCAGCTTAGATCTTGTTTGACTGTTTTCCCAAATAATGGGAGCCAGTATTATCGAGTAGTTTAGCTATAGCCGGCATCCTCCATGCTGAAGCATTCCGTGAGTAGCTCTTTGAACATTTTCCTGGCCCGGAAAAGCTTTACTTTTACATTTGGCTCGTTCAGGCCGGTGATTGAGGCGATCTCCTTCACCGTGTGATCCTCCAAATAGTACAATGTCAGCAGCAGTGCATCCCCCTTGGGCATCCTCTCCAGTACATCCTTCACCACCTCCCTGCGTTCTCTCTCAGCCAGTCCGGCATCTGCTCCCCGGTCACTCAGATCTACCGCGTACTCGATCTCAGTTTCCATCATACCCGTCCAGATGCGTGTCTTGGAAAAGGTCACCGCCGTGTTGTATACAATGCGGTAGAGCCAGGTGGAGAACTTGCTCTCCGAACGGAAGGTATGCAGGTTGCGGTAGGCTTTCACATAACTCTCCTGCACCACATCCTCCGCATCCTGCATATTGCCGCATATCCGGTAGGCGATGGTGATCGCCATATCCTGATAGCTCTCGACAAAATATGCGAACGCGGAAGTGTTGCCCGAGAGCACCTGCTGCACACGCTGATTCTCGTTCATTGCAACGGTTATTCTCTTTCGTTATCCTCCTGCTGCGGCAAAAAAACCATTTTCCTTGTTACCAGGAAGTAGATCAGATAACCTACTCCCAGGAAAAAGACCACGCTGGCACCGGTCACCCAAAACTGGTTTCCCTGTCCAATCACGAGGTACTCCGAACAGAGGAATCCCACGATGATGCCGATGCCCAGGGCAATCAGTACGATACCGTTGCGAAGCGATACAAGGCGATTGGGGGTGCTCTTCTGTTTGGTTCTGTTGGGAGGGATAATGCCCTGTTCAATCAATCCCATCCGTTCCCGGTGATCGTTTTTTACCGATGTCAGTCCGATTACAAGACCGGTGGCGATGGGCAGTCCAATCACTACAATAATGGCTACAAGGGGTATCAATTCTTCCATATTCGCATGTTTTTAATTAAGTGAATCATTCTGTTTACATGCATAGGACACTATCTAAACGCATTCGGTTACAAAAATAGGAAACTTTTTTTCTGATTGTTGTCAAGTTGTCGACAATGATCAATTTTTAAGATTTCGAGTGGCGAAAAACCAGCGGAATTGACTTACTTTGTATGCGTCGTTGGGTACTGCAGCCTGTTGGGATTCCTAACCCTTAAAACAATGAATGAGAAGATACTGGAGAAGTTGAGCATATTGGCCGATGCCGCCAAGTACGATGTATCCTGTGCGTCGAGTGGCACCACACGCCCTGCCGTGAAAGGAGGCATCGGTACCGCCACCGGTTGGGGCATCTGCCATAGCTTCACCCCCGACGGTCGTTGCATCTCACTCTTTAAGATACTGCTCACCAACCACTGTATCTACGACTGTGCCTACTGCACCAACCGTCGCAGCAACGACGTGAAACGTACCGCCTTTACCCCGCAGGAACTGGCTGAGCTCACCATCGCCTTTTACCAGCGCAACTACATAGAGGGTCTCTTCCTCAGCTCGGGGGTGATGCGCAACCCCGATTACACGATGGAGCAGATGCTGCGTGTGGTGAAGCTGTTGCGGGAAGCGTACCGTTTCAACGGTTACATCCACATGAAGGCCATCCCCGGTGCGAGCGACGAGCTGATCGCACAGGCAGGCCGCTACGCCGATCGTATGAGCGTCAACCTGGAGATCCCCTCCGAGGAGAACCTGAAGCTGCTGGCACCGGAAAAGAGCTACAGTGAGGTGTTTGCTCCCATGCGCTTCATCCAGCAGGGGATGTTGGAGAGCGCCGAAGAGAGGAAGAAGTTCCGCTCCGCACCCCGCTTCGTGCCGGCAGGACAGAGCACCCAGCTGATCATCGGCGCCACACCCGACAGCGATCGTCAGATCCTCACCCTCGCATCGGCACTCTACCGGCGTCCCTCCTTCAAGCGGGTCTACTACTCCGGTTACATCCCGGTGAACAGGGGTGACAGCCGTCTGCCGGCTCTCGCCGCACCGCCGCTGGTAAGGGAGAACAGGCTATACCAGGCAGACTGGCTCATGCGTTTTTATGAGTTCAAGGCCACTGAGATCGTGGATGAGTCGCATCCCGACCTGGATCTCGATGTAGACCCCAAGATGGGATGGGCACTGCGTCATCCGGAGTTCTTCCCGGTAGATGTCAACAGTGCCCCCTACGAGATGATCCTCCGCGTGCCGGGCATCGGCGTGAAATCGGCCAAGCTGATCGTGGTCTCACGCCGCTATGGGCGACTTTCAATCCCACAGCTGAAGAAGATCGGGGTGGTGATGAAACGGGCACAATACTTCATCGTTAACCGGGAGCTCCCAATGCAGACGGTCAACGAGCTCACGCCCCAGTATGTGCGGCGGCAGGTGACGCAGAAGCAGAAGAACCGGGCGGCCGAGCTGCTGCAGTACGCCATAGAGTGGGGGGAGTGAAGCAATGATCCTGTTCCTCTACGACAAGACCTTTGAAGGATTGCTCTCCTGCATCTTCTTCGCCTACGCCCGGAAGCGTTTTCCCGATATGATCCTCTCCGATACCGATCAGCAGCCCCTCTTCGCTGACGAACGATACGTGGTGGATATGGATAAGGAGAAGGCATCACGGGTATGGAGCAGCCTGGAGAAGAAGCTATCGAAGATTGCCCGCAGGATGATGATGAGCGTCTGGATCTCCGGTCTTCCGGAGACGGAGATGCTCCTGTTCAGATACATCCGCAAGAACATTGACCATCCGCAGGGTGTCGAGCTCAACTTCGGTGATGTGGATGTGTTGCGCGTAAAGGAGATCGCACAGCAGGTCTCACGCGAGGCACACCGCCTCGTACAGTTTGTCCGTTTCCAGGAGACCGCTGACGGCATCTGGTTCGCACCCATTGCACCTCGCTATAACCTGCTCCCGGTGGTGGTGAAGCATTTCCGAAGCCGCTACGCCACACAGCCCTGGATCCTCTACGATACCACGCGCAATCAGGGCCTCTACTGGGACACCCATGCCGTGAACGAGGTCTCCTTCTCACCTGCCGACCTGGCAGCACTGAGACTCGGACAGCTGGAAGGTGAGAAACAGTCGGATGAGGAACAGCTCTTCCAACAGATGTGGAAGGAGTATTTCCGCAGCATCACCATCCGTGAACGGCTTAACCCCAGGTTACAGCGCCAGCATATGCCGAAAAAATATTGGAAGTATCTGACGGAATTACAGTAAAAAAACGGATTGTATTGCATACAACCCGTTTTTTCATTCCCCTTGTTAGAGAACCGTCTTAATCTTTTTTCAGCAGATCGCGGATCTCGGTCAGCAGGGTCTCCTCCTTGGTCGGTTCGGGTGGTGCAGCAGGAGCTGGTTCTTCCTCTTTTTTCCGCTTCATGTTGTTCATCGCTTTGATGACAAAGAAGATGGAAATACCGATGATGAGGAAGTCAATAATAGCCTGGATGAAGGAGCCATAGTTCCAGGTAATGGCCGGAGCGATGATCTCCTCCCCCTGCAACACTGCCTCTTTCAACACAACCTTCAACTCGGTGAACTTGGTGTCGCCCACTGCCATGGCGATGGGCGGCATCAGGATGTCGTTCACGAAGGAGGTGACGATCTTGCCAAAGGCGCCTCCAATCACAATACCCACGGCCATGTCCACGACGCTGCCGCGCATGAGAAATTCTTTAAGTTCTTTTTTAAATGACATACTACTTCTTGATTTAAAAGGTTGAAACACTACTTCCTTTTACAAAGTAAATTAAAAAAATGACAATAAAACCAATTACTGAGAATTGTATCCCGATCAGCAGAAAATTTCCGCAACCATACAGCGTGCCGATCCCCCACCATTGGCCTCGATGGTTCCCAGGTCGCTTGAGAGGATGCGGGTGAAGGTGGCGATGGTCCTCTCCTGATCGGGTGTCAGTGCCTTACGGGCTGAGGATGACATCACCATCAGGGGCTCTCCGCCGCGACTTTTGATCTCCAGCATGTTGCCGGCAAAATGATTCATTTGATCGAGGGTGATCTCCACGATGATCTTCCCGGCGGCTGTCAGCCGTGACACCACCTTGCGCTGCTCACCCTCGTCGCGGATCGTCTCCAGGCAGATCACCGCCACCTGTGTCCCCACCTCCATCATGACATTGGTGTGGTAGATGGCGTTACCCTGCGCGTCGACCGCATCAAAGAGCAGGGCATCGTAGTTCATCCGTGAGCAGAACTCCGCCAGCACCTTCTCCGAGGTGCGGGGCGAACGGCAACAGTAGGCTACCCCTCTGTCGCGGTCGAAGATCATGCTGCCGGTACCCTCCAGAAACTCACCCTCCTCCTCCCAGGGGGTCAGATCCACCACCTTGCGGTGGTTCATCTTCCGTCGTAGCAGCTCCAGCACCTCTCTTTTCCTTTCCTGGCGACGGTTGGGGGCAAACATGGGGTAGAGCACCAGCTCTCCTGTGAGGTGCGAGGAGAACCAGTTATTTGGGAAGATGGAGTCGGGTGTCCAGGGCTCCGGACTGTCCTGCACTACCGTCACATCCACATCGTTCGCACGCAGCAGCCGGACAAAGGTGTCGAACTCTTCCAGTGCCTTTTCCGCTACCGATTCGGAACCGGAGGGCTGTTGAAAATAGTTGTTCTGTGCCGTCTCCTCGTTGAAGGCAAAGCGGGCAGGACGTACCATCAGTAGTTTTGAGGTTGTTTGCATTGTTTTAGCGATAAGCTGTTAGCAATTAGCAATAGGTTCTTCTAATAAACGTATGAGCTTTAAACCTTGAACCTTGAACCATGAACCAATCCTGTTATTCCATCGATTCTATCGTATTTCGGATGATGACGATTGCCTCGCGGAGTTCAGATTCGGTGATCACCAGCGGAGGTGCGAAGCGAATAATATCACCGTGTGTCGGCTTGGCCAGCAATCCGTTTTCAGCCATCTTCAGGCAGACATCCCACGCTTCCTTACCGTCATGGGGTTCAATCACCACCGCGTTGAGCAGTCCCTTGCCTCTTATCTGGCGAATCATGGAACTCTTTATTTGACTCATCTCCTCGCGGAAGATTCTGCCCAGCTCTTCTGCACGCTCAGCCAGCTTCTCCTCTTTCACCACCTCCAGTGCGGCGGTTGCCACGCGGCAGGCCAGCGGAAATCCGCCGAAGGTGGAGCCATGCTCGCCCGGACGGATGGTGAGCATCACCTCATCATCGGCAAGTACCGCCGAGACAGGAAGCACCCCTCCCGAGATTGCTTTGCCCAGGATCACAATATCCGGGCGCACCCCCTCGTGATCGCTGCAGAGCAACCGTCCCGTGCGGGCGATGCCGGTCTGTACCTCATCCGCGATGAAGAGCACGTTGTGTTTCTTGCAGAGATCGTAACAGGCTCTCAGGTATCCCTCGTCCGGTACGAAGACACCTGCTTCGCCCTGTATCGGTTCTACCAGGAAGGCGGCAACATTTTCGCCTTGCTCTTTCAGCAACGCTTCCAGTGCTGAGACATCGTTGTAGGGGATCACCCCGATACCGGGGGTGTAGGGGCCATAGTCAGCCCGTGCATCGGGGTCGGTGGAGAGGGAGACGATGGTGATGGTGCGGCCGTGGAAGTTCCCTTCACAGCCAATGATCAGCGCTTTGTTCTCAGGGATGCCCTTCTTCAGGTAGCCCCACTTGCGGGCCAGCTTGAGGGCTGTCTCCACCGCTTCGGCTCCCGAGTTCATCGGGAGCACCTTGTCATAGCCGAAATAATCGTGGATGTATTGCTCGTAAGGTCCCAGGGCATCGTTGTAAAAGGCACGGGAGGTGAGACAGAGCCGCCCCGCCTGTTCGGTGAGTGCTTCCACGATCTTCGGGTGGCAGTGTCCCTGGTTGACAGCGGAGTAGGCCGACAGGAAATCGAAATACCGCTTCCCGTCTACGTCCCAGAGGTAACACCCTTTACCTTGTGACAACACAACCGGTAGCGGGTGGTAGTTATGTGCACCATATCTCTCTTCCTGGTCGATAAATTTCTTTCCGTTTGCGGTTACTTGCATGACTGTTGTGGTTTTTTTTAGGGTTGTTCTCTCTCATTATAAAGGGAGCAACACCAGGTTACGGAACTGGATTGCTTTCCCCTCGCTCTGAAGGCCAATATGACCTTCCTTTACCTCGCTCGTGGCACTGTTCTGCAACAGGTCATTCACCCGTATGCTGATCACTCCTTCGTTGACCGTGATGCTGACCTTGTTCCAATCACCTGCTGGCTGCTCGTTTGAAGGCTCTTTTTTCGTTATCACCGGGAAAGCGGGTCTTTCGGATACCCCTTCCGGTAGCGAATATTCATTCAGGTCCGCACCATTCAGCAGCACCAGATCGCCTGCTTTGCCTGCCATCAACTGACACTCAATCCCTTTTGGAAAAGGATTGGCCGGCTCTTCGATCAGAAAGAAGATGCCGCTGTTGCTCTCTTCGTCGACCCATCGATATTCCAGTTCCAGGGTGTAGTTACGGTATTTCTCCCGGGTGTACATGTAGCCAAGGGGCTCTCCTTTCACGGTGATGATGCCATCTGAGACGCTGTATACCTCCTCACCCGGTACGGTGTTCTCCTCAACGATGAATTGCCAGTTGGAGAGATCATCTCCATTAAAGATGGCTGTGGGCTGTTGCACGCATCCGGTTATTAAGAGGATGGCGGGTAGAATTGCTGACAGGATACCTTTTTTCATATTGAAACTGAATTATCTGATGGTTTGTTTCCTTTTCCACAAATATATACTTTTTCCTCGTACAGAGGAAGAATAACGGCTGAAAATAACGGTGAAGCAGAGTCCGATCTTCACCACAGACAAAGCAGCATCCTAAAAAAGCAAAAAAGATTGTGAGATAGAGCGGAAATCGATACATTTGCTCCATTTTCAGACCCTATACAGACCAGTCAGCAGCGATGAACAAGGCACACTTTCTCTGGGTGGATGATGAGATTGATCTTATGAAACCTTATATCCTTTATCTCGAAGAGAAGGGATATGGGACTGATTGCACCACTAACGGTAGTGATGCCCTTGCGATGTGTAGTGAAAAACACTACGACATTGTCTTCCTTGATGAACAGATGCCCGGGATGTCGGGGCTGGAGGTGCTCAACAGACTGAACACAGTCCATCCCTATCTGCCGGTAGTGATGGTGACCCGCAGCGAGGATGAGGGGATCATGGAGCAGGCTATCGGCCGCAGGATCACCGACTACCTCATCAAACCGGTCAACCCGAACCAGGTGCTGCTCACCGTCAGGAAGATACTCGATCAAAAAGAACTGATTGCGGGAGCAACCACCGATCGCTATCGAAATGCATTCAGGCAGATCAGTGATGAGATGGATCGCGCTGCAACTGCCGCTGACTGGATGGCGTTGTACCGGCGACTGGCACAGTGGGAGCTGGAGCTGGATCAGGCCAATCATCCTCTGAGCGAGTTGCTGGAGACACAGAAGAGAGATGCCAACAATGCCTTCGGGAGGTTTATCCGCCGTAACTACGAGCAATGGATGATCAGTCCCGGTAATCGCCCGCTGATGAGTAACGAGCTCTTCGAAAAGGTGCTTTTCCCGTTACTTGAAAAAGGGGAGAGGCTCTTCTTCATTCTGATTGATAACTTCCGTCTTGATCAGTGGCTCGCAGTTAAGGATATTATAAGTGAGTGTTTTACCACATACGATGAGCTTTACTGCAGCATCCTTCCCACGGCCACCCCCTACGCACGCAATGCCATCTTCTCAGGACTGTTGCCCCGCAGCATTGCCGAGCTTTATCCCGACCTGTGGGTCGATGAAGGAGATGAGGAGGGGATGAACCTGCATGAGGAGGAGTTGATACGCCGTCAGCTGGCGCGGTGTGGCATTAGGAAGAGTATCTCCTATCATAAGATAAGCCATTACCGGGAGGGTGAGCAACTGACGGCGCTCCTGCCGAAGCTGATGAAGAACGATCTCAATATCATCGTCTATAACTTCATTGATATGCTCTCTCATGCGGGTACTGAGTCGAAGATGATTCGCGAGCTGACGGCCGATGAGTCTTCCTACCGCTCGCTAACCCGCTCCTGGTTCCTGCATTCACCCTTCCACAACCTGCTGACGACGATTGCAGGCAAGGGGATCAGGGTGGTGCTCACCACCGATCATGGTGCCATCAGGGTGAAGAAGGGGGTGAAGGTGGTAGGCGAACGTGATACCAATGTGAGTTTACGTTACAAGATGGGACGGAACCTGGGGTATGACCCCTCCAGCGTGTTCGATCTTCTCCATCCTGAGAACTGTGGGTTGCCCACCCCGCACATGAGTACCCGTTATCTCTTTGCTCTGAATAATGACTTGCTGGCCTATCCCAACAATTATAACCATTACCTTTCACTTTATGAGAACAGTTATCAGCACGGAGGTGTTTCAATGGAAGAGATGCTGGTCCCTCTGATCACACTCACACCAAAATAGAACCTATGAAGATTGTCATCAACGATATCACACAGATCGGTGCCGCTGCCCGTGATTTCCTCCGGGAGACGGAGGGACAGAGGGTGTTTGCCTTTTACGGAGCAATGGGTGCCGGCAAGACCACTTTTATCAAAGCGCTCTGTAAAGAGCTGGGTGTCAAGGAGACGGTGGCCAGCCCCACTTTTGCCATCATCAACGAATACAGGGACCGGGAGGGTGCATCGCTCTTTCACTTCGATTTCTATCGCATCCGCAAGCTGGAGGAGGCATTTGATTTCGGGTACGAGGATTACTTTTACAGTGGAAGTCGCTGTTTCATTGAATGGCCCGAGTTGGTGGAAGAGGTGTTGCCCGGGGAGACCCTGCGCATTTCCATCCGTGAGATGGACGATGGTGCGCGTATTGTGGAACGCATCGACTGAAAAGAGGAAGGCAGATTAAACGAACTGCCCCCAAATCACTCATACAGATATATATCTTCCCACTACAGACGGATGGGGAATAACCAATACTTGATCGTACGCAGTAATATGAAAAGAACAATCATCGCGGCTTTTATTTTGCTCTCAACCTTGTCGGCATCGGCCCAGGTAAACACCGATCGGGTGATGATGATCGGCAAGAATGCACTCTATTTTGAGGATTACGTGCTGGCCATCCAGTATTTTAATCAGGTGATATCCGCCAAGCCCTACCTGGCTGAACCCTACTATTTCAGGGCGATGTCGAAGTTTATGCTCGATGATTTCGTGGGGGCTGAGGAGGACGCCTCCGAGTGTCTGCTGCGTAACCCCTATTACACGGCTGCCTATCAGCTACGTGGAGCTGCACGCCAGAACCAGGAGAAGTACCCGCTGGCTGCCACCGATTACCAGCGGAGCCTGGAGTTCTTTCCCGAGGACAGGATCACCCTGGTCAACATGGGGATCGTCAACGTGGAGATGGAGCAGTATGAGGTGGCGGGTAAGTTCTTTGAGGTGCTGTTGAACCGTTTTCCTGATTACACGCCCGGCTATCTGACCCGTGCCCAGATGCACCTGGAACAGGGTGATACCATACAGGCGATGACCGATCTGGACAAGGCAATTGATATTGATCCCTATACCGCCCAGTCATTCTCGGCCAGAGGACTCCTCTTCTTCCAGCAGAAGGAGTATAACAATGCACTGGCCGACCTGGATGAAGCCATCAGACTTGACCCCTATTTCACCGGCAACTACATCAACCGGGGACTGGTGAAGTACCATCTGAACGACCTGCGTGGTGCGATGGCCGACTACGATCGGGTGATCGAGACGGAGGAGAACAACCTTATCGCCCGTTTCAACCGCGGATTGCTACGTGCTCAGGTGGCAGACAACAACCGGGCTATCAGCGACTTCGATAAGGTGCTGGAGCTTGACCCTGACAACACCATCGCTTATCTGAATCGTTCCATGCTGAAGAACGAGATAGGTGACAGGATGGGTGCACTCAGTGACCTGAACGTGGTGCTGGAAGCTCATCCCGAGTTCTTTAACGGTTACTACATGCGGGCACAGCTGAAAAGAGAGTTGAATGACCTGCGCGGATCGGAGAACGACTATCTGCTGGCGCGTGCTGAGGAGGCCAAAGCCCGCAAGAGAGCCACCACCGATCCCGTGCCGTTGGGTGAGCAGTCCACCAATGAGGAAGCGAAAGGTACGCGTGACGAGACTGATACCAACATCGAGAAGTTTAACCTGCTGGTGGTAGCACACGAGGAGGATAGTCAGAAATCCAAGTATCAGCGACAGAGCAGGGGGAAAGTGCAGAACATACTCGCACCGGTAGAGCTGGAGCCGCTCTTCGTGCTCACCTATTATGAGCGATCTGTGGAGGTACGCCGCCCGGTGTACTATTCAGGGACCATGAATCAGGCCAACAGCGAGCTTGGGCTCAACTGGGTCCTGAAGGTGACCAACATGGAGGCCCCTCTGAACGAGCTGCAGGTGCAGACTCACTTCCGCTCCATCGATAACTTCTCGAGGCGGCTTGAAGAGGAACCCCGCAACGAAGCGCTCTTCTTCGGCCGGGGAATCGATTTCATGCTGGTGCAGGATTACGAGAACGCGCTTAAAGATATGAAACGGGTGCTGGAGATCAACCCTGATATGTTGCTGGCACGGTTTGCCAGTGCGGTGATCCGTACCAAGCAGTTGGAATATGACCGTCTGCAGGACGAACCGATGATGGTGGATCGCGGTAACGATATAGAGCTCCCCGGCAGGGGTGAGCTGCCGGGTAAGATACGGCTCCCGGAGATCTCAACGCGGTCGATCGACTACGATGAGATCCTGAAGGAGTATGAGTCGATCATACGGCTCAACCCCGACTTCATCTATGCCTGGTACAACCGCGCAGAGATCTTTACCCTGGAAAAGGACTACCGTGCTGCTATCGCTGATTACACCAAGGCTATTGAGCTGGAGCCGCAGTTTGCTGAGGCTTACTTCAACAGGGGCATTTCGCGGCTCTCCATTGGTGAGACCGCTGCCGGACTGGACGATCTGCGTAAGGCGGGTGAGCTGGGAATCATCCAGTCTTACAGCATTATCAAGCGGATGCAGTAAGGGTTTCGATCTTTGTCACTTCTCTTCTTGCTGTTTCTCAAGCCTGGTCTCTACAACTTCAAGCTTGATCTTGTTGAATGCCTTCTGCAACTTCAGTGTGTCGGTCCTGTCGGTGCGATAGGTCACCTCCACCGTGGAGCCGTCGTCACCGTAGGCCAGGGCGGTCACACCTTTCTCAAAGGGAAGGTACCCCTCGATCTTCCGTTTGCAGTTATGGCATATCTCCTCGTTGAGGGTGAAGAGCGCTGTCACCTCCTCTTTTTGTTTGTGTTCTTTCTTCTGGGCGTAAACTGTGCTTGTGCTGCCTGTTGAGAGGGCAACAATCATCAAAAGTAAAACTGTTTTCTTCATAACGCTGTAATTTTTTAAATGTTTCTGTTGGTTTATGACTGATCAGTATCTGGGTATATTGTACCGTAGGCCGGCATAGACCTTCCTCCCGTGCACCGGACCCCACACCATGGTGGCATCGAAGTTGTCGCTGCGTGGGTGGGCCGCATCGATAATCGGGTTCTCCTGTCGGAAGTCGAACAGGTTCTCCGCTCCCAGGTAGAGCGAGAAGTTGCGGAAGAAACGGGTCACCTGACCGTTGACCACAGTGAAAGGATCGAACTGTTCCTCCCACAACGGGTTGCTACTGTCGGGTGTGGGCATCCGTCCTCCGCCGTTGAACTGACCGGTGAGGTCGAACTGCCACTTACGGAGCGGTGTCTGATAAGAAGTGGTGACCAGTCCCTTGTAGTCGTTCAGCAGCGGTTTGCTCAGAAAGCGGGTTTCTCCGGTCACTCCGTTCCGGTAGTCCGACATGGAGCGGGTGTAGCGATAAGCTGCCGTGAAGGTGAAGCCGGTAAAGAAGGGGTAGCTCAATTCCACTTGTGCACTGTTGGAATAGGATCGCCCCCCCTGAAGGTTGTAAAAGCGTATGGCATGCGGATCACTGTCCACGTCGACCACCACCTGGCTCAGGAAGCGTGTGTGGTACCACTCACCCGTGAGGGTGATCTCGCGCCCGCCAGCGGGGATGTAGAGGGTGGCATTCACCCCGGCGTTCCACGCCTCTTCCTGGTCGAGATGGTCGGCGATCTCGATACGGCGTGAACTGGCCAACAGGTAGTTGTTCTCCGCCAGCACATTCGCCGTGCGGAATCCTTTACCCAGTGACCCGCGCAGGTGCACCCATTCGGCCGGGTTATACTTCAGGTGGAGCCGTGGTGTGACGAAGAAGCCGTAACGACTGCTGTGATCGGCCCGGATACCCCCCTGCAGAATGAATTTGTTGTGCAGGTTAAAGGCATATTGCACATAACCACCCAGCACGGTTTCATCACGGTTGAAAGAGCTGTTGTCAAGATGCTCCTCGAAACCGTCATGATTCAGGCTCAGCCCTGTGCTGAGGTTGTGCATATGGGAGAAATCCTTCTCATAGAGCAGGCTGAGGTAGAGGTTCTGCTGCGTAACATCATAGGGTGTGAGGTCATAGCGCGACTGCTGGTCGTGCACCGAGCCGGAAGCGATCAGTGCCGCGCTCTCCGCCAGCTCATCGGCGCTCAAGACATAAGCCTGCTTGGTGTAGAACTCACCACGGTTGGTCGCCAGCGAGATGGTATAAGGATCATCAATTGTCCCATGGGTCACATCCTGCCCTCCCTCACGCTGTTCGTTCACATACCTGACACCATACTGTGCCACATACTTGCCCGCCTCGTGGTTCCAGCGATTCATCAGGTTGAGCTGCCGTGTCTTCGGATAATCAAGGAAGCCATCCTCGTTGCGATCGTGCGGCTGCGTGTCGTCAGAATAGTGGGCGAAAAGTGCGGTGGTGAGGCCTTCATTCAGGTGGATGCTCGCATCGGCATTAGCCTCCATGCGGAGGGCGTCACTCCCGAACAGGTTGAGAGAGAACTTGTCCATGGTCTGCGGTTTCTTGTACTCCACGTTGATCTGGCCAGCCAGCGCTTCATAACCATTTTTCACCGATGAGGTGCCCTTGGAGATGTAGATCCCTTCCATCCAGGCACCGGGGATGTAGTCCATGCCGAAAGGTGAGGCCACCCCACGGAAGTTGGGATAGTTCTCGGTGAGCATCTGCACATAGGTGCCGGCGAGCCCCAACAGCTTTATCTGCTTGGCTCCGGTGGCTGCATCGCTATATGCTACGTCTACCGAGGGATTGGTTTCAAAGCTCTCCCCCAGGTTGCAGCAGGCCGCCCGGTGAATCTCACCCCGGGTCACCCGTTGTGTCTGCAGCAAGGCGTCTCGCTGCGTCACGGTGCCGGGTGAGCGTCGACTGATGACCAGTTCGTCCAGCAGTTGGGTGTCCTCTTCCAGGATGACCGTCAGCTCCTCGTCCACATCATGGATATGGAGGCTCTGGGCGATGTAGCCGGTGTAGGTGACGATCAGGTGTTCATGCTTACCGGTAAGTTCAATCTCGAAAAAACCCTCCCTGTTTGAGGTGGTCCCTTTTTTTGATTGCTCCCAGTAGATGTTGGCACCGATCACCGGCTCGTTGCTGCTATCATATACAAACCCCTTCAGCTTGTTGTCTGCCGCGGTGAGATGCAATGAAACAGTGAACAGGAGCAAAGAGAAAAGATATCTTTGTAACATGTCTTTTAAATGTGGGTTGTGACGGTAATGCGCAATTGTAAATCTCAAATGATGAATCTGTCCTTTCGCAGGGTGCAGCTCACTTTTATGCAGACCGTCGATGAATGATTGAGAATATATGCAGATGCCGGCCACGTCAATGCGCAGCAAGGCTTTCTCCTTCATGTGAGACGAAGAAGAGGGAGAGATGAATCAAATGATCAGGGTGGTGAGCAGCGTGAGGTAGACTTCACTGCTTAGGTTGGGTGGTTTCTGGCATTTTGTCTCCGGATGGGAGATTATCACGGTATCCACCTCGTCAGGGTGGATGGTTGCCTGCAACAGGAAGGGTACTGCACCGAGGTCAATCGCCTGGGGCTGTGGCTCCTGGTGACGGGTGGAGGGTTCCCAGCTAAAGGCGATCCGTTCCACACCGCAATTGTCGTGTGAACCCACCTCGCAAAGATGGTGACTGTCATTGAGCCTGTGATCAGTGGTGGCTGCCTCATGCTTGTGAGCGTGTATCTCGCAGCAACGGTGTGCGGTAATCACTTCCGATCCTTCGCTTCGGCAATCGTCGCAACAATAGAAATAGGCATTCACCCCTGATCCGCCGTAAACAATGAGGGCAGAGAGGATAAGTGTGAGCAGGATTTGAATGCTTCTTTTCATCGCTTGCAAAGATAGAGAGCAGGAATGTGAAATTTGACAGAATGGATGTTAAAAATAACAAACCCGTTTTTGATGCTGTTGTAGTGCCTATAGGACTGTTTTTTGTAAAAAACTCGTCAAATAGTCCTATCATATATCACAAAATCACTACATTTGCAGTCCAAAATAAAAAATTGATCAATAAAGATTCGTATTACATGATAAGAATTACATTTCCCGATGGATCCGTCAGGGAATATGAAAAGGGAGTTACCGCTCTCGAGATTGCGCAGAGCATCAGTCAGCGCCTGGCACAAGAGGTGCTGGCGGCAAGTGTCAATGGTGAGACATGGGATCTTACCCGTCCCATCGAGGAGGATGCCACTGTCAACCTGCTCAAATGGGAGGATGATGAGGGCAAACATGCCTACTGGCACTCGTCGGCCCACCTGATGGCTGAGGCGTTGCAGAAGCTCTATCCCGGCATCAAGTTTGGTATCGGTCCTGCCATTGAGAATGGCTTTTACTACGATGTGGACCCGGGTGAAGGGGTTACCATCAAGGAGTCCGACTTCCCGGTCATCGAGAAGAAGATGATGGAGCTGATCGCTGCCAGGGAGGAGATCGTGCGGCAAAGCATCTCCAAGAAGGATGCGGTTGCCATGTTCTCCGGGAGGGATGAGCACTACAAGGTGGAGCTGATCAACGAACTGGAGGATGGCACCATTACCACCTATACCCAGGGAGAGTTTACCGACCTCTGCCGCGGACCTCACCTGCCCAACACTTCATACATCAAGGCTGTGAAAGTGCTCTCTTCTGCCGGTGCCTATTGGCGTGGCGATGAGAAGCGACCCCAGCTGACCCGTCTATACGGTATCACCTTCCCCAAGAAGAAGTTGCTCGACGAATACCTGTTGATGCTGGAGGAAGCAAAGAAGCGCGACCACCGCAAGATCGGAAAGGAGCTGCAGCTGTTCGCCTTCTCCCCGACCGTGGGTGCAGGCCTGCCGCTCTGGTTGCCCAAAGGTACGCAGTTGCGTATGCGGCTGGAGGATTTCCTGAAAAAGATACAACGCGAGTTCGACTACGAACAGGTAATCACTCCACATATCGGGCACAAGCAGTTGTATGTCACCTCCGGGCACTATGCCAAGTATGGCAAGGACTCGTTCCAGCCGATCCATACTCCGGAAGAGGGGGAGGAGTTCCTGCTGAAGCCTATGAACTGTCCTCACCATTGTGAGATATACAAGACCTTCCCCCGTTCTTACAAGGATCTGCCGCTGCGCATGGCGGAGTTCGGCACGGTCTACCGTTACGAGCAGAGTGGTGAGCTGCATGGCTTGACCCGTGTGCGCGGCTTTACACAGGATGATGCCCACATCTTCTGTACTCCCGACCAGGTGAAGGATGAGTTCCTGAAGGTGGTGGATATCATCTTTATCATCTTCAAAGCGCTGGACTTTGAGAACTTTGAAGCACAGATCTCGCTGCGTGATCCCAACAACAGGGAGAAGTACATCGGCTCGGACGACAACTGGGAGAGGGCAGAGCGTGCCATCGTGGAAGCTTGTGAGGAGAAGGGATTGAAAGCCCGTGTGGAGCTGGGTGAAGCCGCCTTCTACGGTCCCAAGCTCGACTTCATGGTCAAGGACGCACTGGGACGTCGTTGGCAGCTGGGTACCATCCAGGTGGATTACAACCTGCCGGAGCGGTTTGAGCTGGAATATACCGGTGCCGACAACCAGAAGCATCGTCCCGTGATGATTCACCGTGCCCCCTTTGGCTCCATGGAGCGGTTCGTGGCAGTGCTCATCGAGCATACCGCCGGCAAGTTCCCTCTCTGGCTGGCTCCCACACAGGCGGTGATCCTGCCCGTGAGCGAAAAGTATAACGACTACGCCAAAAGGGTGGTGAAGGAGCTGAAACGGTTTGACATCCGTGCTGAGGTGGACGACCGAAACGAGAAGGTGGGCCGCAAGATCCGCGACAACGAACTGAAACGAATACCCTACCTGCTGATTGTAGGTGAGAAAGAGGCAGAAAATGAAGCGGTTTCAGTCAGAAAACAGGGCGGAGTTGATCAGGGTTCCGTAAATTTGCGTACATTTGCCGAAGAGATGGCCCGTGAGGTGGAGAAAATGATGAATCCCACACTGGAGCAGATCTGATCGTTTGACATACTTTTTTTACAAAAACAATAGAAATCAGTTACAGAGAAAACATTAACATCACTGAATGAGAAAAGACTCCAAAGACCAGCACCGGATCAATGAACGGATCCGGGTACCGGAAGTCCGGTTAGTAGGCGACAACGTGGAAGAGGGGATCTATCCCACCCGGGAGGCATTGAAGATTGCCGAACAGAAGGAACTGGACCTTGTTGAGATTGCCCCCACAGCCAAACCCCCTGTGTGCAGAATCATCGATTACAAGAAGTTTGTTTATCAGCAGAAGAAAAAGCTGAAGGAACAGAAAGCCAAAGCGGTGAAGGTTACTGTCAAGGAGATCCGTTTCGGACCACAGACAGATGATCACGATTACAACTTCAAGCTCAAGCATGCGATGAACTTTCTGGGCGAAGGATCAAAAGTGAAAGCCTACGTCTTCTTCAGGGGCCGTTCCATTTTGTTCAAGGAACAGGGAGAGGTATTACTGCTTCGCTTTGCCAACGACCTGGAGGAATATGCCAAGGTAGAGCATATGCCTATCATGGAGGGCAAACGCATGTCGGTCATGCTTTCCCCCAAGAAGAGTACCCCTGCCCCCAAAAAGGAGAACAAGGAAAAGAAAGAAGAGTAATGTGACAACATCATCACATTGCTGGCTGTATCAGCAGGAAAAGGGCCGGTAAATTCAATCACCGGCTCTTCTTGTCACTATGCCGTTGTTTCATCTCCGTGAAATCGAGGGAGGAATGCAAGTAAAGTTTGGATGTTTTGTCAAATAAGGTTTGCATAACCCAAATATTATCATTACTTTTGCACACTTTTTCGCTTGACTGCGAAAGCAAAAGAATTTAAACAATCATTAATTCAAGGACAGCAAAATGCCAAAAATGAAGACTAATTCCGGTGCCAAAAAGAGGTTCGCCCTTACCGGAACAGGAAAAATCAAGCGGAAACATGCGTACAAAAGTCATATCTTGACGAAAAAGACCAAGAAGCAAAAGAGAAATCTGACACAGACCGGTCTTGTTCACAAGTCTGACCTGAACAGTATCAAGACACTGCTCGCATTGAAATAACCCACGCAAAGGTTTCCCTAAAAAGATTTCGTAACAGGATGTATGCACCAAAGAGCTCTGCCCGACAGAGACGCTATCATTCACAACAAGTAACATTATGCCAAGATCAGTCAATCATGTTGCATCACGCAACCGCAGAAAAAAAGTTCTGAAACTTACAAGAGGCTACATCGGTGCCCGCAAGAATGTATGGACCGTAGCCAAGAACACGTGGGAAAAGGGTCTCACCTACGCCTATCGTGACCGTAAAAACAAAAAACGCAACTTCCGCGCACTGTGGATCCAGCGTATCAATGCCGCCGCCCGTGAAAACGGAATGTCCTATTCCCGTCTGATGGGTGC
>DURL01000176.1 GCA_012837345.1 Bacteroidales bacterium
AGCGGTTTAAAACTTACTTTCATTGTAATGCTGTTTTAATCGTTTAAATTTGGGTACTAACTTTGGTACTAACTTTTCGAAACAAAGATAGTGCATTTAAAGCTGAAAACGCAATTTCTTTAAATTTAAATGTTAATTCAATTCCTTTACTACAAAGGGTTTTAAAGCGGAAAACGGCACTCACAAAGAAGGTACTAAAATCATCGGGATGTAGCACAGTTGGCTAGCGCGCCACGTTCGGGACGTGGAGGTCGGGTGTTCGAGTCACCTCATCCCGACAGATTGAAAACGACAAAAGCCGCCCTCGGGGCGGCTTTTGTCGTTACTTACAGATCAATACCGGTAAGGTTTATTCAAACCAGGCATCAATCATCTCCTTGTTGGTTTCATACCATGAGGCGGCACCTGCCTCTTCTCCCTGCTCATCGATGGCAGCCATCAGGCTGTAAAGATAATCCTCGTTCAGGTTGAACTTCCGGTAGAAGGCTGCCACTTCGGGCATATCCTCCTCAAAGCCTCTCCTGGAGATGATAGCACATACATCTGTGGGGTATACTCCCTTGGGATCCTCAAGGTACTTCAGGTCGAAGTTCATCCACTTGAAGTGGGGCTTCCACCCGGTGATCACGATCCACTCATCCCTTTTCACAGCCTTGTCGAGGCTGGCAACCATCGCCGGTCCGCTGGATGTGATCTGCTCGTAATCGAGATCATACTCCTCGATCGCCTTCAGAGTGGCGGCGTGGATACCTGCTCCACTGCCGATTCCGATGATCTCACCGCCGAACCGGTCACGGTGTGCATTCAGCTCCTCGATGGAGTTGATGGTGACATAGCCGGGGACCACCAGGCCGGTGGTGCCACCACTAAACGCTTCACCAAGTTTCACCAGCTTGTCGCCGTAATCTGCCCAGTACTCCTTGTGGGTATGGGGCAGCCAGGCATCGAGGAAGAGATCTCCCTTGGAGTTCTCTTTCGACAGCTCACCGTAGATCAGTCCCGGCTCCAGGTTGATAAGGTCGACATCGTAACCTTTCTCTTCAAGCACTACCTTGCTCAGATAGGTGAGGGCAACCCCTTCGGCCCAGTTGGGATAGAGGATGGTCACCTCTTCGCGGTCACTCTTTTGACTGTTGCCACAGGCTGTTGCAAGCAGCAGAATCGATGCTGCCATAATGATGGACAGCAGTTTACTCATTTTTTTCATATTACTCTGTTTTTAAATTGTTTTTCTATTTCTTGTTCGCAAACGACTGGGTAATCCTGTCGAGGATGATAGCCAGGATCACAATCCCGAGCCCCGACTCAAACCCTTTCGCAATATCGTTTTGCTGTATGCCCTGGTAGACGATGCTGCCCAGTCCGCGGGCACCTACCATCGAGGCGATCACCACCATGGAGAGAGAGAGCAGGATCACCTGGTTCACACCCGTCAGAATGGTCGGCATGGCCAGCGGTAGCTGAATCTTGTAGAGGATCTGGTTCTCGGTGGCTCCGAAGGCATGACCTGCCTCCACCACATCAGACGGCACGTTCTTGATGCCGAGACTGGTGAGACGCACTGCCGGGGGCAGGGAGAAGATCACCGTGGCGATGATGCCCGGCGTATTCCCTACACTGAAGAAGAAGATGGCCGGTATAAGATAGACGAATGCCGGCATCGTCTGCATGAAATCGAGGATGGGGCGTATGATCATATCGGCTGTCTTGTTTCTTGCCGAGAGGATGCCCAGCGGGATCCCCAGTAACAGGGAGATGAAGGTGGCCACCAGCACCAGTGTGGTAGTGTGGATCGCATCCTTCCAGTAACCCATCAAATAGATCAGCAGGAAGCCGATGACCACAAACGAAGCCAGTCCGGCTCCCATTTTCAAGCCTTCCTTCTTGAACAGCTTGCTGCCTGTCTTGGCATAGTAGGCCAGGAAGGTGATAAGCAAAAGGAAAAGCACAAAGGGGATACCCTGCAGCAGGCCGTTGAGGTTATCGACCGTCCAGGAGATACCCTCATCAATGGCACGCCAGAGAAACGAGAAGTTCTCCTCCAGGGCATTGATTCCCTGTTCAATATATTTACCTAAGTTGATCACTCTTTCCATATCAAATATCGTTTGCTTTTTCTATTAACTCTTTTATCTCTTCGCGCTCGTAGCGGGTAGCCTCAATGATCAGCGATGTCTGGGTCACGATGCCCAGCAACCGCTTGCTCTCCTCGTCGACCACCGCCAAAGGGTAGTTGTGATTGGAGGTCAACGGCAGCATCTCCTCTACCGTATAGTGACGGTAGACGCTTGGCACCTCGCTCCTGATGACCGACTGCAAAGAGGTCTCCTTGCGATCCACCAGCTTCAGTACATCTTTCAGCCATACATATCCCATAAACACACGCTTCTCATCTTCCACAGGCAGCACATCTACCGAGATAGTACGCATCTTGCGGATGGCCTGCATGGGACCATCTTTCTTCAGCTGCAGCAGGGTGGGCTTGCGGAACATCAGTGTCTCCGCGGTGATGATAGTCTTGCGGTCTACCTTCTCGGTGAACGCCTCCACATATTCGCTGGCCGGGTTGGTAAGGATCTCCTCGGCGGTACCGATCTGCTCGATCACACCATCCTTCATGATCACGATGCGATCGCCCAGCTTGATCGCCTCATCCAGGTCGTGGGTGATAAAGACGATGGTCTTCTGCAGCTTCTCCTGGATCTGCAGCAGCTCATCCTGCATGTCGGACTTGATCAGCGGGTCGAGTGCCGAGAAGGCCTCGTCCATCAGCAGCACCTCACTGTCGTTGGCCAGCGCCCTGGCCAGCCCTACACGCTGCTGCATGCCGCCCGACATGGCGGCGGGCAGCTGCTCCTCATAACCTTTCAGGCCTACCGTCTCAAGCGCCTGGCGTGCCTTCTTCTCACGCTCCTCCCTGGGTTCACCCCTCAGCTCGAGGCCGAACGCGGCGTTCTCCAGGATGGTCTTGTGGGGCAGCAGGCCGAACTTCTGAAACACCATGCTCATCTCGTAGCGACGTGTCTTCATCAGCTCCTTGTTACCCTCACGGGTGATATCATGATCCTTAAAAAAAACCTTCCCCGCGGTCGGCTCATTCAGCCTGTTCAGGCAACGGATAAGTGTCGACTTACCGCTCCCGGAGAGGCCCATCACCACGAAGACCTCTCCTTCATATACTTCGAAGCTGGCCTTGTTGATCCCAACCGTGCACTTGGTCTTCTTCAGGATCTCCTCTTTCGAGGCTCCTTTCTCAAGCATCGCCAGCGCCTCTTTCTTACGCTTGCCGAAGATCAGTGTCAGATCCTCAACTTTGATTTTTACCGTTCTATCGCTGTTTTCTGTCATAATCGTTGTTTAAAAGTAGTAACCTACATTGATATTGAGGCGGCTGTTCCAGTCGGGATCTTCAACCCCCGATCCCAGTCCCTTCCCGAAATCATCGGTCAGCCAGGGCTGGTTCTTACCCATCGCGTAATCGACATAGGTGTAGACCGAGCCGGCGGTAACCAGGATGCCGGGAACAAGATGATGGGTGTTGTGAAACGACTCCTCCGTCTTGTCCACCACTGAATAGTCTATATGTGCCTGTATGGAGGAGACCGGTCCCCACGAAACAGGCAGCGTGTAGGCGAGACCTGCCACGTAGACATTGGCCCTGGCCGCCACACCGCCGCTGTAGTTGTCGCCACCGGCATAATCATAGCCGTAGGCACCCATCTGCACCACATCAAGCTTCTCACCCTCGTCTGAGAGGGCGTTATAGTCGTAGCTGATCAGCTCCGTTTTCAGGCTGAAGCGACCGAAGGTGCCGGTCAGGTGACCGGCATAGGCGGTAGAGGTGGTGGTCTCATCCAGCTCCGCGTTGTAAAGGCCTCCTGCCTGCGCGGAGAGACCTGCCACCCAGCCGGGGATGAACTCCCAGTTGAGTCGTGCATTGAACTGATCCACCTCATGCAGGGTGGCATCGGCATCTTGCATCACACCCTGTTGATCGACGATGGTACCGCTCCCGGGCAGGATGTCGTAGGAGTATCTCCCCTGCCCCACGTTGTTTCCTCCCGACACCGGACCCGCGGGCTCCGCCTGCCGGTAGTAGGCCAGTGAGAGATCCAGGTTATCGGCGGCTGCGATATCGAACCGCACACCCATGTCGTAGTCATCCTCCAGTCCCAGGTAATAGGGGATCTGGAACCACCAGGAGTGGGATGCAAAGTCGGCGATACCGAAGGGCACCTGCGATACCCCCAGCATCATGTATACCTTCTCTGAGAATCCATATCCCAGGTATCCGTGATGAATGAAATGGGTCCCGCTGGCGGGATAGAACCGGTACTCGAAGCTCAGGTCGATGCCGGAGTGCGAACCATCCACGTTGAGTCGCCATGTATCCCAGTCGGTTTTGGTATTGAGCTTGCTGCGGTCGCTTTCATAGTTGGTCGACATCAGGTTGTAGCGAAGAGCGCCGCCAACGGTGAAGCCATCCTCTTTTTCCTGGGGTTGTGGGTACAATGATGATGCAGTGAAAAACAATAAAATAAAAAAAAGTAAAACTCTTTGATAAACCATTTGAAATATTTTGTTGATTGAATACTGATGATTCAATGATGAAGCTGATCAGATAAACACTATCTGTTCAGCAAAACGGATTTAAATATCCGGAGAAATGGGAAAGCATCGACGGATGCCTTTTACGAAGGATCAAAAACCTAAAACCGGGAGGAGGGAGATGTGTTAAAATGTGATGGCAATTGTGGGGAAAAACCCTCTGTGTCAACAGCCACAACCCGCCTCAAATGCACCAGTAAGGTTGAGACACCCACCTTAAATGTGGCGCAAAGATAGGGAAAAATAATGAATTTAACAAATCACTCCTTCACCGGGTAAAACTGTTAGGCCCCGATGAAGGGGTGACAGGTGCGCTGAGGGGATCAGGATCAGTTGCCCTCCCGCATGATCGGTATCTCGCGCTTTACGCTCTGGCTCAGCGAGATCATCGTTTCGGTGGCGACCACACCAGGGATCTCCTGGATGCGGTTGTTGAGCAGATCCATCAGATGCTCGTTGTCGCGGGCAAACAGCTTCACCAGCAACGTGTAGGGACCGGTGGTAAAATGACACTCGGTCACCTCCGGGATCTTGTCAAACTCGGGAATCACATTTTTGTACATCGACCCCTTCTCCAGCTTCACGCCGATATAGGCACTGGAAGCATAGCCCAGCACCTTCGCATTGACATGATACCCCGAACCGGTGATCACCTCATTCTCTATCATCCGCTGTACACGCTGGTGGATGGCGGCACGCGACACACCGCACTGCTCTGCCACATCGCGGAAGGGTATGCGGGCATTCTGTGAGATGATCTCCAGAATCTGTCTGTCTA
>DURL01000177.1 GCA_012837345.1 Bacteroidales bacterium
TGAAGCCGCACGCTCCCCGCATCGAGGTGATCGAGATACCGAAAGACTATATCGGTGCCGTGATCGGACCGGGTGGTAAGATCATCCAGGGCATGCAGGAAGAGACCGGTGCCACCATCACCATCGAAGAGATCAACAACCGCGGCCGCGTGGAGATCTCAGCTACCAACAAGGCATCCATCGATGCCGCCATGTTCAAGATAAAGGGCATCGTGGCGGTTCCTGAAGTGGGTGAGGAATATGAAGCCACCGTGCGTTCGGTGATGCCTTACGGCGCCTTCTGCGAGTTCCTGCCCGGCAAGGACGGGTTGCTCCATATCTCCGAGATCGACTGGAAACGCCTGGAGAAGGTGGAAGATGCCGGCATCAAGGAGGGTGACAAGATCCGCGTGAAGCTGATCGATGTGGATCCCCGCACCGGCAAGTTCAAGCTCTCCCGCAAGGTGCTCCTGCCACGTCCGGAAAGAAACGAAAAGTAAGCGGCGTCGACACGGAGCAGGGAAGCACACCTTCCTGACGTTCCTAAAGTCAGACACCCATCATATTGGAGACTGCCTCATTGATTGAGGCAGTCTTTTTTTGTCTTCACCCGGACCCATATATCGCTCCTAAAGAACGGGGACTGGGCCTGTGCAACTCCCTACCCTCTCCCTACCCACTCCCTACCCACTCCCTGTGAATAGGGAGTGGCACCCTTGTTGGTCAGGCGATGTCTCTTCGGAAGAGTATCCAAGGGAACAGGATGTGGTCTCTTTTTAAACCACAAAACCGAATAAACCGATGCTTTATCTGGAAACATTCTAATTATGATATTCTGTAATCATAAGCAGATATTTTTTGTAATTTTGCAAGCTAACACAACCTTTTAACTACAAACCGGTTTTCCGGGTGCGCGATCAGCAAAAAAAAGGAATCCGCTACCGCTTACCGGTGAGATGCAGATGATGGAGAAAAAATTGTTACTGGGGGCGGAAGCGGTGGCACAAGGGGCGCTCGACGCGGGGATTTCGGGCGTCTATGCCTACCCCGGTACCCCCTCTACCGAAATCACCGAATATATACAACAGTCGCGACACGCTGTGCTACCGACAGTACGCTCCGCTTGGGCAGCCAACGAGAAGACCGCCTACGAGGCGGCACTGGGTATGTCCTACGCCGGCAAGCGATGCCTGGTATGTATGAAGCACGTGGGTCTGAACGTGGCAGCCGATGCCTTTATGAACTCAGCCATCACCGGTGTGCAGGGCGGACTGGTGCTGGTGGTGGCCGACGATCCCTCCATGCACTCCTCACAGAACGAGCAGGACAGTCGTTTCTACGGCAGGTTCGCCATGATCCCTATCCTGGAGCCGGCCAACCAGCAAGAGGCGTACGAGATGGCACGCTACAGCTTCGATCTCTCGGAAGAGGTCGCCTTGCCGGTGATGCTGCGCATCACCACGCGCCTGTCGCACTCCCGTGCGGTGGTCACCCCCACCGCCCCGCGACAACAAAACGGACTGAACCCCACTACCGACAAGAGCAGATGGATCCTGCTGCCGGCCAACGCCCGCAAGAACTACCGGGGGCTGCTCGACAAACAGGAACAGCTCCGACAGATAGCGGAACAATCATCCTTCAACAGTGTAACAGAAGGCAGAGGTGAACAGGCAGTGATCGCCTTCGGCATCGCCTGCAACTACGCCATGGAGGTGATCACCTCCCACGGGTTGGATATCCCGCTGCTGAAAATATCGCAATACCCCCTGCCGGAGAAGTTACTGAAACGCTTCGCGGAACAGTACAACGAGATCCTGATCGCCGAGGAGGGCTACCCGATCCAGGAGGAGCGGCTGCGGGGCTTCTTCGGTGACAACCGCTTCCAGGGACGGCTCGATGGCACCCTCCCCCCTGCCGGCGAGCTCTCCCCCGCCCTGCTGGAGAAAGCACTGCTTGGATCCATGCAACAGTCTAATGACACCGGGCACGATATCAAACCAACGACCGTCAATCCTCAAACCGGAGCCCATCCGCTGGTGGCACCACGCCCCCCCATGCTCTGCAAGGGATGCAGTCACCGTGACCTCTTCGAGGCAATCAACAGGGTGATGACAGATTACCCCGCACAACATGTCTTTGGCGACATCGGCTGCTACACACTGGGTGCGCTGCCGCCCTACAGCACCATCAGCAGCTGCGTCGACATGGGGGCTTCCATCACCATGGCCAAGGGCGCCGCCGATGCGGGACTCCGTCCCGCCCTCTGCGTGATCGGCGACTCTACCTTCACCCATTCCGGCATCACGGGATTGCTGGATGCGGTGAACGACCGCTCTTCGCTTACGGTAGTCATCTCCGACAACGGCACCACCGCCATGACGGGGGGACAGGACTCAGCCGGTACCGGCCGCTTCTTCGATATCTGTAAGGGTGTCGGTGTGGAGGAGGCACATATTCGTACCCTGGTCCCGCTGAAAAAAAATCTGGATCACAACATGGCAATCATACGGGAAGAGCTGGAATACGAGGGTGTCTCGGTCATCATCGCACAACGGGAATGCATCCACATCCGTAAAAGCAAAATACTGACAACTGACAACTGAACAAATGCACAAAGACATCATCATCGCCGGAGTGGGCGGACAGGGGATCCTCACCATTGCCGCCATCATCGACCTGGCAGCCATGCAGCTTGGACTGCAGGTGAAGCAGGCTGAGGTGCACGGCATGAGCCAGCGCGGCGGCGCCGTGGAGTCGCACCTCCGCATCTCATCCAATGTGATCTGGTCCGACCTGATCCCGCTGGGCAGGGCTGATCTGATCCTCTCCCTGGAACCGATGGAGGCTCTACGGCATCTCCCCTTCCTCTCACCGGAGGGTCTCATCGTCACCGCCACGGAACCGCAGGGTGACATCGTTGGCTACCCCTCTGTGGAGGCATTGCACGATGCCATCGCCACAGCGGCACCCCACCTGCTGGTCGACGCGTCCACCCTGGCTGCAGCGGCCGGCAGCAGCAAGAGCTTCAACCTGGTGATGCTGGGAGCCGCATCCCCCTGCCTGGGGATCGACAACCATGAACTGGAGAAGGCGATCACCACCTACTTCGACCCCAAAGGAGAAAATATCGTGGCAACCAACCTGAAAGCATTCAGGCTGGGTGCCGCACAACAGCGATCGAAAACGACAACAAGATGATCTGGAACCCACAACGAGAGTGTGCCGACAGGCAACAGATGCAGGAGATGCAGGGGAGCGCCCTGCAGGCAATGATCCGGCGGATCTACAACCACGTGCCCTTCTACCGTAACCGCCTCATGGCACTGGGCATAGAGCCGGGAGACATCACCAGCGTGGAACAGCTGAGGCTGCTCCCCTTCACCACCAAGGCAGACCTGCGCGACAACTACCCCTTCGGGCTCTTCACCATGCCCCAAAGCGAGGTGGTGCGCATACACGCCTCCAGCGGCACCACAGGCAAGCCCACCGTGGTGGGCTACAGCCGTGCCGACATCGAGCTCTGGGCGGAGGTGGTGGCGCGCAGCCTCACCATGGCCGGCATCCACAGTGGTGACACCATACAGGTCGCCTACGGCTACGGACCCTTCACCGGGGGACTGGGACTGCACTACGGTGCCGAGAAGATCGGAGCCACCGTGATCCCCATCTCTACCGGCAACACGAAGAAACAGCTGCAGTTCATGACCGACTTCCGGGCATCGGTGCTGGCCTGCACACCCTCCTACGCGGCACACCTGGGGGAGAGCATCCTGAAGGAGGGGATCTCACCCGATGAGGTGCGCCTCCGCATCGGGGTGTTTGGCGCAGAGCCCTGGACCGGTGAGATGCGACGCGAGATTGAGAAACTACTCCGCATCAAGGCGTACGATATCTACGGACTGAGCGAGGTGATCGGACCCGGCGTCTCGATGGAGTGTGAATGCCAGTGTGGCAACCACGTCTTCGAGGATCACTTCATCCCCGAGATCATCGACCCCGAGACACTCGAGGTGCTGCACGACGGCGAGCTGGGTGAGCTGGTCTTCACCACGGTCAGCAAGGAGGCGATGCCGCTGCTGCGCTACCGCACACGCGACCTCACACGGCTGCACCGCGGGAAGTGTGACTGTGGACGCACGCTGGTGCGCATGGAGAAGTGCCTGGGACGAACCGACGACATGCTGATCATCCGCGGTGTCAACGTCTTCCCCTCACAGGTGGAGTCAGTGTTGATGGAGATGGACGAGACCACACCCCACTACCAGCTCATCGTGCGGCGCGAGCACAATCTCGACACCCTCGAGATAAGGGTGGAGGTGGATCAGCAGAACTGGTCCGACAGCATCCGCGAGCTGGAGGGCATCCGCCGTCGCATCGATCACAACATCCGCAGCCTCCTGGGCATCAGCGCCACCATCCGCCTGGTGGAACCCTATAGCATCGCACGCTCTGAAGGCAAGGCGCAACGCATCATCGATGAACGAACAAAAAATAACTGATTAGCTGATTAGCAGATTAGCAAATTAGCACATCAACGAATCAGCACATCAACGAATCAGCACATCAACAAATCAGCACATCAACAAATCAACAAATCAACCCAATATGCTAATCAAACAACTATCCGTATTTCTGGAAGACCGGTCGGGACGACTCACCCAGCTGACCCGCATCCTGGCAGAGAACGATGTGAACATCACTGCCCTGAGCGTGGCTGAGACTGCCGATTACGGTATGGTGCGCATGGTGGTGGGACGACCGGAGAGAGCCAAGGCAGCACTCGAGGTGGCCGGCTTCACCGTGGGATTGACCGACGTGGTATGCGTGAAGATGCCCGACAGGCCGGGATCGCTACACCAGATCCTGCAGATCCTGACAACAGCGCAAATCAACGTCGACTACATGTATGCCTTCTCCAACAGCAACGTGGCGCTGGCGGTGATCCGCAGCACAGATATCAGCCGGGTGGCCGGCGTATTGCAACAGCATCAGCTGGAGCTGCTCTCGGAGAGCGACCTCTACCAATTGTAAACACGATAGAAATGGACAGATCGACTCTTCAAGATTCCGGGGAAAGCAGGCAACTACGTTTTGCACAGAGCAACTCGGCTCTCAGCTCCTCCGAGATAAGAGACCTGATGAGCCTCGCCACCGCCCCCGACATCATCTCCTTCGCCGGCGGGATGCCGGGCAACGAGCTCTTTCCGCTCGATGAGATGGACCGCATCTACAACAGCCTCACCGGGAAAGAGAAGCAGACGGCACTGCAATACGGCCCCACATGTGGACTCCCCTCCCTGCTGGAGTCGCTCGCGGGTTATCTGGAAACGAAGGGACTGCCGGTGAAGCAGAACAGGCTGCTGATCACCACCGGGTCGCTGCAGGCGATACACATCCTGGCCAGGGCATTCATCGACCCGGGAGACCGGGTGCTGGTGGAGAACCCCTCCTTTATCGGGGCACTCTCCGCCTTCCGTGCCTGTCAGGCGGAGCTGCAGGCGATACCGCTCAGAGGTGACGGGATGGATATGACGCTGTTGGCAGAGGAGCTGTCGGCAGATGCTCCCCTGCCCAAGTTCCTCTACTATGCTCCCAATTTCCACAACCCGGCAGGGATCGTCTATTCGATGGAGGTGAAGCGTCAGATGATCGCCCTGCTGCAGGGCAGGAACATACCGGTGATAGAGGATGATGTCTACAGTGATATCTGGTTTCATGAGGAGGATCTGCAAGAGATGCAGAACATGAAAGCGATCAATCCGGAGGGGATTGACATCTGCTTCACCGGCTCCTTCTCCAAGATTGTGGGTCCCGGCCTGCGGCTGGGATGGATGCTGGTGCCGGAGCCTATCTACCGCAAGTGCGAGCTGATCAAGCAGTCGATCGACGCCTGCTCCCCCTCCCTCTCGCAGGTGATCGCCGACAAGTTTATCCGTAGTGGTGAGATCTATCGCTACACCGCACGTGTGCGGGAGGAGTACAAAAAAAGGGGGGAAGCGATGATCGCAACGCTGGAAGCGCACCTGCCCGACTATGTCACCTTCGAGCGACCGCGCGGCGGCTTCTACACCTGGCTACAGCTCCCCGAGGGTACCGACTCCACGTTGATACTGAAGAAAGCGATTGAAAAAGGGGTGGTCTTCGTCACCGGCAAGACCTTCGATCCCGCCGGGCGACAGAACGACCATATGCGGGTCTCCTTCTGCAACACCGATGTGGAGACCATCCGCCGCGGCATCCCCCTCATCGCCCAGGCCATTCGCGAGATCATCGAGAAATAAGATTTTTCTGTGCACCTTTTTAGGGTTGCTACAAAATATGCACAGCTTAAGTCGAGACCTATTGATGTTTTGTGGGGACCCATCGCTCGCAAGGAGCGTAAAAAAAGAGTAGCTGTTTGAGCGAAGCGAGTTCTACTCTTTTAGCTCATGTGAGCTGGAATGGGTCACGAAACATCGGAAGTCGAAACTTAAGCTGTGCATGAAATCTTGGAAGTCGAAACATTCGTTGCGTACAAGGTAAGAAATTATCCCAGAAATGAGATCAGCACCCCGGCAGCCACGGCCGATCCGATCACGCCGGAGACATTGCTGGCCATGCAGTACTGCAGGATATGATTCGATTTGTCATACTTCAACGCCACCTCGTTGGCCACGCGTGAGGCCATGGGCACGGCACTCAGCCCGGTAGCACCCACCAGCGGGTTGATCTTCTTCTTCGAGAAGAGGTTGTACCCTTTCACGGCAAAGATACCGCCGGCCACCGATACACCAAAGGCGAGCAGCCCCCCCACAATGATTCCCAGCGTCTGAAACGAGAGGAACACCTCGGAGGTCATGGTGGCACCCACGGTGAGGCCGAGGAAGATGGTAGCGGTGTTCATGATGGGTCCTGAGGCAGCATCGGCCAGACGACCGGTGCTCGAACCTATCTCCTTCACCA
>DURL01000178.1 GCA_012837345.1 Bacteroidales bacterium
GAGATCTATACCTATCAGAGTTGTATCATCACCAACCACTCCCTGAGAAGAGGGTTGCAGCTTTACGAGATCATTATCCACAAGTTCCTGGGCAACTCCATCATCAAACGACTGGAGAAGACACACTTCCACAGCAACGAGGAGATACGGCAACGACTCGTTCCCGACACCAACCCAGGGCTGGGCGAATGGCTGGACCTGTCGGGACTGATCGCCCCCAAATCGGAGATCGACACGCTACTGAACCGTATCGAGTCGGGTGAGATCACACGTCTGCAGGAGATCAATGAGGTGTTTGCCAGGCTGCATCACGATTACTATGTGAACGAATGGACCTGGGCATGGGACAAGATCCTCTCCTTTTATCAGCTTGATGCGGAGACCGTCACTGCCGCCGACGTGATCCACATTGTGAAGAAATGGGAAGAGAGTGTGGTCAGCCTGGATGAGATGATCTATTGTGATGCACGTAAAGAGTTCTCGCTCTCCTTCAAGACCGGGTTCGGTGCCGATGGCAATATCCAGGAGAAAGCGCTCGATTTCGAGTATGTGAGGGGTGCTTTCGATAACAATCCCTTCGTGACCGCCACACTCAGGCATATAGAAGTAAAAAAAGCACTGGGTGCCGAGCTGATTGAACGGATCAGCCACATCCAATAAAGAGATTCGACTTATCAGAAACCAAACCATCATATGACCGAGAAGACTCGCCAACTGATTGCGCAATTCAGTCCCAAGCCCATCAACATACCTGTCAATAAGTGTGAGCTGGAGGAGGTGATTGACACCCTGATCAACCTGATGTTCCCCATCTGTAACTGTCCGGAGGGCATGTATGTGCAGGAAGGGCTCACGATAGCTGCAGAGAAGCTGCATGCGAACATCACCACACTCCATAACCCTCAGGCAGCAGATGAAAAGACAGAAGCCTTTTTCACGCTCTATCCCACTTTACAGGAACGGCTCTACAAGGATGCCGCGTGCTATCTGCAATATGACCCGGCGGCCAAGAGCCTGGAAGAGGTGGTGATCACCTACCCCGGGTTCTATGCCCTCTGTGCGCACCGCATCGCACATGCGCTCTATCAATTGGGATTGCCGCTCATCTCCCGTCTCTTCTCCGAACATGCACATGCCAGGGTGGGCATCGACATCCACCCCGCCGCCCGCATCGGCAAGAACTGTTTCATGGATCACGGCACCGGCATTGTTATTGGTGAGACTACCGAGATCGGTGACAATGTGAAGATCTACCAGGGGGTGACGCTGGGTGCCCTCTACGTGGAGAAGAAACTCTCCAACGTGAAACGTCACCCAACCGTTGAGGACAATGTAGTGATCTACGCCAATGCCACCATCCTGGGGGGCGAGACGGTAATCGGACATGACTCGGTGATTGGTGGTGGTGCCTGGCTCACCCAGAGTGTCATCCCCTACTCACTGGTCTACAACTCTGTGGATGTGAAGATTCGCACCACGAAAGAGTTCGACGAACCACACAACTTCGTCATCTAATCCTTCTCCAAATCTGCTAATCTGCAAATTAACGAATTAACATGAAGTACGAGAACATTCTTAAAACCGTCGGTAACACCCCGCAGGTGCGCTTGTCAAAGCTCTTCCCCAATCAGGAAGTATGGATCAAGCTGGAGAAACAAAACCCAGCCGGCAGCATCAAGGATCGCATCGCCCTGGCGATGGTGGAGGATGCGGAGCGCAAAGGCATCATCCGGCCGGGTGACACCCTTATCGAACCCACCTCAGGCAACACCGGTGTCGGTCTCGCCTTTGTAGGAGCGACAAAAGGTTACCATGTGATCATTGTGATGCCCGAATCAATGTCGGTGGAAAGACGACGGCTGGTAGCACTCTACGGTGCGAAGCTGGTGCTCACCCCCCGCGAGAAGGGGATGAAGGGAGCCATTGCCCGGGCAGAAGAGCTGCAGCAGGAGATCCCCGGTTCCTGGATCCCACAACAGTTCACCAATGAAGCCAATCCGCGCATCCATGCCGAGACCACCGCGCAGGAGATCCTGACTGATTTCCCGGAGGGATTGGATTACCTGATCACCGGCATGGGTACCGGTGGGCATATCTCCGGTGTAGGCAGAGAGTTGAAGAGAGCATTCCCTTCGCTGCAGGTGATTGGCGTGGAGCCGGCGGATTCTCCCATCATCACTGAGGGGCGGTCGGGACCGCATGCGTTGCAGGGCATCGGTGCGGGGTTTATCCCCGACACGCTCGACACCTCGGTATTGGACAGTGTCATTAAAATTGAACAGGAAGAAGCATACACGTTTGCACGGCGTCTGGCACGTGAAGAGGGTATCCTTGGGGGAATCTCCACCGGAGCCTCATTGGCGGCGGTAGCACGCAAGATTAGCGAGCTGAAGGAACCAAAACGAATTCTCACCTTCAACTACGACACGGGAGAGCGTTATCTCTCCATTGAGAAACTATTCTGAGTGTCGATACCCGGCTGTAAGTCAACCTGTCAGGCAGTGCCGGTGAGCATCTCCTCCAGAATAGAGACGGCTGTCTCTACACTGTTCACATTACGGATCACCACCGAACGCTTTTTCCCTTTCTCCCGCAGCTGGCACTGACGGGCGTGCTGCTGCACGTAGAGCAGCAGCTTGTCGAAAGCGGCGGACCGGTAGTAAGGTGACTCGGGATCGTTGATCAGGTTGAGGGTCATCTGGTTGTTCTTGAGCAGCACCTTCTCCATGCCGAGCGACTTGGCCAGACGACGTAGCCGCACGATGCGAATCAGCTCCCTGCCCTGTGAAGGTATCTTGCCGAAGCGGTCCTCCAGTCGTGAGGTGAAACCGAGGATCTCGGTTTCTGTCTCGATGTTGTCCAGCTCGCGATAGATCGCAACCCGTTCCGCATCATTGGGAATGTACATCACCGGGAACATCAACTCCAGGTCGCTTTCCACCAATACATCCTCCACGAAATCCTGCTCTTCTGCCTTGACCTCCTGTTCGTCGCGGTATAGGTCGGTAAATTCCTCTTTGCGCAGCTCCTGTACCGCCTCGGTGAGTATCTTGCGGTAGGTCTCATACCCCAGGTCGGCGATGAAGCCACTCTGCTCGGCACCCAGCAGGTTACCCGCACCGCGGATATCGAGGTCCTGCATGGCGATGTGGATGCCGCTGCCCAGTTCGGAGAAGTTCTCGATGGCCTGCAGGCGGCGACGCGAGTCAGCACTCAGTGTGTAGAGCGGTGGTGCCAGCAGGTAGCAGAACGCCTTGCGGTTGCTGCGCCCCACCCTGCCGCGCAGCTGATGGAGGTCGCTCAATCCGAAATTCTGCGCATCAATCACGATGATGGTGTTTACGTTGGGCATGTCGATGCCCGACTCGATGATGGTGGTGGCGATCAGCACATCCTGTTCATGATCCATGAAATCGGCGATCACCCCCTCCAGCTTCTTCGGATCCATCTGTCCATGTCCCACGGCGATACGCACATCGGGGATCTCGCGCTTGATGAGCGCTTCCAGCTCATAGATGTTCTGGATGCGGTTGTTCACGATAAAAATCTGTCCGTTGCGGCTCATCTCGAAGTTGATGGCATCGCGGATGATCTCGATATCGAAGGTATGCACCTCGGTCTGTACCGGGTAGCGATTGGGGGGCGGTGTGCCGATGGTAGAGAGGTCGCGTGACCCCATCAGTGAGAACTGAAGGGTACGGGGAATGGGGGTAGCGGTCATGGTGAGTGTGTCGACGTTCACCTTGAGCTGTTTCAGCTTCTCCTTCACCGAGACGCCGAACTTCTGCTCCTCGTCGATGATGAGCAGTCCCAGGTCCTTGAACACTACATCCTTCCCCACGAGGCGGTGGGTGCCGATCAGGATGTCAATCTTGCCCTCCTTCAGGTTGGACAGGATCTCTTTCTGCTCCTTGCTGCTGCGTGCACGGCTCAGGTAGTCCACTTTTACGGGAAAATTGGCGAGCCGGTCATGGAAGGTATGGTAATGCTGTGTGGCCAGCACGGTGGTAGGCACCAACACAGCGGTCTGCTTGCCGTCGGTAGCCGCTTTGAAGGCTGCACGAACGGCGATCTCGGTCTTGCCGAAGCCCACGTCACCACAGATCAGCCTGTCCATGGGTTGCTCGCTCTGCATATCCGCCTTCACATCGCGGGTAGCTTTGATCTGATCGGGGGTGTCCTCATACATGAAGGAGGCCTCCAGCTCGGTCTGCAGGTAAGAGTCACGCGAATAGGCATACCCTCTCTCCTCCTGACGGCGGGCATAGAGCTTGATCAGGTCACGGGCGATATCCTTGATCTTCTTCTTGGTCCGTTCCTTCACTTTCTCCCAGGCACCCGAACCCAGCTTGTTGAGCTGGGGCGACTCCCCCTCCTTACCTTTGTACTTCGAGACCTTGTGCAGCGCGTGGATGGAGACGAACACCGCATCGTTGTTGAGGTAGGTGAGCTTGATCACCTCCTGCACCTTGTCTCCTATGCGCAGGCGCACCAAGCCTGCGAAGCGTCCGATGCCGTGATCCATGTGCACCACATAATCACCCTGCTGCAACTGGTTGATCTCCTTCAGTGTGAGGGCGATCTTGCCGGTTCGTGCCTTTTCCGATTTGAGGCTGTACTTGTGAAAACGATCGAAGATCTGGTGGTCGGTGAAACAGCAAATCTTCATGTTTTCACAGGAGAAGCCCTCGTGCAGGGTCCTGTTCACCGGTACAAAGGGGATGGGATCGTTGCGGTCCTCGAAGATATGATAGAGCCGTTTCTGCTGTTTCTCGCTGTCGCTGAGGATATAAAGCGTATACCCCTCATCGGTAAAATGATGGAGCGACTCGCTCAGCAGGTCGAAATTCTTGTGATAGAGCGGCTGCAGTGAGGTCTGAAAACGCAGGGTAGCTTCGGGTGTCTCCTGCAACCTCATATCAAAGCGTAATTGGCGGAAGGGTGCAATATCTCCAATGAACTCCTGCCGCGTCAGCAGGTCAGCCTTGACAAAGGCCACATCCTTCGGGTCTATGTGAAGCTCATCCTGGTTGAGCGACTCCACACGGCTGGCGATCCAGCGCATGTCCTCCACGCCAATTACGGTCGGTTCCGGTAGCGAATCGAAGAGGGAGGCATGCAACCCTCCGTTGCGGCTGAACTCAGGCACGATGCGCACCTCGCTGAGCTTCTCTTTGGAGAGCTGTGTCTCCATGTCGAAGCTGCGGATGGTCTCCACCTCATCGCCGAAGAAGTCGATACGGTAGGGGAGCTCGCCGGAATAGGAGAAGACATCGAGGATGCTTCCCCTCACGGCATACTGTCCCGGTTCGTACACGTAATCGACGTACTGAAAGCCATAGCTGTCGAGCACCTCGCTGACGAAGGAGGCATCAACCCGCTCACCCGTCGACAGTCTCAGTGTCTTCTCTGCCAGCTGATCACGTGAGACGGTCTTCTCTGCCAGTGCATCGGGATAGCTCACGATGATCAGCGGGGCGGGATCACCCTGCAGTCTGCTAAGTGTCTCAGTGCGTAGTACCTCGTTGGCGGCATCGAGCTGCCCGTAGCGGGCCGCACGCTTGTAGGCGGAAGGGAAAAAGAGCACTTCGCCGGAACCGATCAGTTGTGTCAGATCGTGATAGAAGTAACCGGCAGTTTCGGCATCGTTGAGGATGTAAAGATAGGTGCGGGGAGCTTTGCGGAAGAGCGAAACGGCAAATAGCGCACGCGATGATCCCTGCAAACCTGTTACAGACAACAAGTGCACCTTGTCGAGCAACGAGCCTGCCGCAGCCATGTTGGGATGGAGATCCATCCGTTGCTGAAGTTGCGTAATGTCTATTGTTTCAACCATTCAGATGAAAGTGCAAAGGTAATCCTTTTTTTTATTACCTTTGTCCCCATTCCAACAAGAAATAGATTTTATGCAGATTGATGCCCGTCATACGCCCGACTACATCTTCGAAACCAGCTGGGAGGTATGCAACAAGGTAGGTGGTATTTATACTGTACTCTCTACCCGAGCCAACTCCCTACAGAAACTTTACAAAGACCGCATATTCTTCATCGGACCCGACCTCTGGCAGGAACAGGAGAGCCCCTGGTTTCGCGAAGACCGTACACTCTTTGCAGAGTGGTGTGACTTTGCGATGAGCAACCATAACCTGGAGATACGTGCCGGGAGATGGGATGTGCCGGGAGAACCGATCGTCTTTCTGGTGAAGTTCGATGCTTTCTACGCGAAGCAAAACGATATCTACACCTCCATGTGGAAAGACTATGGCGTGGATTCACTGCATGCATACGGCGATTACCACGAGTCGGTGATGTTTGCCATTGCCACCGGCCTGTTGATCGAGAGCTTCTACCGGTATCACAAGCTGGAAGCGGACAATGTGGTTGCCCACTTCAACGAGTGGATGCTGGGGGCAGGTGCCCTCTACATCCGCAAGCATGTGCCCAAGATAGCCACCCTCTTCACCACCCACGCCACCTCCATCGGTCGCTCCATTGCCGGCAACAACCTGCCGCTTTACGATCACCTGAAGGAGTACAACGGCGACCAGATGGCGCGCCAGCTCAATATGACGGCCAAGCACTCCATCGAGAAGAAAGCAGCCCGGCATGTGGACTGCTTCACCACTGTGAGCGACATCACCGCCCGGGAGTGTGCACAACTGTTGCAACGTCAACCCGATGTGGTCACTCCCAACGGGTTTGAAAAGGATTTCATCCCCAAAGGGAAAGCTTATGGCAAGGCACGGGAACGCGCACGCGGCATATTGCTACAGGTGGCGGAGAAGATGCTGGGGCACACTGTCGATCCCGATGCACTGCTGATAGGGACCAGTGGCCGTTATGAGTACAGGAACAAGGGATTGGATCTATACGTGGAGTCAATGAACCGGCTGCGTAAGATGCCCGGTCTGACAAAGGATGTGATTGCCTTCATCATGGTACCCGGATGGATCAAAGGGCCACGTGCCAACCTGGTGGCAGATCTGCGGGGTGAGAAGCATGTGAAGAGCTCAGCCGGCAAGAGAGAATGTCCCTTGGTGACACATGAGCTGATGGAACCGGAACATGACAACATCCTGAACCAGGTGCGCCATACCGGTTTCTGCAACTCGGCAGATGAACGGGTGAAGATCATCTTCGTGCCCTCCTACCTCAATGGTGACGACGGCATCTTCAACCTGCCCTATTATGATCTGTTGATTGGACTTGATCTCTCAATCTTCCCATCCTACTACGAGCCATGGGGCTACACGCCCCACGAAAGCGTGGCTTTCTCAATCCCCACCATCACCACCTCGCTGGCCGGATTCGGTGTATGGGCACAGAAGCATGGCGACAAAAAAGGAATGGACGACGGCATCGAGGTGATCCACCGGGATGACAGCAACCATGCTGAGGTAGCCGAGGAGATCGCGCTGCTGGTGCTCGACTTCTCACAGAAAAGCGCCGAACAGGTGAGGCTTTTGAAGAAATGCGCTGCATCACTGTCGGACAAAGCCGACTGGGCACACTTCATCTCACACTATCAGGAAGCCTACCGCAAAGCATTGCATAACTCCTTCGTCAGATTGTCCCAGCCCTGCAAACTTAAAGCTGAATAAAGTGTTATATTTGTTGCATGTAAGTCTGATGCCGCTATTCAGTTAGGCGGCATTATATATTATTGTACATCGCATTCGCATTTTCAAATTACGCATAAAAAGAAATTAAATAGAACCAAAATGATTATTCAATCGAGTTATTCCAATGCTCCTGTCTGGAGAGATATACATGTGCATGCAGAGCTGCCTGCCGAACTGCGTCCGCTCGAAGAGATCGCACACAACCTGTGGTGGGTCTGGAACGAAGAGGCGA
>DURL01000179.1 GCA_012837345.1 Bacteroidales bacterium
GCCTCCCAGCGACACCCGCACATACTTGCGGTTCAACGCCTCGGCGATTGATTTGCCCAGTGAGGTCTTACCCACTCCCGGGGGACCATAGAGACAAAGGATGGGCGATTTGAGGTCACCCTTCAACTTGAGCACCGCCAGGTGCTCGATGATACGCTCTTTCACCTTCTCCATGCCGAAGTGGTCGCGATCCAGAATTTTCTGCGCATGCTTGAGGTTGAAGTTGTCTTTCGTATATTCGTTCCAGGGGAGCTCCAGGATGGTCTGCAGGTAACCGTACTGCACCGAGTAGTCGGGCGACTGCGGGTTGAGCCGCTCCAGCTTCTGCACCTCTTTCTCGAAGGTCTCGGCAACAGCCGTGCTCCATTTTTTGCCGAGTCCCTTTTTACGGAACTCATCAATCTCGATCTGCTGGGTGTTACCCCCCAGCTCCTCCTGGATGGTTCTGATCTGCTGCTGCAGGAAATACTCCTTCTGCTGCTGGTTGAGGTCCTCCCGGGTCTTCATCTGGATGTTCATCTTCAGCTCCAGGATCTGCGACTCGCGGTTGAGGATCATCAACAGACGGTAGGCCTGCTCCTTCTCGTCGCGGATGCTGAGTAGCTCCTGCTTCTCCCGGCTGTCGATGGGCAGGTTGGTGCCGCAGTAACCGATCAGCATGTCGGAGAAGGCTTCGCTCAGGATGGTCTGTATCAGCTCCTTGGGCGGTTCGCCCAGCATCTGCAGCATGTGTACCATCGACTCACGGATGGAGTCGAGGATCGCATGGTACTCCTTGTCATCTTTTTGTGCCTTGATGGTCTCCATCAGCTGGTACGTGCCCTTCATATAGGGCGCTTTTTGTGTGAGTTCCTGCCACTCGAACCGTTTCTTTGCCTGGACGATGATGCTCAGGTTGTCGTCAGCCAGTTCGATCACGCGGATCACCTCTGCCAGGACACCCATGCGATAGAGGTCATCGCCTTCAGGATCTTCTACTGCGGCATCTTTCTGACACACCAGTCCGATGTAGCGTTGTTTCTTGCCCATGGAGCGGATCAGCGCCAGTGATTTCTTCCTCCCCACTGAGATGGGTAACGTGCTGCCGGGAAAGACGATGGTGTTGCGCAGGGGCAACAGCGGTAAGGTCTCTTTCAGCCCCGTTTCATCAATCTCGGTATTGCCGTCAATAAAATCGCTGGCAATAAATGAGATGATGTTCGACTCGCTGTCTTCTGCCTGGAGGATATCTTTTTTGAATGGATTCATAATCGTTGGTTTCGCTCTGTTGTCAAAACAGAAAAATGGCTATATTTGTTTTCGTGTAACAGATGATTAAACAAATTCCGTGCCAAAGCGGTATAAAGAGCGGTTTCAATGCCTGACCCTGATTTTCGTTTCAAACAGTTTGCTGTCAGTCATGACAGATGTGCCATGAAGGTGGGGACCGATGGAGTACTCCTCGGTGCCTGGGCCTCAGTGGAGCAGTGTGCCACCCTGCTGGATGTGGGAACCGGTTCCGGGTTGATTGCCCTGATGCTGGCACAGCGTAACAGGAATGCGGAGGTGACGGCAATTGATATCGATCAGAATGCCTGCCTGCAGGCCCGTGACAATGTGAAGGCTTCTCCTTATAAGGAGAGGATCAATGTGATCAACACCTCCTTTCAACAGTTCGCACTTCATCCTCCCCGGCTTTACGATCTGGTGGTTTCCAATCCTCCCTTTTTCACCCGTTCCCTCCTGCCTCCCGATGCCGGAAGAGCAGACGCACGACATTCCGTCAGCCTCTCTCTTGAAGCGTTGATCAGGGATGCTCATCGCTGTCTCTCACCAGTGGGACGTCTGGCGCTGATCCTGCCCGCCGACAGGCTCGCTGAGATGAAAGCGTTGTCTGCGCATGCCGGTTTCATGCTGCGGCGATTGACAGGTGTGGTTCCTTCTCCCGGTAAGCCGGTCCGCAGATTGCTGGCTGAGCTTTCCCTCTCTCCCGGGGAGCTGGAGGAAACGGAGCTACTGCTGGAGGTATCCCGTCATCACTATTCACCCGCCTATATTGAGCTGGTTCGTGATTTTTATCTCAACCTCTGA
>DURL01000180.1 GCA_012837345.1 Bacteroidales bacterium
AGTCGGTGAAGGTGAAGGTGGAGTACCTGCATGGCGGCCCCTCCTATGTCTGCCCCATCGACCTGCCGGCCTACCGGGCAGCAGAGAAGGCATACAGTGAGGTCTACGGCAAGGAGCCGGTGCCGGTCCGCTCGGGCGGCAGCATTCCCATCATCGCCACCTTCGAGGAGATCCTCGGCATCAAGTCGGTCTTGATGGGCTTCGGTCTGGGATCTGATGCCATCCACTCTCCCAACGAGAACTTCCCGCTGCAGCAGTTCTACAACGGCATCAGAACGATTCCCCTCTTTTATAACTATTTTGCGAAGCAAATGAAGAAGTAAGAAAGGGAGGGGAGTCTTACTGCTTTGGGATGCGGGTATGAACCAAGTTGCTGATTGGTTGTTTATTAATTGAAACAGTTCAATTAAAAGGCAACGATGAAGACATATACCACATTATCAGAAGCCATCAACGATCTGGCAAAAAAGGGCTACAGAGCCAATTTTAACATCGAAAGCGACTGTATTGTATGTACGGAGGGTATGAAACGGCTTCGACCGCATGAATTTCAGATTGACGAGATCTACCGTTTTCAGGAGATGTCAGATTTGGACAACGAAAGCATCCTCTATGCCATCTCCTCTCCTCAAAACAATCTGAAAGGATTGCTGGTGAATGCCTATGGCATCTATTCCGAAACTGCGACCTCCGAACTGGTGGAAAAGTTATCTGACTCCGGGTAGCATGGTGTCATTTTCCCCGCGGGATAAGGTTCAACGCACGGAGATGTAGGCACTATAACGTGTATCTGCCCCAACGGGAGTCAACGACAGGTAGCCGGAAACAATTTTTCCATCCACTACCCGGAGCGGTGACTCCCGTTGCATTTCCTGATGAAGCAAGAGGGCACTCCCCGGCTTTTTGAAATAACCTATCGTGAACCTGCCCTCTCCGTCACACTCTATAAACCTGTCATGGAAGAGACGTGCCACCATGCCCATGTTCATCCGCATATTGATCTCCACGCATGGCTGGATGTGGTATCCCTTCTCGGTTTTACAAATCATCATATCGACCCCTGCATATCCGGTGTAATGGGGGAAGGCGGCGGTAAGCTTTGCCGTAAGCGACTCACGCAGTTTATCCAGCAGTCCTGCCGGGATATAGGCAGTAAGCCTCTCCATGATGTGGGCATCGGAGAGCAACTCATTCCCCAGGTAGGCACCCGAGGCAGCTGCACGGAAGAGCGAATAGCCTGTAAACCGAGCTTTCCCTTCTTCCAGGTAGAACTCCATGGCGAAATCCACCACCTTGTTCAATACCGGTTCCGCCACCACCCCACCCTGCTCGCGCATCACCCGCCGGCACCAGTCGGTCTGCTTGTCGGTGATCGCACCCAGGATGCGGATCAAACCCTTGCCGCTGCCGGAGAGCGGCATCTTTAACAGCTTGTCGCCGGAGAAAGATTGGAGGTACGTCAGCAGATCATCCAGAGTGGTGAAATAGTATGATTCACCGCAAAAGGCGGGTTCTTCTGCCAGCAATTCGCTCAGTATTCGCACGGCATGGTGCCGGTGGGAATAGTTGCGCAGCTGTAAAAGCTCCGCGGAAGAGGGGAGCTGTTCCTCCTGCACCCCGCAGGTGATCAACCGTTTGCGCAGGGCGGGGTTCCAGCCCCAGGGAATGATGGGTTGGCAGGTATATTTGCTGATCTCTTTGCAGGAAACCAATGAAGAAGGGATAGGCAGCAATTGTCGCACAGCCTCGAGATGCAGGCGGTGCTGCTCTCCCTCAGCTAGCACCGGGTCACCGTCGCTATACCATACCGGCAGTAGCGCCAGCTCGGCAGCCATGAGGGCAGCCGAGGCGGGCGGTGTGTAGTTTGGCGAGAAGTTGGCCAACGCAAGGTCGTGCTCGGGATTGAACAGGTACATCTCTCCTAACGGTACTCTTTCACCTCGATCTCGCCGTTGATAGCCAGCAGGGCGTTATCCGCCAGGGCACCCATCTCGTCCTGTCCCGGGTAGACATGCACCGGTGCGATGCGGTAGACCCGCTCGATCACCAGGTTGCAGAACCACTTGCTGTTGGCGATGCCACCGGTGATCAGGATCGCATCCACTTCACCTTTGAGCACGGTCGACATCGCGCCGATCTCTTTCGCTACCTGGTAGGCCATTGCCTCCAGCACCTCAAGGTGTTTCTTATCACCATCTTTCGCATCCCGTTCAGCGATATAGGCATCGTTGGTACCCAGGTAAGCCATCATCCCCCCTTTGCCAACGATCATCTCCGACATCTTCTCGTAGCTGTAGATGCCGCTAAAAGCCACTTTCAGCAACTGTCCCACAGGGAGCGATCCGGTACGTTCGGGCGAGAAGGGGCCGTCGCCATCCAGTCCCTGGTTTACATCGACCACCTTCCCCTTCTGATGGGCTCCCACGGTAATACCACCACCCAGGTGGACCACGATCAGATTGAGATCTTCATATTTTTTCATGATCGATTTGGCATGTGCACGGGCAATCGCTTTCTGGTTCAAGGCATGAAATATTGACCTTCTCTCGATGAGGGGATGGCCTGAATATCTTGCCAGTGGCTGCAGCTCGTCTACCACCACCGGGTCGGCAATAAACGCAACTGCCGAGGGCAATAACTTCGCGATATCGTATGCAATCAATGCACCCAGGTTGCTGGCATGTTCGCCACGCTTGCACGCGAGCAGATCGTCGCGCATGGCATCATTCACCCGGTAGACACCCGATGCGATCGGCTTCACCAGTCCCCCGCGACCGATCACGGCATCGATCGACTCCACAGGCACATCTGCGCTCTTCAGCTCATCATAGATGATATCCTTCCGGTATTCATACTGATCGGTGATCTTTTCGAATCGACGTAATACTTCGGGTGCATGCTTGATGGTTTTCAGGAAGATCACCTTCTCCTGTTGGTAGATAGCGATCTTGGTAGAGGTTGATCCCGGGTTGATCACCAGGATGCGGGTATTGGTTGCCATAGTTCGACTAATTTATTGTGGTTTACTTATTTTTTCTGATCACTTTTATTATCTGATCACTGCACCCAGTGCCAGTGAGAGCAGCTTGCTGCGGTCGTTGTCCGACCGCGAGGTGAGCACGATAGGAACAGAGCTGCCGGTCACGACGGCCGCCGAGACGGCTCCACCAAGAAAATTGAGCGCTTTGTAAAACATGTTGCCCGCCTCAATGTCGGGAGCCAGGATCAAGTCGGTATCACCGGCCACCTCACCTCCCATACCTTTGAGACGTGCCGACTCGCGGCTGAAGGCGATATCGATGGCAAAGGGTCCGTCAACCAGACACCCGGGCAGCTGACCGTTGCGGTTCATCTCTTTCAGAGCTGCAGCATGAAGCGTAGCCTCCATCTTCGGGTTCACCTTCTCCACCGCTGCGGCAATCGCTACCTTGGGGTTGGTGATCCCCATTCGGTGGCAGAGTGCCACCGCATTGAGCAGGATCTGCCTCTTGCCTTCCAGATCGGGAGCAATATTCATCGCCGCATCGGTAAGACCAAACACCTTGTGGTAGTAGGGCGACTGGAAGAAGGCCACGTGACTCAGCAACCCGCCGGTTATGATTCCCTTTTCCTTGTCTAACACCGCTTTCAGCAGGTCGGCAGTACCCACATGCCCTTTCATCAGCATCCCGGCACTTCCCTCTCTCACTTTAGCCACGGCCAGCTGTGCCGACACCGCTGCCCCATCACGGTTGTCAAGCAGTTCCATCCCGTCGGTAGACACACCAGCACTGTCGGCGGCAGCAGCAATCCTGGTGCTGTCACCGATCAGCAAAGGGGTTACAAACCCCTCTCTCATTGCGTGATGCAGTGAGATCAGCACATCCTCGTCCTCGGCAGCAGCAACCGCAACCCTGCATCTCCCTCTCTCTTTGGCGCGTTGCACCAGCTCTGTTAACTCGCGGATCGGCATAATAGTAATATTGAAACTGTTTACTTACAAAAGAACAAATAATTTCGCAGATTAAGCATTGTTCTCACCAATATTTTAGCAAATAGTAAACCGGCAAGAGAGAATCACGAAAAATATTGCTGCCTTGGTGTAAAGCTATCTGTTTGTCGATCATCTCACTCAATGTGTTCATTATGACAGGGGGTTTATAATAGGATAAAAATAAAAAAACTGTTTGAATATTCACATGTCTAAACAACTATTTGTATTTTTGCAGAGGATTAAAACAGATCAATCATGCATCTCATTTTAAAATTTGTAATAAAAGCATAGTTAACCTCAGCGAACCATATTTGCTGTCATTCAGTCTTATTTACAGTCACATATGACAGAGTTGATGCAAATGCTTCAGAAAGTGTAATATTGTGAGCGTTTACAATTCTCTTCTCTTATCGAGAAGAGAATTGTTTTCATCATCGCTGTTAAACGAAAACAAGATAATGGATGATCAACGTAAGAATAATTCGGGAGTAAGTCTTTACCAATGCTGCCCATTCATTTTCATTCACAAAACAACTTCCATAAAGCAAACAATAAAAACATTTGTAAAAGTAAAGAACGATGAAATATTTATTTAAACTGATCCTGCTGTTTTTTTTATCCTCATCATTATACGGACAAGGTTCGCTGGTATGGGATTTCGCTACAAAGGGTGGCGTTTATTCCTCACCGGTGGTTGATGACAGCACCGTTTACATCGGAAGTAATGATTCCTGTTTATATGCTTTGGACAAGTTTCATGGTGGTCTGAAATGGAAATTCAGAACGGAGGGACAAATAAAATCCAGGCCGTTGCTCTTGAATGGTTATGTGATTTTCAACTCAACAGACGGGCTGGTATACTCAATAAGCACCAGGAATGCAGAGATACAATGGCAATTCAGGACCGGTGGAGAGAAAGAACTGGACCTGTGGGATTATTACCTTTCATCACCGGCATTATCTGGCGATAAATTGTTTGTTGGTAGTGGCGACGGAAATGTTTACGCGCTGGATTCAAACAGCGGAAGGCTGGCATGGAAATTTGAAACGGGGGGTATCGTACATGCAACCCCAATCATACATAACAAAAAAGTCTATGTAGGGAGCTTTGATGGATATTTTTATGCTCTAAACAGTGATAACGGTGAACTGGTTTGGAAATTCAGAACTGTTGGTGACACCTTTTTCCCTAAAGGTGAGATACAGAAGGGAGCCACCATTCATCACAATGCGGTCATTTTTGGAAGCAGGGATTACAATATCTATGCCTTGGATGTTGAATCAGGACGAGGATTGTGGAACATGAAAGAGAAAGGAAGCTGGATTATTGCGACCCCTCTGGTGGTGGAGAAAACGGTCTTTTTTGGGACCTCTGATTCTCATCGGTTTTGTGGGGTAAGCATCGAAAATGGTGTCGAAGAGTATACCTTTCCATTGAATATGCGTGTCTATGGAGATGCAATCTGCTATGAATCTGCCATTTATTTCGGCTGTTTTAATGGCAAGTTGTACAGGGTTGACACAAACACCCATACAATAGAATCAATTTTTCAGACTCATGGCAGTAAGAAAAACTACCACGAGGTTTATACGGAGAATGACGTTTTTAAACCTGATTTTATATTATATGGTACCGATACAAAAGGCTCAGAAAAGATAATCATGAATTTGGGTGCAATACTATCGACACCAGTCATTGATGGGGGAATTGCATATCTGGGAGATTCAAATGGAATAATCTATGCATATAAACTCAATTGAATAACCTTTACAAAAAACTGCTGAATCGGAATTCGGAATTATCTTGTTTAAAATAAGTTGAAAACCGTACGGTAATATCAATGCATTCAATTGGTTATTTTCACCTGAATACCTGCAACGCTATGCGTGCGCAAGCTTCGGCATCGGCCAGGGCGTGGTGATGGTTTTGCAGCGTAAAACCACAATGTGCAGCGACGGTATTGAGCTTATAATCGGGTAAGCCTTTCAATTGCGCTCTCGCCTCACGCAGCGTGCAATAAAACGCGTAGTCGGGATAATCCATCTGATACATCCGAAAACAGGCTTTCAGACAGCTTTCATCAAAACCCTTGTTGTGGGCGATGAGCGGTAAGCCTTCAATCATCTGTTCGATCTGACGCCACACCTGTGGAAAGATAGGTGCATTCGCGGTATCATCGGAGGTGATGCCATGCACCTTCATGTTCCAGTAACAATAATAATCCGGTTCTGGACGGACAAGACTGTAAAAGTTTTCCCTGATCACACCATCCCGTACGATCACCAGACCCACGCTGCAAACGCTGGTGCGTTGTTCATTGGCCGTTTCAAAATCGATTGCTGCAAAAGAATTCATAAATCAACAAAAAATATCCTTGATAATTTTTGAAAAAAAGTTTCATGCGATTGATAAAAATTCAAACTCATCCACTCAGTAGCAAAATTACAGAATTATATTCGCATTTAGCATTTCTGCGCAATAAATGCAGGGTGGATTTTTTAGAAAAAAATAACAAATTATCACGCAAGGTTTTTACTGTTTGGCGCTTTCATGTTTGAAGCATAATAATTCGCAACGTTTAAAACTATCAATTATGAAGATTACCAAATTACTTTTCACGACGGGGATATTACTCGGTATACTCATCCTGCCATCCTGTCTGGACGATGATGACAATAATGTTAACCGCTATTTTCCCAATGCACTGGTCACAGTGAAAGAGGCAGCGGACGAAACTCTGTTTTTCCAGCTGGACGAAAATACCACCCTGCTACCGGTAAATATCACATCACACCCTTTTGGCTCAAAAGAGGTCAGGGCCCTGGTCAATTACGATGAAGTAGATGATCCCAGCCAGGTGTATGACAAGGCTGTCAGGGTGAACTGGATCGACAGCATCAGAACGAAACCCATGGCACCCAATCTGGGAGAGGAGAATGATGACGTATATGGGAACGATCCCGTGGAGATTGTTGCCGACTGGGTAACAATAGCCGAAGATGGCTACCTCACACTTCGTTTCAGAACAATATGGAGCCATCGGGGAATCACCCACCACGTGAATCTGATCCCCACCAACAATCCCGAAAACCCATACGAGGTGGAGTTTAAACACGATGCCAATGGCGATGTGTCGGGCAGGGTCGGCGATGGCCTTGTTGCTTTCAGGCTGGATCAACTTCCCGATACGGAGGGAGAAACCGTGAAGCTGAAGCTGAAATGGAAATCGTTCAACGCCGACAAGTCGGCTGAGTTCGATTACCGCACACGCGC
>DURL01000181.1 GCA_012837345.1 Bacteroidales bacterium
AAGTAGAACCCACTGTTGTAAACGAAGCTGTTTATGTTCCCAACGTAGTGTTCTTCCGCATCAACTCTGCCAAGATCGACAAGGGTCAGCAGATCAGCGTTCACAACACTGCTGAATACATGAAGGCTAACCCGGATGCCAAGGTGAACATCGTAGCTTACGCCGATGCGCAGACCGGCACACCGGAATACAACTTCGCACTTTCAGAAAAACGTGCAAGAGCCGTTGCCGATGCGTTGACCAACGATTATGCTATTGATAGCGATCGCATCTCCATCGACTGGAAGGGTGATACCGAACAGCCTTATGCTGAAAATGACTGGAACCGTGTTGCTATCTTCTTTGTAGACTAAGCAGACGTTCTAACCTCATCCAATAAAAAAAGCAACCCGATCAGCCGATCGGGTTGCTTTTTTTATTTGGCATGCGTCATTCTCACCTGCCAACGATGGGATCTTACTCTTTCAGATAGATACGCTTCACACGTGGAGACACCGAGGTAAGGATCTCGTAAGGAATGGTCCCGATCGCTTCGGCCTGCTCAATCACGGAGAGTCCCTCGCCAAAAAGAATGACAGCATCCCCCTCCTGCGCAGGTATATCGGTCACATCAACCATACAGAGGTCCATGCATACATTCCCCACGATGGGTGCCGACAGGCCATTGATCAGCACCTTACCCTTGCGGTTTCCAAACTGCCGGTCGAGACCGTCGGCATAACCAAAGCGAATGGTGGCAATACGGGCCTGTCGTGTCAACATCTCCTTTCTGCCATAACCAATGGTTTCGTTTGGTGGCACTTCTTTGATCTGAAGGATCGTGGTCTTGAGTGTGCAGACGTTCTTCAGCCCCTGGAGACCGCTGGCACTGATGCCATAGAGCCCGATACCCAATCGCGCCATATCCCACTCAGCAACAGGAAAACGTTCCATTCCCGCGGAATTGAGGATATGCTTCCAGATGGGATAGTTCAACGCCTGTTCGATGGCATCAGCGGCATGGCGGAAGGTATCCATCTGCTGCCGGGTGAAATCGTCGAAGATCCAACTCTCGCTTGCCGAGAGGTGTGAGAAGACAGACAACACTTTGAGCCCTTTCTGTGCCGCCAGACGTGTGGCAAGCGCAGGGATCTGTTCAGGGAGGAATCCGAGGCGGTGCATGCCGCTGTCGATCTTCAGATGGATCGGGTAATCGGTGACACCTCTCCTTTCAGCCTCTTTGATATATGCCTCCAGGATCCTGAAGTTATAGACCTCCGGCTCCAGATCGTGACTGAACAGCTCCTCGAAGCCGTTCACCTCGGGGTTAAGAACCATTACAGGGAGCGTGACACCCTCTTTTCTGAGGAGGAGTCCCTCCTCGGCAACTGCTACCGCAAGGTAATCACAACGGTGATACTGCAACGTCTTGGCAATTTCAGTGGCACCGGCACCATACCCGTTGGCCTTCACCATACAAACCAACTTTGTGTCAGGCTGCAGTTTCGACTTGTAAAAGTTGAAGTTGTGTACCAACGCATCCAGATCTACTTCCAGTTGCGTTTCATGTATCCTCTCCTCAAGAAGCGAACTGATCTGTTCAAAATGAAACCGACGGGCGCCTTTAAGGAGGATCAATTCACCGTGAAATGATTTCCAGATACCCGATTGAATAAAATCTTCGGTGGTAGGGTAAAACAGCTTCTCCGGCACCGCAAAAAGCTCCTCATTGGCGGAAATCTCATTACCGATCCCGATGAGCTTGTCGATACCCCCCTGTTCGGTCAGCTCTGCCACTCGCCGATAAAGGGAACGGGGTGACAATCCGCTCTGCAGGATATCGGACAGGATCAGTGTCTTTTTCATGCTCCGCTCAAGGCGTCGTTGCTGCTGAAAATCGAGGGCTATCTTGATGGAGTTGATATCGGAGTTGTAGGTGTCGTTGATGATCAGGCACTCCTGCTTTCCTTTGCGTAGATCGAGACGCATAGCTACCGGCTCGAGTTGCATCATCCTTTGCGAAATATCGGAGGGTGAAACATGCAAGTAGAGTGCCACCGCCAGACAATTGATCGCATTCTCAATTGACGCCTCATCGGTAAAGGGAATATGAAACGAGTAGTCGAAGCTGAGGAAGGTATAGCGGATCGTGGTCTGATCTCCATTCTTCTCCACAGCAGAGATGAAAAGAGGTGCCTCTTGGTTTCTTCTCGACCAGGAGAATGTTTTCTGAGAGAGCACCATCAGCTCCACACAGCGTGATACCAGATCATTGTCTTCATCGAAGATAAAAACATCACAGTTGATAAAGAGTTCCAGCTTCTCCATACATTTCTGCTGGAGTGACGTAAAGTTCTCCTGGTGTGCTTCTCCTATCTTGGTGAGGACACCGATGGTGGGTTTGATCACTGACTCCAGATTTTCCATCTCATCGGGCATCGAGATACCCGCTTCAAAGATACCCAGTTCTGTTTTCTCATCCAGCTGCCACACCGAGAGCGGGACACCTACCTGTGAGTTATAGCTTCGGGGAGAGCGGGTGATGTTGTAATTCTTATCGAGCAGCTGATAGAGCCACTCCTTGACGATGGTTTTGCCATTACTGCCGGTGATGCCGATCACGGGTATCTCATAGTGAGAACGATGCCAGGCTGCGATCTTCTGCAGGGCAAAGAGGCTATTCCTCACTTTCAGAAAGTTTGCATCAGTAAGGGTTTCCCACCCGGGCAACATCTTTGTCACCACAAAATTACGCACCCCCTCCCTGTAAAGATCGGATACGAAGATGTGAGCGTCGTTGCTTCGCGTCTCCAATGCAAAAAAGAGTGTGGAAGCAGGATGGGTCAGCCTCCGGCTGTCGGTAAGCAGGAGCGAGATCTCAGCCGGGTACAGATGCTTGTTCGGCAGTTGCAGGAGAGTGGCAATTTGTTGAATGGTATAGTTCATTGTTTTCTTTTGTCACAAATTCAATTGTTTCCTTTCATCCTCACAGGGTATGTCCGGATATCTTTTCATAAAAGCATCCAGGTTTTCAGTGGTCTGACGTCGAAAATGTCGGTATGCCTCGCTATCGGGATGCAGGGGACGGTGATCCAACGCCTTTCGGATTGCGGACCATTCACTGTTCACCCTTCGGGTCTCATCACTGAAACAGGCTTTGGAGAACCGCTCCCAGATATAGTCGACAGCGAGTGGAGAGGGATGCAGCATATCATCACCGTAAAACCGATAATCACGTAACTCGTCCATCATCAGCTCATACGAGGGGAAATAAGCAACCTGCTGTGGGAAGCGCTGTTCCAGATGATCGATTGCCAGATGTAGAATCGACTTGCTAAGCTGGTTCTCATGCGCTCCGTCCTTCCAGTGACGTACCGGGCTTACCGTGAAAAGCAGCCTGATCTGTGGGTTGAGACGTAGCAACCGGGCGATCAACCCTTCCCACTCACGGGTGATCTGCTCTACGGTCAAACGAAAGCGATCGAACTGCCTTGCAGGCAATTTATGGCAATTGGCAACAATGATCCCGTTCTCCAAGTGACGAAAGACCCAGGCAGTGCCAAAAGTAATCAGCAGCAGATCGCACTCTGGCAACACTGAAACAGCCTTCTCAAAACGCTCGTTGATCAAACGCAACACTTCATCCTGCCGGGGTGATGAAAATGATCCGTGGTGCATCAGGCTGTGGTACATCCCGTGGTGACAGATCAGCTCCTCACTGGTGAAGGGTTTCCCGGTGATCAGCCTCTCTATGCCACGATATACCGATGAGGGATTATAAAGGATGCCGAAAGGATTGATCTCCACCCGGAATTTGTGCTCAGCCAGCTTATTTCCTATCTCCTCGGAAAAACAGGAGCCAAAAAGCAGCATCTCTGTATCGTGAGTGATGGTCACTTCTGAAGCCGGAGTCTCTATCCTTGTACGCAAATTCATCTCGTTGCCTTATTACTTTCATACAAAAATAACAATAAACCAACCACAAGGCATAAGAGAACCGTTTATAATTTGTGAAAATGAGAAGGGAGGGGTATAAAAAAAGGAAAGGTTGTCTCACGACAACCAATCTTCATTGTTAACCTTAAATCTAATACCATGAAAAACACATTGCAAAGATAAGCGTTTTTGTGTTATAAAACATAACTATTGAGCAGAAATCTCTCAAATTTTACACAGTTTAACCAAACAGAGCCCCATTTCGGAAAAATCAACCTGTTTTCACAATTCATTCTACCTGGAGCACCAATCCTTTCAGATATTCTCCTTCGGGATGATAAATATTGATGGGATGGTCCGCCGGTTGTGTCAGTTGGTGGAGAATCTTCACCTTCCGGCCGGAAATAGCTGCCGCACTAAAGACCGATAGCCGGAACTGCTCTTTGGTGATCGCCTGAGAGCAGGAGAAAGTAAAGAGGATGCCACCCGGTGCGATCTTTCCAATCGCAGCGAGGTTCAGTTTTTTATATCCCTGCAAGGCATTGTTTATTGCACCCCGATGTTTGGCAAAGGCGGGTGGATCGAGCACGATCAGATCATATTTCCCCTCCGGAGTCTCTTTCAGGTATCGGAAGGCATCCTCGGCAAAAGAATGATGCCGTGTATCCTCTCCATAGTTGAGCGCTACATTGCGGTCGGTGACGGTGATCGCTTTTGAGGAGCTGTCAACCGAGTCAACCAGTGCAGCACCACCCCGCAGGCCATACACCGAGAAACCACCGGTATAGCAAAACATGTTGAGCAGACGGCGTCCGGCCGCATATTGCTCCAACAGTTTCCTGTTCTCTCGCTGGTCGATGAAGAACCCTGTCTTCTGTCCCTTAAGCCAGTCGATATAAAAGCGCAGCCCGTTCTCGAGGGCAATCGGATCGGACTCCTCCCCACCCCAGAGGTAACCATCTTCAGCACCCAATTCGGCCTTGAAAGGGAGGGTACCCTCCGACTTGTAATAGATATGTTTCAGCTGGTCTGCAGGCATCACCTCTTTCAGAGCTGAAGTGATCAGTTCAAGATCACGGTGCATTCCCACCGAGTGAGCCTGGATCACGGCTGTGGTGCCATAGATGTCGATGATCAGACCGGGTAGAGAATCGCCTTCCCCATGTACCAGCCGACAGGTGTTGTTGTCGCTCCTCAGCAGTTGCAGCTCTTGCCGCAGCTGAAGGGCTCGTGTGAGTGCTGTCCGGTAGAAAGCATGGTCGATGATCTCATCCCGAAAGGAGAGCATGCGCACAGAGATACTGCCCACCTGGTAATGTCCCACACCCAGAAGGGTTCCTTCGGAAGAGAGGATACGCACCACTTCCCCTTCACGGGGCATGCCTGAGTCCTGAGCGATGGCACCTGAAAAGACCCAGGGATGAAACCGTCTGAGCGATTCATCCTTTTTCGGTTTCAATTTAATCTCTTGGTACATTGTATGGGGTTATTTCGTTGTTTGTGCTACTCAGATGATTGTAGATACGCAGGCAAGCCCATGCATCGATGGCCGCGTACGATTGTTGAGCGGGAGTAAGCTGCGATGTCTCCCAGTTGGAAAGACGCTGGCTCTTGGATATCTTCCTCCCGAAGAGGAGCGCGTAAATCTTCTGCAGACTGTTGTCGTCAATGCCAAACTTATCGACAAAGAGCTGCAGGTCGATGAAGTTCTCCGGTTTCCGGACAGAGCGCTGACGGATGGCAGCAAAGTCGTCGCGCAAAGAGAGACCAATCTTTTTGATGTCGGGGTTACTCATAAGCTGCACCAGTTTATCCGGATAACCGATACGGTTGAGACGGAACAGATAGCATACCTCATCCGTAGCGAGTTGCATCAATGCCACCTTGTGGTTCTGTCCCCGCTTGAAAGAGGGCTTGGTCTCGGTATCGAAACCGAGTGCCGCTTGCTGTGAGAGAAACGCCACTGCGTCAGACACCTCTTCCTCGTGATCAATTACAATTATCTTACCGGCAAACGTTTCTATGGGCAACCCGGACAGCTGCTCTTTGGTGATCGTCAATCCCACAATTCCTCCCTGTTTATGTTTTCGATATCGTTATCATTCTCTATGCTGCTCTCCTCATCCCTGCATTTGAGTGTGTGCAGAGGGCGAAGCACATTTACCAGCTTCTGCCCCCAGTAGAGGTAAAAGGTCTCCCTGCAGGTGGTCAAGGCATACAACATCTGTTCTTTAAGCTCAAACTGATAGACGGAGACGAAGTTGCGTATATCCTGATAGAGATCGGCCATATTCTCCGACACAAAGGCGGAGATAGGTCGCTCACTGTACTTCATCTCTTCGACAAAGACATCGAGGTAGGTATCTTCCTCCCCCATCAGTTCAGCGATGCGGCTCGCCACACGGGCATAGTCCTCTTCCCGCACAAAAGTGGGAGGAAACTCATCATTCAGCTCCTCCGTTACCGGGAGTAACAGCGCCTTCACATAGAGCAATGGCAACAATTTGAGCATCCTGTCCACCCATTCGCTTCGTGTCGGCTCTGCCTCATTCTCAAGAAAGTGACAAAACTCCGCCGCAACAGCCACAAAGTCGATCACATTTTTGTCATACACTATTTGACTGATATCGTCTCTTTCCATTTATTATCCATTTTATGAGGTCATCAGTAAGATGTGACAAAAATAGTGATAATTTTCGACAATGTGTTACTGCTATCCCCCAACGCACCATCGGAATATGTTCGTTCAAAAAAAAACAGACCCGTCGTTTGTTTGAACCAAATTAATGCCGTAACTTGCAGCCAACAAACATTGTAATGAAGGACTCATCACTGAACAGCCGGAGAAAACCGGTAGTGGCAACGCTGCCGGTAAATTGGAAATATGATTTGCGTAATTCTTAGATTGAACAGTCATCAGCCGTGAGCAAGCGGTCATGTACAATCTGTATTTAGTGTAACAAATAGATGAGTGTGATATGAAACCGCCAATTCTGGGCCAACAGACCTTTCTACGTGACCATCCAGCTACAGCAAGCACTTACGACAAATATTACCGTGAGAGGTACGACCGGGAGGATGATCCCAATCCGCTCTTCACGGGCCGATATTTGCTGATCCTGAAAGAGGGAAGCAGCAATGTGCTGAAAACGACCAGGATGCTCGAATCCAAGTGGGGATTCACGGTGGCCAACACAGCCGATTTTGTCAGTGAGACATTGAGTGAAAGTAAGATCAGGAGTGCCAATGCGCTCTTCTACAACGAACTGGGCATCGCATTGCTGGGTAGCGACAAAACTCTTGTCGACCGTCTCATCACTCCCGGGGCAGATTATCTGATTGAACCGGAGAAGGTGGTTTACATCCCCGATGACCTCCCTGAAGAGGAAGAGAAGCGATCCACGTGGGGGATACGGCTCACCGGTGCAGACCGTTCACCCTACAGTGGCAAGGGGGTAAGGGTAGCAATCATCGATACCGGTTTTGACCTCTCACATCCCGACTTCTCAGAACGAGTGATAACCAGTGAATCTTTCGTGCCCGATGAAACCATCGAGGACCACCACGGTCACGGCACCCATTGTGTGGGAATAGCCTGCGGGTCGGATGACAGTGAAGGCATGCGGTATGGGGTGGCAAATGAGGCGGAGATATATACCGCCAAGGTGCTCAACAACCAGGGCAGTGGTGCACAGGCATGGATACTGGATGGTATAACCTGGGCTGTCAACAACCAATGCAGGGTGCTCTCCCTGTCACTGGGCTCCAGGGTCTACCCCGGCCAGAGATATGACATGGCTTATGAACGGGCGGCACAATATGCCCTTTCAAAGGGTGCGGTAGTCGTGGCAGCGGCAGGCAACGACAGCCGACGCTCCCGCCATCAATACAGTCCGGTGAGCAGCCCCGCCGACTGCCCCTCAATCCTGGCGGTGGGAGCACTCGATGAACAGCTGCAGGTGGCTGACTTCTCCAACCGTGCACTCAATAAGGGAGGCGAGGTCGACCTCGCAGCTCCCGGAGTGGCAATCTATTCCTCCTGGCCCATGCCAACAGGGCACCGCACTGTTTCGGGCACCAGCATGGCCACACCGTTTGTAGCGGGCATTGCTGCCATGCTTTGTGAGAAACAGCCCGCTGGAACACCCTCATCGATTGTATCACAGTTGAAGGAGATGGCCAAACGCTTGTCGCAATTGCCGGAGGATGTGGGAGCCGGTCTGACGCTCGCACCCATGAGAGATGAATAATATGAGACAGATCGTGATTACCATATCAGATATCTATCTGGACCAGCTTGCGACGCTGGTGCAGAGCCTGCGTGAGGATGGCGTGATTGTGACCCACTTCTACGAGTTTGGGGTCATTATCGCCATTGCCGACGAGACCGTGATCAGCAGGATCCGTAACCGTAAGGAGATCATCGCCCTGAACGAAGAGCAGGAGGCAACAATACCCCCTCCTGAGGCGGATATCCAGATCTTTCCCGATGAGTGAGTCAACCTGAAGCATCCTCATTCTGCAGGAACGGATATGCTATCGATGACAGTAGCGAGCTAATCGCTACTCGGGAGCATCTCTGTTTGCAGAAAAGAGGGCAAAGATTTTGTGAATCCGTTTGAAAATAATATCTTTGCATCCGACTAGAGAGAGGGAAGCAGGAAAAACCGCTTCCTTTTTTGTTCTTGAGCGTTATGATGATCGATAAAAACATGCTTATCCTCCTGGTGGAGGAGTATCTGAAAGATGCACCAAACTACCTGGTGGATCTGACTGTGGGTGTTGATAACAGCATCATCGTGGAGATAGACAATGATGAAGGGGTAGACATTGACGACTGTGCCGCACTCAACAGGCACCTGGAGGCACATCTTGACCGTGACATCCAGGACTTCGAGCTGACGGTCACCTCGGCTGGTCTCACCTCCCCTCTCAAGACACGGCGTCAGTACCATAAGTACAGGGGCAAGGAGATGGAAGTGCTGACGCGTGCCGGTATCAAACATAGCGGGGTACTGCTGTCTGCTGACGATGAAGCATTTACCCTCAGGGTCACCCGAATGGTGAAACCCGAAGGCGCAAAGCGAAAGAAAGAGGTGGAAGAGGATCTCAGCTTCCGTTATGATGATGTGAAACATACAAAATATCTTATACGATTCAAATAATATATGGGCAAGAAAAAAGAAACCATCAGTCTCATAGATACTTTTTCCGAATTCAACGAACTGAAGAATATCGACAAGGCCACACTGATCAGTGTGCTGGAAGAGTCGTTCCGCAATGTCATCTCCAAGACAAGCGGTACAGACGAGAACTACGATATCATCATCAACCCCGACAAGGGAGACCTGGAGATCTGGCGCAACCGCACCATTGTGGAGGATAACGAACTGGAGGATCCCAACCTTCAGATCACGCTCTCCGAAGCACAGAAGATCGACAATGACTTCGAGGTGGGTGAAGAGGTAACCGATGAAGTATCACTTGAACATTTCGGACGCCGTACCATCCTCAACCTGCGCCAGACACTGGCATCGAAGATCCTGGAGCTGGAGAAAGACAACCTTTACAACAAGTACAAGGAGAAAGTGGGTGAGATCGTCTCGGGAGAGGTCTATCAGATCTGGAAAAAGGAGCTGTTGCTGCTCGACGATGAGCACAATGAGTTGATCCTGCCCAAGACCGAACAGATACCCAGCGATTTCTTCCGCAAGGGAGAGCATGCCCGTGCAGTGGTAGCCCGCGTGGAGAACAAGAACAACAATCCGCGGATCATCCTCTCCCGCACCTCTCCGGTGTTTCTGGAGAGGCTCTTCGAACAGGAGATCCCCGAGATTGCCGATGGTCTGATCACCATCAAGGGTATTGCCCGCATCCCGGGTGAGCGCGCGAAGGTAGCCGTAGAGGCCTATGACGACCGCATCGATCCGGTAGGTGCCTGCGTGGGGATGAAGGGGTTCCGTATCCACGGTATCGTCCGTGAGTTGCGCAACGAGAATATCGATGTGATCAACTTCACCAACAATACCACGCTCTTTATACAGCGTGCGTTGAGTCCCGCCCGCATCAACTCCATCACCCTCAAGGAGGAAGAACACAGGGCTGAGGTGTTCCTCAATCCGGAAGAGGTGTCGTTAGCGATCGGCAAGGGTGGTGCCAACATCAAGCTGGCTTCCATGCTCACCGGTTACAACATTGAGGTGTTCCGTGACATCGACGAAGTGGATGAGGAGGATATCTACCTCGATGAGTTCCGCGATGAAATCGATGGATGGGTGATTGACCAGCTGAAGAAGATTGGCTGTTCCACTGCCAAAAACGTTTTGGCTACGAGCCGCGACAGATTGATTCGTGAAGCCGATCTGGAAGAGGACACGGTAGATGAAGTGCTCGCCATTCTTCGCTACGAGTTTGAGGACGAAGAAGAGGAAAGCACTATTGAAGCGGATCAGGACAATGAGCTTCCCCAAGAAGAGGAGGAAAGCACTATTGAAGCGGATCAGGATAATGAGCTTCCCGATGTAGAGGAGGAAGGTGAACCCGACCCCGTTGAAGAAGAGGTTCCGGAAATGGAATCTCCCGAGGGGGAGACTGAAGAGCCCGAGGGGGAGGCTGAAGAGCCCGACGAAGAGGTAGAGAAAGATAAGGCATAACCTTCCGCCGTTCACGCGGTGTCGGCAGAGGAGTGTGATACTCTTCGCACGGCAACAGGAATAGCCAGACAACCAATACTGTTCACAAAAGAATAACCAGAGAAAGGGATAGAATAGATATATGCCTATTAGATTAATAAAAGTATCGAAGAATTTGAATGTAGGGATCAACACGCTGGTTGAATTTCTGCACAAGAAAGGTATTGAAGTAGAAGCAAATCCTAATGCTAAAATTGAGGATGAACAGTACAACATACTGATCGCCGAATTCGGTAAAGATAAAAACATCCGCCTGGAAGCCACCGAGACTCGCGAAAAGATGCACCGTCGCGACGAGAAACGGGAGACAGTAGCGATTGAAGGTTACGAGCTACCTGAAGAACAAGCGCCCAAGAAAAAGGTGGAGAAAGAGGTGATTGAAACCGAGATCCCGGCTGAGATGAAACCTCACTTCAACGTGGTAGGCAGTATCGATCTGGATAACCTCGCCAAGACGAAGAGTGAACCGGAGCAGCCAACATCCCCTATTCCAGCGGAAGAGCATGAGAAAGAACAGAATGTGATCCCTGAAGAACCAGAGGTGACCATAGCTCCGGAAGCTGAAACAAAAGAACAGCCTTTGGCAGAGGATAAGAAACCGACAACACCGGAGAAGCCTGCAGATGCTGCACCTCCCATCGAGGCGGAGAAACCGGCAGCGACCGTTGAGACTACGACAGATGAACCAGCCACAAAAGCTGGTCAGACGCATGAAGATGAAGCTGTTCCTGCAGAGGAGACTGTGATGCAGGGCAGAGAGTCTGTCGACACAGAAGAAAATGAGACTGCCAGTGTAGCAGATGATGCGGGGAAGGATATTACACCCACACAACCTGTGGCAGAAGAAGCAGAAGAAGTAAAAGCAGAAGGAGAAACCACCGACACCGATGATGTGGTTACGGAAGAGGCTGCGTCTGATAGCCAGGGTAAGTTGTTCCGATTACACAAGAACAAACTAGAGTCAAATATCGTGGTGAAGGGATCGATCGACCTCGACTCCATCAATGACCGTACCCGTCCGCAGCGCAAATCACGTGCACAACGCAAGAAAGAGCGTTTGGAACGTGAACAGAAAACGCTCGACGGCAAGAAGCTGAAAGACGAAAAGGTGAAACTGCTGAAGAAAGAAGCAATCGATGAGAAGAAAAAACCAGTCACCGGTGAGAGTGAAGAGGATTTAAAGAAGAAGAAACGGAAGAGAATCCGTACCGGTAAGGTAAACATCGAAAAGCCGGGCAGCTTCGGTCAGTCCGCACGGGGCGACCGTAAGCCATCGCTACGCAAGCCCATCAAGGCAGAGGTGAGCGAAGTGGATGTACAGAAACAGATCAAGGAGACACTGGCCCGCCTCACCGAGAAGAGAGGCAAGAAGGGTGGCGCCAAGTACCGCCGCGAGAAACGGGAAGCCAGCGCCCACAGACAGCAGGAAGAGCTGATGCAGCAGGAACAACAGAGCCGTGTGCTACAGTTGACCGAATTTGTGACAGCCAACGACCTGGCCAACATGATGAACATACCGGTGACCAATGTTATCTCCACCTGTATGAGTCTCGGGGTGATGGTAGCCATCAACCAGCGTCTCGACGCAGAGACGATCAACATCGTGGCAGAGGAATATGGGTTCAAGACGCAGTTCGTGAGCGCCGAAGTAATCGAAGCTATCGCAGAGGAGAAAGATGCGCCGGAAGATCTGGTGTCGCGCCCTCCTATTGTGACGGTGATGGGACACGTGGACCACGGTAAGACCTCACTGCTGGACAGCATCCGCAACACCAACGTGATCGCGGGTGAAGCGGGTGGTATCACCCAGCACATCGGTGCCTACAACGTACAACTGGAAGATGGCCGTAAGATCACCTTCCTCGACACCCCCGGTCACGAGGCGTTCACCGCCATGCGTGCACGTGGGGCAAAGGCCACCGACGTGGCCATCATCATCGTGGCTGCCGACGACAATGTGATGCCGCAGACCGTGGAGGCAATCAACCATGCCGGTGCGGCAGGGGTACCCATCGTCTTTGCCATCAACAAGATAGATAAGCCGGGAGCCAACCCTGAAAAGATCAAGGAACGCCTGGCAGAGATGAACTACCTCGTGGAGGAGTGGGGTGGCAAGTATCAATCGCAGGATATCTCCGCTAAGAACGGCATCGGCATTCAGGAACTGCTGGAGAAAGTGCTGCTGGAGGCAGACATGCTGGAATTGAAAGCCAACCCCGAACGACGGGCTTCCGGCTCTATCATCGAGTCGGAGCTTGACAAAGGGCGTGGGTATGTATCCACCGTGTTGGTGGAGAACGGCACCCTGCACCAGGGAGACATCGTGATTGCAGGTGCCTATTTCGGACGTGTGAAAGCGATGTTCAACGAACGTAACCAGCGCATTGAGACAGCCGGCCCGGCCGAGCCCGCATTGATCCTCGGGATGAACGGCGCACCGCAGGCAGGTGACACCTTCAACGTGATGGAGACAGAGCAGGAAGCACGCTCCATAGCCAATCGTCGCGAGCAACTGCAACGCGAGCAATCACTCCGCACGCAGAAGATGCTCACGCTCGACGACATCGGTCGTCGCATTGCCATAGGCAACTTCCAGCAGCTGAACATCATCGTGAAGGGTGACGTGGACGGATCTGTAGAGGCACTCTCAGACTCGCTGATACAACTCTCCACAGAAGAGATACAGGTGAACGTGATCCACAAGGCAGTGGGTCAGATCTCCGAGTCGGATGTGACGTTGGCAGCGGCCTCCGATGCCATCATCATCGGATTCCAGGTGCGTCCCTCCCTGGGTGCACGTAAGGAAGCCGAGAAAGAGGGTGTCGACATCCGTCTCTACTCCATCATCTACGCCGCCATCGAGGAGGTAACAGCAGCCATGGAAGGCATGCTTGCTCCCGAGGTAAAGGAAGAGATCACCGGCAACGTCGAGGTACTCGATGTATTCAAGATATCGAAGGTAGGTACTGTTGCGGGTAGCATGGTACGCGACGGCAAGATCAAACGGTCGAGCCGCATACGCCTGATCCGCGATGGCATCGTGATCTTCACCGGCGAGCTCGATTCACTGAAGCGCTTCAAGGAGGATGCAAGGGAGGTGAGTTCCGGCTATGAGTGTGGTATCACCATCCGCAACTTCAACGACATCAAGGTGGGTGACACCATTGAGGCATACGAAGAGACCGAAGAGAAGAGAACATTGTAAGAAAGTCCCTTTACAATTGAGAGGGCTCCTCCACGTAAGTGGATGCCCGGGGCAGAAGTGTATAACCAGTTGACATTGTTATTTTAATTCCTACCCTGAAAGCGGCTGCATCTGTCTAACTCAGGCAGATGCGGCCGCAACACACAGGGATGGAAAAAAAGGGATGATTATGACGAAGAAAATTTTGATCATGTTTGCAGCATGTCTGTTGCTTTCCGGCACGGCTGCTTATGCACAACAGACAATCCACGTGGCCTATGTGAACAGTGAGACACTGTTGAATACTATTCCCGAAAAGGAACAGGCCACAGAGCTACTGCTCACGCTTAGTGACAACTACAGGAAAGAACTGGAGCTGATGCAGAACGAATACAACAAGAAGTACTCCGATTACATCACCTACCAGTCCTCCCTTGCAGAAAACATCAAGCTTCGCAGGATGCAGGAGCTGACAGAGCTGGAGAACAGAATACAACAATTCATGGAGCTGGCACAACAAGATATTGAAAATCAGGAAAAGGAGATGCTCCAACCGTTGCGCCAAAAGATACGGGAAGCAATCCATGCTGTGGGCGTAGAAAATCGATTCACGGTGATTTACGACCTGGCAGATTCGGGTATCGCATTTGTCTCCCCCGAGGCAACCGATGCCAATCCCCTGGTGAAAGAGAAACTGGGCATCAAAGAGTAACATTTTTTATGTAAAGAGTGATGCAACCAACGGCGGCCGGTGCCATCGGCGTTTTTGATTCGGGTTACGGCGGGCTGACCGTCCTGTCGGCCATCAAAACGTTGATGCCACAATATGACTACCTCTACCTGGGCGATAACGCCCGTGCACCCTATGGCAGCCGTTCGTTCGACAGTGTCTACCGCTTCACGCTCGAAGCGGTGGAGTGGTTCTTCTCCCGCGGATGTCACCTGGTGATCCTCGCCTGCAATACCGCCTCTGCCAAGGCGCTGCGTACCATACAACAGCGTGACCTCCCGGTGATCGACCCGGGTCGCAGGGTGCTGGGCGTGATACGCCCCACCACAGAACGAGTGGCTGAGCTCACCCGATCCGGACATGTAGGGGTGTTGGGCACAGAGGGTACCATCCAGTCGCGCTCCTACGAGATCGAGATCAGCAAGCAGCATCCTCAGCTCACCGTCACCGGTGAAGCCTGTCCCATGTGGGTACCACTGGTAGAGAACAGGGAGCATGACAAGCCTGGCGCCGACTACTTCGTACGGCAGCATCTGAAGCAGCTGAAAGCCAAAGACCCTCTGATCGACACCATCATACTGGGCTGCACCCACTACCCCCTGTTGCTGGATAAGATCAGGCACCATCTGCCCGCCGGAACCAGAGTGTTATCACAGGGCAGCTACGTAGCCGAGAGCCTGGAAGATTATCTCTCCCGTCATCCGGAGATGGATGCGAAGTGTACCAAAGGAGGCACGGTAAGGTATTACACCACCGACGCTCCCGATAAGTTTAACCAACTGGCATCACTCTTCCTGCAAGAGGAGATTGATGCCCGACAAATCAAACTGGAAAAGCTATGACAAACTGGTTCGATCTCACCGTGGCCATTCTGTTGCTCATCGCGGTGATCAACGGCTACCGCAAGGGACTGATCATGCAGCTGGTGGGCTTGGCCATCCTGGTGCTCTCCGCCATCTTCGGCGGCAGGGTGGCAGAAGAGATCCTTCCCCATCTCAAAGGATGGGTCAACCTCTCAGCCGAGGCGGCTCGTGTCTTCTCCTTCATCCTGGCGTTTGCTGTCATCGCCGTGGTGCTGACATTGCTGGGCAAACTGCTGCAGAAATTCATCGACGTGGTACTGCTCAGCTTTCTCAACCGGCTAGCCGGAGCAGTGATCGCCATCGGCACCATGATGCTCTTCCTGAGCATCCTGCTTAACCTGGTGTTGCTGTTGGATCGCCACGAGACAGTGATCAGCCCGAAGATCAAACAAGAGTCCTTTTTCTACCCACGTGTAGAGGCAGTGGTGCCGGCTATTGTCCCCCACCTGAACAGCCACTTCTGGGAGGAGTATGTCCCGAAGAGGTATCGTGAAGAGATTGAAAGAAAATCAGACAGTCTCTATAGGACTCTTCCCGAAGGGCACTCTGTTGATTCGAGCTTTCAGAAACGTTATTTCGATGTAAACTAGAGAATGATGAAGATTCAGATTCACAATGAGGGCAAGGCTCCCCTGATACGTATATTCATTGTATTGGTGCTGATTAACATCCCATCGTTCGTGTTGCTTCCCGACACCCTCTTCACGGTGTTGCTTTTTGGCGTCTCCATCGCGTTCTTCGCCACGGCACTCAATTTCTACAAGCAGCCGGAGCGAACCTATAAGGGTGATCTGCACGGACTGGTGAATGCCCCCACCGATGGGCGCATCGTGGCCATTGAGAAGGTCTTCGAGAAAGATTTCCTACAGGAGGAGCGGATACAGGTATCCATCTTCATGTCGCTCTTCAACGCCCACTCCAACTGGGTCCCTGTCAGCGGGAGAATCACACACTATTCACATGTGGAGGGTAATTTTTACCGTGCCTACCTCCCCAAGTCGAGCCACGAAAACGAACATAGCAACATCGTGATCGAGACACCCGAGCATGGCACCATCCTTACCAAACAGATCGCAGGTGCCGTGGCACGACGCATCGTCACCTACGTGAAGGAGGGTGACGAGCTCCATATTGGTTCACCTCTGGGTTTCATCAAGCTCGGCTCCAGAATGGATATCTTCCTGCCTGTAGACAGTGAGATCCTGGTCACCATGGGTGAGGAGGTACGTGCCAACGTCACCTTTCTGGCACGACTCAACAAACAAACAAAAACAGAGTCTTGATGAGGAAGCATGTACCCAACATGATCACACTGCTCAACCTGCTCTCGGGCTGTATTGCCATCACCATGGCTTTCCGGGGAGAGTTCACGGCAGTGGTCCTTTGGGTGTCGGCTGCAGCGCTGTTCGATTTTCTCGACGGCATGGCAGCACGTTTGTTCAAGGCCTACTCGAACATCGGCAAAGAGTTGGACTCACTGGCTGATGTGGTGAGCTTCGGCGTGGCGCCGGCAACAGCGGTCTACATACTGATGCGTGATTCTCTGCAGATGCCAGCTCTTGCCGGGCAGTGGGGTGCAGCGTTGATCCCCTACCTCGCTTTTCTGATCCCATTGTTCTCCGCTTACCGTCTGGCGAAATTCAACCTCGACGAACGTCAGACCAGCTCATTCCTGGGGCTTCCCACACCGGCCAACGCCCTCTTCTGGATCAGTTACTGCTACGGCATGGATCATCTGGCACCGCAAGAGGGATCATTCCTCTACCTGACGCTGTCGTTGATTGTCATCCTCTCCCTTCTGATGGTGAGCGAGTTCCCTATGTTCTCACTCAAAATCAAATCACTCCAATTGAAAGGGAACAGACCGCAACTCACACTTCTGCTGTTATCTGCTGCTTTGATTGCAGTATGGGGCATCACCGGTATCGCCTGGTCAATCCTTACCTACATCGCACTGTCGTTGTTATTGACGCTAATCAAAAGACAAACAAAGAGATAAGGGTTCATCCTCCGCAGATTTACTCCTTTTCTGCTTTGGGATTACAAACCGTTAAATAATACAAAGCGGGGGATGAGAACAACCGAAATTCGTATCTTTACATCATAGAGCAATTAATCAACATCATATTATGGGATTTCTAATCAAATTTCTCCTTTTTTTTGTAGCCGCCTATCTTCTGATGAAAGGATTTGTGGCATTCCTTACGGGCAAACGAAACGGACAATCCGCTGCTGGCCGTCAGTCATCCCAGCGACAACCACGGGAGCCCGAGACACAGGAAGATCGCATCATCGAGTATCAGAAGAAAACTTTCGAGAAGAGCGAGGCAGAGGATGTGGAGTTCACCGAAATCAAACAACCACAGAGAGAATCATGATCAGACCTGTCGCTTTTTATACTGCTAAAAAAAGTGACGTTCTTTGTTTGTGACGAGAATCAACCAAAATCATATACGTATATTTATAGATTCAGAGACTATGACAGATATTTTTGATCGGCTGAAGAGTGTCAGCGGCCCGCTGGAACAATACCGCCAGAAGGCGGACGGATACTTCGCCTTCCCCGAGCTGGAAGGAGAGATCGGTCCCCGCATGCGTTTCATGGGACGCGAGATGATCACCTGGAGCCTGAACAACTACCTGGGACTGGCCAACCATCCCGAGGTACGGAAGGCTGACGCCGAGGCTGCCGCCCAGTGGGGCATGGCCTATCCCATGGGAGCCCGCATGATGTCGGGACAGACCAGATACCACCGTGAGCTGGAAGAGAAGCTGGCCCGCTTTGAGAAGAAGGAGGCAGCTTACCTGCTCAACTACGGCTATCAGGGGATGGTCTCCATCATCGACTCGCTGGTGTCGCGCAACGATGTGATCGTCTACGACTCCGAGTCGCACGCCTGTATCATGGATGGCATCTTCCTCCACAAGGCCAAGGGCGGCAAGAGCTTCGTCTTCCCGCACAACGACATGGAACGGTGTGAGAAGATGCTCGGTTTCGCCACGAAGAAAGCCGAAGAGAATGGTGGTGGCGTGCTGGTGATCACCGAAGGGGTGTTCGGCATGTCGGGCGACCTGGGCAACCTGCCGGGGATCGTGAAGCTGCGGGAGAAGTACAGCTTCCGCCTGATGATAGACGATGCGCACGGCTTCGGCACCATGGGTGATACCGGTGCGGGTGCCAGTGAGCACTTCGGGCTGATGGATGAGGTGGACATCTACTTCGGCACCTTCGCCAAGTCGATGGCCGGCATCGGTGCCTTTGTCGCCTCCGGGAAGGCGATCATCGACTCACTGAAGTACAACATGCGGTCGCAGATCTTCGCCAAGTCGCTCCCCATGCCCATGGTGATCGGTGCCCTGAAGCGTCTCGAGATCCTGCAATCGCAACCAGCACTGAAAGAGAACCTCTGGAAGGTGGCCAGAGCCCTGCAGGAGGGACTGGTAGCCGAAGGTTTCAACATCGGCAACACCGCATCGCCGGTGACACCGGTCTACTTCAGCGGTTCCGTTCCGGAGGGGACCAATATCGTGATCGACCTGCGCGAGAACCATGGCATCTTCTGCTCCATCGTGGTCTACCCGGTAGTACCGAAAGGAGTGCTGATGCTGCGTCTGATCCCCACCGCCTCGCACACGCTGGCAGAGGTGGAACGCACCATCGAGGTGTTCAAAGAGATCAAGCAGAACCTGGCGGATGGCAAGTATCAGTCGGACGAGATGCGCACCATGTCGGTGAACGCATAAATTTCCAACCGGAGGAACCTGCTTCCTCACTGAAAAAATCAGCAGATGCTAAGAGTCAAGATACAGCACAAGTATCGCCTGCAGTGCACGCAGTGTGGTCATGTGACCCCCAACTTCTGGACCTGGTTCGAGCAGGGACAGCAATGTCCCGCCTGCGGCAGCAGACACTCCGAGGTGTGGTACAACCGTCGTTACCAACGGCTGGCACGCATCATCAAACGGAAGCCCGACAGCTTCTGGCACTACTTCCCCTTCCTGCCGCTCTTGCGGCGGCGTCACATCATCTCCCGCAACGAGGGAGCGGTGCCGGTGGAGCGATGGAGCTTCCTCGAGGCGTTTGCCAAAGAGAAGTATGGTCTGGAGATCAAGGTACATGTCTACCGCAACGACCTGAACGGCGGCACTGGCACCTTCAAAGACCCGGCGGCATCGATGGCCGCCAGCCTCTTCAATGAGCTGGGCATCAAGCAATACTGCATCGCCTCCACCGGCAATTCGGCAACGGCCTACGCCAAATACCTCTCCATGGCGAAGGTGAACTGCTCGGTCTTCATGCCGGAGGATGCCATCAAGACCTCCGAGGCAACCATCAGCTCCTACGGACAACAGGTCTTCCGGGTGAAGGGTGACTATGCGAAGGCGAAGGAGATCGCTACCGGCTATGCGAAGATACACGGCATCCCCATGTCGACCGGCAACATCGACCCGATACGGGTGGAGGCGAAGAAGACGATGGTGTTCGAGTGGCTGCGCCAGATGGAGCAGTTCCCCGATGTATATATCCAGGCGGTGAGCGGCGGTACCGGTCCCATCGCCATCGACAAGGGGATCCGCGAGATCAGCCATCTCTATCCCGAATTGAAGAACCCCCGCTTCCTGCTGGTGCAGAGCGACGGCTGCGATCCGATGGTGCAGGCGTGGGAGCAGGCGGAAGCCAACGGCTTCCCCGAGGGTTTCGAGAAGGAGTACCCGGTGATCGACAACCCGGCCACGGAGGTACCCACGCTGGCCACCGGTAACCCCGCCAGCTATCCCCTCATCGCCAAGCTGGTGAAACAGTCCGGTGGCACCTTCCTCCGTATGAGAGAAGAGAAGCTGGTGGCGGTGGGCAAGCTCACCGCCTACGAGCAGAAGGTGATCCCCGGTCCCGCCTCAGCGGTCTGCCTGGCCGGCTTCTTCATCGCCCTGCAGAAAAACCTGATCAGGGATGGGGAGACGGTGCTGATCAATATCGGCGAGGGACCCAACCGTGCCCCGCTCTTCCTGGAGCAGATGATCTACACCTCACACAACGTGAGCAACGTGGAGGAGTGTGCCCCCCACTCCATCGAAGACTACCGAACTCAACTCTGGAACGAAGTGCTGGAATAGGCATATATGTTATTGGGTTCTTACATTTGTTCGTTAACAGGTTCCCTACTTTAATAGCTGATTGCTGAATGCTGAGAGCTTAAGAATATGTCAACCAAACCCATCATATGGATCACGGGAGCCTCCTCCGGTATCGGGGAGGCGACCGCCTACCGGTTCGCGCAGGAGCAGGCCAGCCTCATCCTCTCCGCCACCCGTGAGGAGCGGTTGGCTCAGGTGCAACGAAAGTGCATCAGCCTGGGTGCCCGCTGTGCGATCCTTCCCTGTGACCTCTCAAAGCTGGGCACCCTCGATGCGGTGACCGACAGGGCGCTGGCACTCTTCGGCAGGATCGATATCGCCTTCCTCAACGCCGGCATCAGCCAGCGGACGAAGGTGCTGGAGACCTCGCCGGAGGTAGATCAGAAAATCATGACCCTCAACTTCTTTGCACCGACGATGATTGCGCGACGCCTGCTGCCATCGATGATCGCACAGGGTGGCGGCACGATCGCCGTCACCAGCAGCATCGCCGGCCGTTTCGGCTTCCCGCTGCGCTCAGCCTACGCCGCTTCCAAGTTCGCACTCTACGGCTTCTTTGAGACGTTGCAGGCGGAGTATCATGACGACCACATCCGGGTGGTGATGGTTTGTCCCGGCAGGG
>DURL01000182.1 GCA_012837345.1 Bacteroidales bacterium
ACATCGCACAGTGGGGACTGGGTATGGATGAGAGTGGTCCCGTGGAGATCATCCCTGCCGGCTATCAGGATACCAAGTATCTCACCTACAAGTATGCCAATGGGGTGGTGATGACCGAAGAGCCGTTCAATGAACAGCAGACCAAGGGTGTGAAGTTCTGGGGCGACAAGGGGTGGATCGAGATCTCCCGTGAGCATTTCCTCGCATCCGATGAGAGCCTGCTGCCGCCGGCAACGGAAGCAGCCGAAGGAGCCTATGAAACCAAGATCCCGCACCTGGAGAACTTCATCAACGCAGTGAAGACAAAGAGCGACCCGGTGGTGCCTGTAGAGATAGGCCATCGTTCCTGCACCGTTTGCACGTTGGGTAACATTGCTTACGATTTGGGGCGGCCCATCAAGTGGGATCCCGCTGCCGAGAAGTTTGTAGATGATGCCGAAGCTGATGGCCACCGATTGTTCAACAAGAGCTACAGCGAGGGTTACACCCTCTGACGCTCTTCTATATCCATCAAAAAAAGCTGCCCGCGGGCAGCTTTTTTTTGGTTTACGGCAGAGAGCCACAATCACTCCGGCTCTCATCCCCTGTCACTCCTTCTTCACCGGCTTAAGCATGATGCCCAGCTCATCGAGCTGTTCCAGCTCCACACGTGAGGGAGCGTCGATCATCACGTCGCGGCCGGCGTTGTTTTTGGGGAAGGCGATGCAATCGCGGATGCTGTCGAGTCCCGCGAAGATCGATACAAAGCGGTCCAGGCCGAAGGCGATACCGCCATGGGGTGGGGCCCCGTACTGGAAAGCGTTCATCAGGAACCCGAACTGCTCTTGTGCCTTCTCCTCAGTGAAGCCAAGCACGGAGAACATCTTCTTCTGCAGGTTGCTGTCATGGATACGAATCGATCCGCCGCCGACCTCCACGCCGTTGATTACCAGGTCGTAAGCGTTTGCGCGTACGGCTGCGGGGTCACTGTCGAGCAGGGGGATATCCTCCGGTTTGGGGGAGGTGAAGGGGTGGTGCTTCGCGAAGAAGCGGTTCAGCTCTTCGTCCTTCTCCAGGAGGGGGAAGTCCACCACCCAGAGGCAGCGGTAGTTATTTTTGTCGCGCAGGCCCAGACGTGAGCCCATCTCGAGGCGGAGCTCGGAGAGCTGTTTCTGTGTCTTCTCCGTCTCGCCGGCCATCACCAGGATCAGGTCACCCGGTTTGGCGTTAGAGCGTTCGGCCCACTTTTTCAGATCTTCCTCACTGAAGAACTTGTCGACCGACGATTTAAGCGAGCCATCCTCGTTGTAGCGGAGGTAGATCAGTCCTTTGGCGCCCACCTGGGGCCGTTTCACGAAGTAGGTCAGCTCATCCAGCTGCTTGCGGGTATAGCTGGCACATCCTTCGGCGCAGATGGCACCTACGTATTCCGCTGCGTCGAACACCCCGAAGTCATGCCCCGTGGTGAGCTCCTTCATCTCGTTGAAGGTCATGCCGAAGCGGGTATCCGGCTTGTCGGAGCCGTAGAGGCGCATGGCGTCTGCGTAGCTGATGCGTGGGAAGTCGGGGATCTCGATCCCCTTGATGGTGAGGAAGAGATGCTTTGTGAGTCCCTCGAAGGTGGAAAGCACATCCTCCTGGTCCACGAACGACATCTCGCAGTCGATCTGTGTGAACTCCGGCTGACGGTCCGCCCGAAGATCCTCATCACGGAAGCATTTCACGATCTGGAAGTAGCGGTCGAAGCCGGAGACCATCAGCAGCTGCTTGAAGAGCTGGGGTGACTGTGGCAGGGCGTAGAACTCGCCCTGGTTCATGCGGGAGGGCACGATGAAGTCGCGTGCTCCCTCGGGTGTTGAGCCGATCAGCACCGGTGTCTCCACCTCCAGGAAGGCCCGTTCGTCGAGGTAGCGACGTGTCTCGAACGCCATCTTGTGGCGCAGCTCCAGGTTCTGACGCACCACATTGCGGCGCAGGTCAAGGTAGCGGTACTTCATTCGCAGCTCATCGCCACCGTCGGTCTCCGTCTCGATGGTGAAGGGAGGGGTCTTGGAGGCGTTGAGCACTCTGAGTGAGGAGGCGATGATCTCAATCTCACCGGTGGGGATGTGGGTGTTCTTGCTGGATCGCTCCTGCACCTTGCCGGTCACCTGTATCACCCATTCGCGTCCCAGTTTGTTGGCTTGTTCACAGAGAGAGGCATCCACCTCCTGGTTGAAGGAGAGCTGTGTGATGCCGTAGCGGTCGCGCAGGTCGATGAAGGTCATCCCTCCCATCTTGCGGATATGAGAAACCCATCCTGACAAAGTCACTTCCCTGTTTGCGTCGGCCAGCCGCAGCTCGCCGCACGTGCTGTTTCTGTACATAAATGATATCTGTTGCGTTACGTTCAATTATCGATCAGCAAAGGTACACAATTCTTATGTTAAATGGATGGAGTGATAAAAAAAGCAGAGATGTTTTGATTCACAACAAAAATAATCTTATCTTTGCGCCCGTCTTTTGAGAAGAAGATCAATCGGGGTGTAGCGCAGTCCGGTTAGCGCACCTGCTTTGGGAGCAGGGGGTCGCGAGTTCGAATCCCGCCACCCCGACACTGAAAATTAAACACTTATCTGCATTTGCGGGTAGGTGTTTTTTTTTAAGTAGGTTGGTTATTGCAGATGAATATCGTGCTATCCGGTTGGAAAATATTGTAAAAGCCTTTTTTTGTTTCGGTGCTTAAAACCGGAATCCTCTGAATGAATGAGGTTTGATTTTCACCTCAAATACCATGACATCATCACCATACGTGCGATTCCCGAAAGCAAATGCTTTTCTTAATTCACCCTCAATTGTTTCACCACGATCGATATCTGTAATCAACGCTGTTTTTTCATCTGACAGCACATGAATGGTAACCTCCTCATCCAGGAACGACTGCACAACAAATGTATCGTTGTCATACACGAAAAGGCTCACTTCCCCGGGTCCTTCAATGCGCACGTTCAAATTGCCGGCAACGGTCTCGCGCAAGCGATTCAGGACAGGTGGGGGCAGTTGATACAGATCAACAAAGTTATCCGGCATTGTCCAGACGAAAAAACGTCCCTTCCCATAACCGGCTGAATGAAGCAGAGGCCATCCGTTGGTATCATCAAGAGCAGAAATGATCTCCCATGAGTCGTTGGTCAGATAGTTGATCTGCGGAATCAGCATCTCCGATTGAGAACTAGAAGGTTGACCGAAGCCTACAACAAAATCTTGCACATTCGCCTTTCTATCGGTTACACGCAACTCAACAATCGACTCAATTCCTCTGCCTTGCATTGCTTTGTAGAATCCGGAGGTTACCACAACATCGCAACCATGATCGAGCTGAGATTTGATCTTTGTTACGATATCAGGATCAAACGAGGCTGTCTCGGTAAGCAATACGACCGGTTCATCTACTGGAAACGCGGGTACGATCTCAATGGGTATACCAATCATCCCGATGTAGTTTTGCAGGAAATCTTCTCCCACTGAATGGAACGGTTTGTAACTTTTCACACCGACAGGGTTTCCCAAATTGCCAAGCAGATTGTCCACCAGTTCGAACGAATATCCTGCCGCACGGGACATTTTGTTGGGAACAAATGGTTTCCCTTCACCGATTTGGATCGGGCACAACATCTCATCAAAATCAAAAACACCTTTCCAGTCAGCACGCAATGCCTCACGAATAGGCCAATCCATCTGGCGAATATCAAACAGGGTAATCTCGCGTGCTTTGGCAAAAAGGGTGATCCACAATTGCTCTGCAAACCGATCCATGTATCTCAGACCTCCGGTGTCAACCCATCCGCCACGATTGCCACCCGGTTTCAGATTCTCGTAGTACCTGATGACTGTATATCCCAGGTACTGCTGCAGATGCTGGTTGGCTGAGCGATCCCTGGTTTCGGTACCGGTATAGATGCCGTCGAAAAGAGGAGGCTCCGCTTCGAGATCAAATCCCAAGCCCTGAAAATGTTCATACCAGTTGGGATACTTGATGATGACTTCAACGTCCGGATTGACTTTCTTTGCCGGATTGATCACCAGATCCACTGCGGCATTCCTCATCAGCTCCAGGCGGAAGTCGGTCCAGCTTCTGTCGCCTTTGGCTTCGATGCACAAATTGCATTTACAACTTGTGAAGAAGAAGTCATCCAGTATGAACTCATCGAAATGTCTGGCAGTATGCTCTGCAATCTCCTGCACCTTCTTCCTGTCTGCAGGATTACTGTAACAGAATGTCTGAAAATTGTTGCTTTCATCAACGGTATAGGTGATGCCGCCGGCAACAATCACGCCCCTGTCCTGAAAAAACTTTTTGGCATATTCCAGGGTAGCGTCATCCACCATCAACAGGTCCCGATGTGTCTCCAGGTAGACTTTGTCGATGTGTACCTGATGAGATAATGTATCCCATACCGACTCAAGCCATCCGGGTTGAATCATCTTCTCCACTTCATATGCGCGGCAATAAACCGCTGTCTTGATGTGTTTATAAGGGATGGCATGCATGGCAATCACAACAAATGTAAGGATCAGAAAAATTACTATCCGCTTCATATCTGATAATTCTAAAAAGAACTTATTACCGGTCTGACAGCAGCTGTTGTGTTGCCAGCACCAGGAACATGTAGTGGGAGGAGCCCCCACCCATCACATACTCAACCTGTTGCCACAGGAAAGGGAATTCAAGCAGTTCCGGGAAGTCCGGACGAATCAATGCCGTACCGGAAACAACACCTCCGGGGATATAGGACCAGTCCGCACGGTTCAATCCATACCCCACCGTGGCGGAGACGGCACCCACTCCGGAGGCGAAGGAGGCGGTGTTGGAGCCGGGATGACATCCCAGAATGAAGTTGAGGGCATTGTAGATGTACTCCGGGCCGAACAGGTCGGGATAGGCGGTGTGCAGGAAGTAGTGGGTATAACCAAAACGCTGGATATCCCATCCGGCACCCCAGATATTGGGACGATAGGGAACGCCGTAGGGTGTCTCCGCTCCTTGTTTATCCAGCTGGTCGCGGAAGCCCGGCAGGGCATCTCGTACCGCTTTGGTGAACCCTGTATCGTTCATCTTTTTCTCGGCACGCCCCAGGAACCAGCCTACCCTTCCAATATTTTGGGTGATATATCCCGTCTCCTGCAGCAGGTATTCTCTGTACTGGTCCTCACCTGTGGTGAGATAGAGCTCCACTGCCGCATGCACTTTAGCCGATTTTGAGAATTCCGTTTCGTTTGTGATATCAAACAGTTCACGGGCAACATCCAGCGCCTGCACGCTCAGGGTATCGTTGAAACCTTTCAACACACGTGATGCGGCTGCCAGCTGAGCGGCAGTGGTCAGCTCACGCACGGGGTTCTCTTCGGTGAAGACCCAGCGATCATCTCTGTTCCCGGGGTTGTTGTCGGTCATCGCACCAGCATCGCCCAGCATCACGTACTGACGAAGGTCGTTGCAGATGATACCCCTATACAATCGGCCCAAAGCGCGGTATCCGCCCACCACGGTCAGTGCGCCATTTTCTATTTGCTGCAGCATGTCAGCCTTGCCGTCCGGCTGGTGGATCTCAACCACACGGGAGGACTGGTCGATGGCGGTGGCATCATAATCGTTGCCGAACGCCTCGTAGGCGAGTGCCAGGATATAGGTCTCACCGGCCTGCGATTCCACGCGCAGGTCGAAGTCCCCCGCATCGTGCCAGCCGCCGATATGCAATCCCGGTACCGGATCACCAGGGTTGAATCTTGTCAGGGTAGAGGAACCCTGTGCGTAGCCGTCGATGTGATTCAGATCGACCGGTGCCATCCGTGCATCGTCCATGTGACAGAAATCATGCCACACCCGGTACTTCTCGTTCACTCGCACGTGGCACATCTGTACGGGAAGAAAATATTCCAGAACAGGTTGCCATACACCCCGATCGTATACCTCATCTGCTATGCGGAACACAGATGAGCGGGAATTGCCATAGCTGACCTGGTAGAGCCCTTCCTCTTTCACCGCTGAGAAGTCAAATTTCAAGTAGTTGTATCGCAGGAATTTGCCCCATTCAGATCCCTCGTTGGTCAGTACCTTTTTTCTGCCCTCCTCCGTGATCTGATAGAGCACCGGCATCTGACGCTTTGTATCTCTGTTGTCCAGTTCAATCACAGCCACTTTTGGCTGATCGGGGTGATACCCTATCTGCGATGTCTGAATCACCGGCTCATAGAGCCAGTCGTCGACCATATTGGGAGTGATCACCCACTCAATGGCACCTCTGGCCCTTCCGGCAGGCACCTCGCTGCGGAGGACGAACCATCCGTTATTATGGTTCATGCGGCCATCGTATAGTTTCAAGTCAGCACCCTTCGACTCGATGGTGAATCGGTTGTAGGGATCCTCGGGACGAACCGTGAATCGCTTTCCCACGGCGTAAGGCTCCGAGACGATGTCGTCGGCGATGATGGGACTGTATCCGGTTCCACTTAGCAGCTCCACCGAAGCTTTACCTCCGGGATTGAACTCACCCCGATGGGCATGATTGGAGGACTCCAGTCGGGTGGGGCCGTTGGGCTGTTGGGGGAAGATCCCTGTCTGCCCATCCATGATCCATGGTTTACCGAAGAGTGTGCCGGGGAACAGCTCCAGGTTGAAACCTACCTTACCGAGGAACTCCTCCGGCACGGGACGGTCAAGATCGACCGTCACTATAACGGCTGAGCCTTCACCCCGCACATTTACCTTGTAGTGAAACGTGAGATCGGGGTATATCATGGGATTGAACCCGGTCATATGACGGGACGAATCGGGAAAGGTCAGCCAGGCGGTGATGGTATTGGCATTCATATCAGCATCCCGCCTGTTTTGTCTGGGGACGGGTTGCCATTGTCCCGGCGTTGGTTCCAGACGGATATCACCATTCGTCGCCACCCGGTTGCCATGCATGATGAGCGAAACGCCACCCTGATGTCCCTCGGGGTAGATATCATCGTAAGCCATCACTTCCACCCCTTTGTTCCGGAAGTAACCGGATGCGCCCAATGTAAACTCCTGACCTCTTAGTGAGGTGAACATTGTCACGCTATAAACCCCCAACAGAAAGCAAATGATTGTCTTGTTCATCGTGTTTCTCGTCTATTGAATTGGTACTAAAGTGCATTCATGAGTCAACAGACCCGTGAACAAAGATACAGTATTGATTCCAGGATGCAAAAAGAACTGATTAATTGAAGGGATGGTGTGAGTTTGCTTATTTTACTTCTTCAACCTCTCTCCATACGAAATTTGATTTCCGATGTTTTATAAGCCATTTGTTGTCAATCTTTTCAAATTCATCGGTATAAATTGTATAAAGAGTTGTTTTCACCTGCTTACCTTCCTGCTCACCAACAAGAATCACACGACAGTAGGAAGTTGCAGTAGCTTTATTACCTCGTAAATCTATAGTTTGTTGACTGTTTTGATGGTAAACAGTATGGAAACTCGACAAGAAAGCTGTAAATGCTTCTTTTAGCTGATTTCTACCTTTTAAAGTTGAGGATGCTACCCCATTGGAATAGGATTCCACAATTCCGTCTTCGGTAAAGAGTAATACCTGTTTTTC
>DURL01000183.1 GCA_012837345.1 Bacteroidales bacterium
CTTATCGGTTTCGGTTATTGTCGCGGTTGCTCCTGAACCTGGTAACCTCATTCTGTATGAATCGCTTCTCGGCCTGCTGTGCCCTGTACAGCTTCTCCGGGGCCAGCACCTTTTCAAACTTGCCGGAATACTCCTTCTCCAGTGCCGCCTCTTTCATTTTCATGTCTACATCTTCTTCCAGCATCTTTCTGTACTCCGCCTCCGAGATGTTGCTGTTCTCCTTGATGCGCTCCACCTTCTCCCTGTGCCGGCGATGCAGCTCGAACTTCTTTTTCGTCAGTTCGTTGGTCAGCGGAAAATACCTGTCCGCCTCCTCCTTGCTGAGCCCTGCCTCTTTCAGTACAAACTCTTTCTTGCGCTTTTCGTAATCTGCCATATCCATCCTTCTGTTTTGCGCTGTCAGTGTCAGCACAGGCAGCGATAACAGGATCAGACAAATCAACAGAAATATATTTTTTTTCATAGTCTTTCTCTTCTATTAATGAGTTGGATGAAGCATTCAGTTCAAATAATAGTGATCATACATATAATCAAAATAACCCTCTTCCGCCAGCTGCTCCTCAAGGTACTGATAGAACTCCTCTTCAGATACCTGCACCGTGGACCAATAGCCTTCCGTCTGTACGTTGTTTCCGGCAGGCTGTTGCACTACCGGCTGACGGGAGGCGATGCTCCCGTTGTCGGGTTGCCGGGTCAGGAACTGAATGGTGATGTATAGACCGGCGAACATCGCTGCCATATAAACCCAGGGCTTCACCTTTTCCCAGAGAGGAACCGTTCGGGGTGGAACGATCTCTTTTTCCGGAAGACGACTCATCATCTCTTCATTAAATCGGGCGAAATAGTTGTCAGGGACTTTAAATGGATTTCGGGAGCGATCTATTTCTTCTAATTTGTTGAAATGAGATTTCATACGGTTGATATATTGATGTTCATGCTTCTTACAGATCTACCCATGCTGGACTCTACTGATGAATAGACGCCATGACCAGTAAAAGGTTTAATTCTCATCACCCAAAAACTTTTCAATTTTTTTCACTGCATGATGATAGGATGCCTTCAACGCTCCTACAGAGGTACCCAGGATATCCGACATCTCATCATATTTCATCTCATCAAAATATTTCATCTGGAAAACGAGACGTTGTTTCTCGGGAAGCGTGAGAATGGCATGTTGCAGCCGTAGGGCTGCCTCATCGCCGTCGAAATAGTGATCACTTTCCAGCATGTTGATCAGATAGGAGTCGTCGGCATCAATGGAGACATTGTGCTGGCTTTTCTTCCTGTTCAGAAAAGTGATGCTTTCGTTGATGGCAATACGGTATAACCAGGTGGTGAGCTTGGCATCACCCCTGAAGTTCTCCAGGTTGGACCATGCTTTCAGAAAAACATCCTGGAGGATGTCGTTGGCATCGTCGTGCGATAGCACCATCTTGCGGATCTGCCAGTAGAGGCGTTCGCTGTATGCGGATACCAGCCTGGCAAACCCTTGTCTGGCGGTATGCGGATCGCGTAAGGCTTCCAGCAGGATTTCCTCGTTGTTCAATTCCATAGGTGTGCTATTCAGGGCAAAGGTACGAATTTTTTGCTACAGACTCAGTTCACATCCCCATTTTCGAACCATCGCACGAAATTCTGAGCTGCTTCGCTGTTTTGTTGCCACCATTCCAATGAACCGGGGTAATAGGAGACACTGATGTAACGGCAGAAGGTTTCGTAGTAGTCTGACTGTTCGATATGGGTGAAGAAAGGTATGTAATAGGTCCAGAGGATCCCCTCTTTCGGGCCCACACTCTCTGCTTCCAGCACCTTCATGATTGCGCGGTTCACAGCTGTGAACAACAGGAAGGGATCAGTTACGGAGCCGGCGACCTGCAGTGAGTCGGTGACCTGCAGTGAGTCAGGTGTCTGTAACGAATCGAGCGTGGTGGTGATCGCCTTGTAGACAAGACTCCGATCAAGGTTATCCTCGGGAGTGAGTGGTGGCGTTTTGTCGTTCTTAATTGCTTCTGCAGGTCTGTTACGCATCATCTGTTGCTGGATGAAGGAGCGTTCCACCGGCTCTTCACTTTTTTTGATCCACATGGTCTGCAGCATCTCCTCGAACGCGTTTCGCGACCGTTCACTGTCAGGCTCCAACAGCAGGAACATCTGGAACGAGAGGATGCTCTGTACCCAGAGACCGCTGTCGTTCAGCAGATAGGCATTCAGCAGGAAGGCACCGCTGTAGGTTTTGTCAAGGTCGATCGCTCTTTTTACGTGGTGCAACGCCCTGTCACTCATCCCCTGCTTGTAATAGTTGATTGCCAGGTTAAAATGCAACAGGTACTCATCCCCATACTTCTCCAGTCCCTCCAGCAGGAGTGCGATGGCCTCATCGGTCCGATCGGTTTTCTGGAGGATCTCACTCATCACGGCATAGGCTCCCGGTGCCAGCTTCCGCTCCCCCGATTCGATCACCTCAAGGCTGTACTTCTCTGCACCGGCATAATCTTTCAGTTCGAGTGACGTCAGCGACATCTCATACACTGCCTGCATCAAACCGGGGTCGAGTGCCAGGGCTTCCCTGTATTTGGTCATTGCTTTTTCATATTCTCCCTGATCATGCAGCGTCATCCCTTCGGTTACCAGTTGCCGGGCAGGCGACTGCTGAGCCAACAGCAGGGTGGGGAAGAGGAGGATAAAGAAAGTGATGAATATCGTTATCTTGTTCATTGTCAGAATCGTATAGTGCGTTGTTTGTCGTTCCGCAGAAGCCGGTAAGCGGGTTAGCTTCCTTCCCGGCAGATGAAAACGAACGATTTTGCAGGTAAAAGTAAACAAAAAAAAGTGCCTGTAACAATCTCCTAAATGAATTTTGTCTGTTTTGTAACACTAATAAACATATGAGATGTGGAAATAAAAAATTTTTACATTTATCCGTTGCAAAGAATGTCGTACATTTGCGGTGCATTAAAGCGCTTCAAAAAAGAAACATGCAATACAATCAGATACTCTTCAGGTGCGACCCTGACAACGAGATGGTCACCGACATCCTTTCCGCGATGCTGGGTGAGATTGGATTTGAATCATTTGTCCGGAGTGATGAGGGATTGGAAGCCTATGTCCCGTTGCCGCTCTTCAACCCTGAAGCGTTGCAAGAGGTGATAACCGCCATGCCGATGGAGAGCTCCATCAGCTATAGTGTCCACACCATGGAGGATAAGAACTGGAATGAAGAGTGGGAGAAAAACTATTTTCAACCCATTACCATAGGGGATGATTGCTGTATTCACAGCTCATTTCATCACAGTGAGAACAGCTGCCGCTATTCGATCGTGATCGACCCGAAGATGGCCTTCGGTACCGGCCATCATCAGACCACCGGGCTGATCCTGCGCGAGATACTGCAGATGGAGCTGGCACAGAAGAGCGTGCTCGACATGGGGTGCGGCACCGCCGTGCTGGCCATTCTTGCTGCGATGAAGGGAGCAGTGCCGGTGACGGCCATCGATATTGAGGAGTGGGCATACAGCAATGCCCTGGAGAACGTGCAACGGAATGGCACCGATCTCATCCGGGTAATGTGCGGGGGCGCAGAGCTGTTGGGAGAGGAGCACTATGAGGTGATCTTTGCAAACATCAACCGCAACATACTGCTACAAGACCTGCCACGCTACAATGCTGTACTGAACAGGGATGGCATCATCATCATGAGCGGATTCTACGTCGAGGATCTCCCGTTAATACGGGCGAGAGCGGAAGAGCTGGGTCTCACTTTCGACCATTTCAGTGAGATGGAGAGATGGGTGGCTGCCACATTTGTGAAGAAGTAAAAAAAGGTGTACCTTTGTCGCTTGTTACATTTTCTTTAGGTTATTATTACAATGGATTGGTTAATTGAATTGATTAGCGGATCGGGGATTGCCCATTCGATCCTGATATTGGCATTGGTGATTGCCGTGGGACTCCTGCTGGGCAAGATCAAGATCTTCGGAATCTCGTTGGGAACCACCTGGATCCTCTTCTTTGGTATTTTCCTGGGTCATCTGGGACTTCATATCGAGCCTGAGCTGCTCCATTTCCTGAAGGAGTTCGGACTGATCCTCTTCATCTTCTCCATCGGCATGCAAGTGGGACCCAGCTTCTTCTCATCCTTTAAACAGGGTGGCATCACACTCAATCTGCTGGCCTCGGGCGTGGTTTTACTCGGCGTAACCGTCACCGTTGTCATTCACCTGATCACCGGACTCCCCATCGCCACCATGGTCGGCATTCTCTCCGGGGCGGTCACCAACACCCCCGGTCTGGGAGCTGCCCAGCAGACCTTCACCGATGCTACCGGCACCACAGACCCTTCCATCGCGACGGCGTATGCTGTAGCCTACCCCCTGGGGGTGGTGGGCATCATCCTCTCACTCCTGTTGTTTCGTTCCCTCTTTCGTATCAATCTTGCACAGGAGAACAGCAAGCTCGACGAGATGAACGACTCGAAGCAGACCGAAGCGCATATGTTCACCCTGAGCGTGCTGAACCCTGCCATCATGGGGAAAAACATCCGGGAGATCAAAAAACTGATCGACAGGGAGTTTGTGATATCGAGGGTGTTACATGCGCACAACGGCCAACTGGTTGTCCCACAAACGGAGACAAGGCTGAATGAAGGAGACAGGCTGTTGGTGGTCTCCAACCTGAAGAACATTGATGTGATTGAAGCCCTTATAGGACAGCGGATCGATATGAACAGGGAGGAGTGGAAGAAGCTTGATTCACAACTTGTTTCCCGCAGGATCTCCATCACCCGCTCGGCAATCAACGGCCGCTCCATCGGGAGCCTGCGCCTGCGTAACCTCTTCGGCGTCAACATCACCAGGGTGAACCGTGCCGGTGTGGACCTGATCGCCGACTCACGCCTGGCCCTCCAGCTGGGCGACCGTGTGACCGTGGTGGGATCGGAGGAGGCCATCGCCAACGTGGAAAAGTTCCTGGGCAACTCGCTCAAGAGACTGCGTGAACCGAACCTGATCTCCATCTTCATCGGTATCGCTTTGGGTGTACTGGTGGGGAGCATACCCTTCATGATCCCCGGTATCCCGCAGCCGGTGAAGCTGGGACTGGCGGGCGGACCCCTTATCATCGCCATCCTGATCAGTAAGTTCGGCCCCCGATACAAGCTGGTTACCTACACCACCATGAGCGCCAACCTGATGCTGCGCGAGATTGGCATCGCCATCTTCCTCGCCTGTGTGGGGCTCGGTGCCGGCGGTAACTTCGTAGAGACAGTGGTCAACGGCGGTTATATCTGGGTTGGTTACGGGGTGATCATCACCCTGCTGCCACTGTTGATCATCGGCGTGATCGGTCGCAAGATCTGCAAGCTGAATTTCTTCACACTGATGGGATTGATCGCGGGGAGCATGACCGACCCTCCCGCGCTGGCCTATGCCAACGCCAGTGCCGGCAATGATGTGCCGGCAGTGAGCTACGCCACGGTTTATCCGCTCACCATGTTCCTCAGGGTGATCACGGCTCAGCTGCTGATTCTTATATTTCTCTGAATGAGCCCCTCAACCTGAACAGAACTCTTCTGATCGGTCGCAATCGATTGCATACGTTTCTTTCGAAAAAATGATCACAATCGTTTCATTCCCTTCCTTTCCATCGTAGATTTGTGGTCGGGGACTACAATTTAATACTAAGATCATCTCTATGGGATCCCATCCCTTGACATTGAGCTTAACAAAAGGATCGGAATGGCACTACTCACATTTAATCTCGAATATCATACAACCTGGGGACAACAGGTATACCTCTGCGGATCAACACCCGAACTGGGTCAGTATGATGAGGAGAAGGCGTTACCGCTCCTGTTGGATGGTGACAGGTGGAGTGGCTCTGTAAAGATGATGGCTACCGATACCCTACGCTATTATTACATGATCCGGCAGGGAAACAGCACCATCCGGCGTGAATGGGGGGAGCACAGACGTCTGCATGTCATCAAAGGCCGAAGAGAATATGTTGTGCAGGATCACTGGAACGACAAGCCCTACCATGCTTACCTCTACTCGTCCGCCTTCACCGGGAGCATCTTCTTTCATCGCAAGGAACCGCTCCCGATGAAATATTACTCTCGCTCACTGCTACTGAATGTGATATGCCCTTTTGCAGACCGCAACCAGGTGGTGGCTCTTTGTGGCGATGGTGAACTGATGGGTGGCTGGGATCCCGTAAAAGCAGTGGCTCTCACCTGCGTGAACGACGGTGAATGGCAGCTGCTGCTCGATGCAAGCCTGTTGCCCGACACCAGTGAATACAAGTTCATCATCATGGACCGGAAAAAGGGAGAGGTGGTGCACTGGGAAGAAGGTGCCAACAGGGTTCTGGATGCCACCGTCGCCCGCCAGGCTGGCACCGTAGCGGTGGAGATGTCGATCCATTATCGCTATCCCGGTTTCACCTTTAAAGGTACCGGTACCGCTGTGCCGCTATTCTCGCTGAAGACAGAGCAAAGCTTCGGCATTGGTGATTTCGCCGATCTGCGCAAGATGATCGACTGGGCATCGGAGACCCATCAACAACTGATCCAGCTCCTGCCGGTAAATGATACCACCACCACCAAGACATGGAAGGATTCCTATCCGTACAGCGCCATCTCCATCTATGCACTCCATCCCATCTATCTCGGGTGCAGTGATTATCCGTTGAAAAAGAAGCAGAAGAGCAGGAAATACCTGGCAGAGGCTGCCGCCCTTAACCGCAGGAAGGAGATCGACTATGAACAGGTGCTGCAGCTTAAGACAGCCTACACACGGGATCTCTATCTTGAGATAGGGCAGGAGGTGCTCTCCTCCGACTCTTTCGAATCCTTTTTTGAGAAAAACAGACCGTGGCTGTTTCCCTATGCCTGTTACTCTATCCTGCGCGATCGTTTTGGCACTGCCAACTTCAGGGAGTGGAACCATTACGCTGTCTACAACGAGACGAAACTGAAAGAGATGCAGGAAACCGATCCACAGGCTGCCGAAGAGATGCGATACTGGTATTTCGTGCAATACCTGCTGCACCAACAGTTCTCATCGGTGAAAGAGTATGCCCATGAGAGGGGGGTTACCCTGAAGGGCGATATCCCCATCGGGATCAGTCGTGACAGCATCGATGCATGGAACGCACCCGACCTGTTCAATATGGATACCCAAAGCGGTGCTCCTCCTGATGATTTCTCCTTCTTCGGTCAGAACTGGGGGTTCCCCACGTACAACTGGCAGGCCATGGAAGAGGAGGGGTTCGCCTGGTGGATCAACCGCTTCCGAAAAATGGCGGACTATTTCGATGCCTATCGCATCGATCATATCCTGGGATTCTTCCGCATCTGGGAGATACCACTCCATGCCGTGCAGGGGCTGCTGGGTCATTTCAGTCCCGCACTTCCTTATTGGCCTGAAGAGATAAACCGTGCGGGTATCCCCTTCGACGAGGAGCGTATGGTGAAACCTTTCATCCATGAACAGTTTCTGACCGATATCTTTGGTGAGTATGCCGAAGAGGTGAAGAGCCGCTATCTGGATGTTACCGGTTGGCAGCGTTTCTGCCTGAAGCCCTTCTGTGATACCCAACGTAAAATCAAGCAACTGTTTGAAGATATGCAGGATGAGAAGTCGGTACGGCTTCGCGACGGCCTCTATTCACTCTGCACTGAGGTGCTATTCGTAAGAGACCCGTTCGACCAGAACCGCTTTCATCCCCGAATCACAGCCCAATATTCCTATTCTTATCGTTTTCTGGATGATCAGGTGAAAGAGTCTTTCAATCGTATGTACAACGATTTCTTTTATCATCGTCACAACTATTTCTGGCGGGAGCAGGCAATGAGGAAGTTGCCGGTATTGATCTCATCCACCCCAATGCTGGTCTGCGGGGAGGACCTAGGGATGGTGCCTGACTGTGTCCCTTCCGTGATGCAGGAGCTGCAGATGCTGAGCCTGGAGATTGAGCGGATGCCGAAGAATCCCGATCTGCGCTTCACCAACCTGGAGTGGCTGCCCTACCATTCGGTATGCACCACCTCCACGCACGACATGTCGCCGATTCGCAGCTGGTGGCTTGAAAACAGGGAGGTGACACAGCAGTACTACAACGAGGTGTTGCATCATGAGGGAATGGCACCTCAAGAGTGCACGCCGGCGCTCTGCCACGAGATCATCACTGCCCATCTCCGTTCATCAGCCATGTGGGTGATCCTGCCCTGGCAGGACTGGATGTCGCTCGATGCACAGCTGCGCAATCCCGATGCTTCTGCCGAACGAATCAACATCCCGGCCAACCCCGAGCATTACTGGCGCTACCGGATGCATCTCTCCATTGAAGAGCTGCTGGAGGAAACCGCATTCAACCAACAGGTGGCCCGGATGAGTCACAGAGTGTAATCATTCATACTATTAAGAGAAACCACAAAAAAGAAAAGAGACTGTCCGGATGAACAGTCTCTTTTCAAATAATAGGGAATCAAGGGGTTTATGCCTTTCCGGCACTTCCCAACACCTTTTCTGTCTTATGCATGTAGAGTTTCTTCAGCTCATCGCGGGCCGGTCCCAGGTACTTGCGGGGATCAAACTCACCCGGCTTGTTGGCGAACACCTCGCGTACGGCAGCTGTCATCGCCAGACGTCCGTCCGAGTCGATGTTGATCTTGCAGACGGCTGACTTGGCAGCCTTGCGCAACTGCTCTTCGGGGATACCGATGGAGTCATCCAGCTTGCCACCATACTTGTTGATGGTTTCTACATACTGCTGCGGTACCGACGAGGAACCGTGCAGCACGATGGGGAACCCGGGAATACGTTTCTCAATCTCCTCAAGGATGTCGAAACGCAAGGGGGGCGGTACCAATACACCTTCTTCGTTGCGGGTGCACTGATCGGGAGTGAATTTGAAAGCACCGTGTGAGGTGCCGATGGAGATGGCCAGTGAGTCAACACCGGTACGCGACACGAAGTCGACCACTTCATCGGGTTCGGTATAGGTGTGGTGCTCAGCCTGTACATCATCTTCGATGCCGGCCAGCACACCCAGCTCACCCTCTACCGTCACATCATGCTGATGGGCATATTCCACCACTTTCTTGGTGAGTGCGATGTTCTCTTCGTAGGGAAGATGTGAACCGTCGATCATTACCGAGGAGAAACCACTCTCAATACAGTCCTTGCAAAGCTCGAAGCTGTCACCATGGTCAAGGTGCAAGACAATGGGAATCTCATATCCCAGTTCCTTGGCATATTGTACCGCTCCTTGTGCCATGTAGCGCAACAGCGTCTGATTGGCATACTTGCGGGCACCGCTCGACACCTGCAGGATCACGGGCGATTTGGTTTCCACACAGGCCGAAACAATGGCCTGCAACTGTTCCATGTTGTTGAAGTTGAAAGCCGGGAGGGCATAACCTCCATCAACCGCTTTCTTAAACAACTCCTTTGAGTTTACGAGACCCAATTCTTTATAACTTACCATGAGCTAATTGTTTTAATTTAGACTATAATCGAAAATAATATCACAAAAATACGATTTTATCTGCAATTAATGAAATAATTTCCTGAAAGAGTCATTAAAAATGATTATTGACACACCCGATGTCATCAGAAACAGATACAATAAAAATGCATTATGCGGTTGCTTTTTTTATTTTTCTTTCTATTTTTGTAATGCTGGTCAGCTACCTACCCATCATCAATCAATGTGGATCTGTCTGCAACCATGCGTCACCTTTTCTAATATTATTATTGTCAATATCTTACATTTTTTATTATGATTATTGGAATACCGAAAGAGATCAAAGTGCAGGAAGGCAGGGTTGCCATGACTCCCGCCGGCGTGAAGGAACTGACCCGCAGAGGGCATACCGTCTATGTGCAGAAACAGGCGGGTGTAAACAGTAACCTGCCGGATGAACGCTATCTGTTGGCTGGCGCTCAGCTGGTGGAGACCATTGAAGAGGTCTACGCGCTGGCCGATATGATTGTGAAGGTTAAAGAACCACTGGAGAGTGAGTACAAGTTGATCCGTAAGGGCCAGATAGTCTTTACCTATTTCCATTTTGCCTCCGATAAGAAGCTGACCCAGGCAATGATCGACAGCAGATCGATCTGCATTGCCTATGAAACAGTGATGGACCGGCAGAGAGCGCTGCCGTTGCTCACCCCCATGAGCGAAGTGGCAGGCAGGCTCTCGGTACAGCAGGGGGCGAAATACCTGGAGAAGCCGCAGGGTGGCAAAGGGATCCTGCTGGGAGGTGTGCCGGGTGTGCAGCCGGCCGAGGTGATGATTATCGGTGCCGGCGTTGTGGGCTCGAATGCCGCGCTGATGGCAGCAGGCCTGGGGGCAAACGTGAAAATACTGGATATCAATCTGAACCGTCTTCGTTATCTCTCAGAGGTGATGCCGGCAAATGTCAAGACGCTCTACTCCACCGAGATGACCATCACCGATTCACTGAAGAGCGCTGACCTGGTGATTGGGGCAACGCTCATCGTAGGCGCCAAGGCACCCCATCTTGTCTCCCGCGAGATGCTCAGGGTGATGACTCCCGGCACGGTGATGATTGATGTGTCGGTTGATCAGGGTGGTTGCTTCGAAACCACGCGGCCTACCACACACACAAACCCCATCTATGAAGTAGAGGGTATCATTCACTATTGCGTAGCCAATATCCCCGGTGCGGTGCCCATCACCTCCACGCGCGCGCTGACCAATGCCACGATGCCCTATGTGATCAGACTTGCTGAGCTTGGATGGGAACAGGCTTGTCGTCACTATGAGGACCTCAGGCAGGGGCTCAATATCCTCGACGGGGAGGTCGTTTATAAAAGTGTGGCTGACTCACTCGATCTGCCTTATAGAAACCTGAATTGGTAAACCCGAAACAGGCACAGGGTCCGTCTCACGCATATCGACCTGTTGAGACTATCGAACCCGTCAGCAAAAAGGGATCAATCGTGAAAGATTATCCCTTTTTCCTTTGCAGATAAGGAAAATTTATTTTTCTTTGTTTACCTTATTTAGGACATTTTTTTTACGGGATCTTATTCACAGCATCACAATGGAAAATTTTAACAAAGATACCGAGATACAAATAGAACTGAGCGAAGAGGTTGCACAGGGTACCTACTCCAATCTGGCAGTCATCTCACATTCAGCATCGGAGTTCGTGGTCGATTTTATCCGCATCGTGCCCGGTATGCAGAAAGCCAAAGTGAAGTCCAGGATCATTCTGACGCCTGAACATGCGAAACGGCTGCTGCATGCACTGAAAGACAACATCGACAAGTTTGAGCAACAAAACGGACCTGTCCGCATTCAGAACGACCCGGGCTTCCTGCCGCCCCTGGGCGGCATCGGGCAGGCCTGAGAAGTATCACACCCTCATTCATCACTGCTATTATGGAAGTAGAGACAAACGAATCACCCGCCAGGTTTAACTGGTTCACCATGTTCTGGTCAGGCTTCAACAACATGAGCCGCACGAGCAAGACACTCTGGATCGTAGCCATCGTGAAGCTGGTGATCATGTTTTTCATCCTGAAACCCTTCTTTTTCCCCAATGTGCTGGAAACGAATTACGACAATGAGGAGGACAAGGCAGAGCATGTCCGCACGGAGCTCTTCAGAAAAGCACCGGCAACAGAATAAACCAATTGCATTGAACAAACGTAAATAAAACCAAATATCTATGGATCTATTAGCTGCATCTGCTGTAAATTGGTCGAGGGCGCAATTTGCGCTGACGGCCGGCTATCACTGGCTCTTTGTCCCTCTCACCATCGGACTGGCACTGATCATGGCCATTATGGAGAGTCTCTATGTGAAAACGGGGGACGAGAAATGGAAAATCGCCACCAAGTTCTGGCAGAAGATCTTCGGGATCAACTTCGCCATCGGCATCGCCACCGGTATCATCCTCGAGTTTCAGTTCGGCACCAACTGGTCGAACTACAGCTGGTTCGTGGGCGATATCTTCGGTGCACCCCTCGCCATCGAGGGTATTTTCGCCTTCTTCATGGAGGCAACCTTCGTATCAATCATGTTCTTCGGATGGAACAGGGTCAGCAAAAAGATGCACCTGGCATCCACCTGGCTGGTCTTTCTGGGTGCCTCCCTCTCCGCCTTCTGGATCCTGGTGGCCAACGCCTGGATGCAGTATCCCATCGGCATGGAGTTCAACCCCGAGTCGGTCCGTAACGAGATGACCGACTTCTGGGCCGTAGCCTTCTCACCCGTGGCTTATAACAAGTTCCTGCATACCACCTTCTCCTGCTGGGCCGTGGGCGCCGCTTTCGTGGTAGCCATCTCCGGCTGGTACCTGCTGAAAAAGAGACATGCCGATTTTGCGGTAAAAAGTATGCTGATCGGTTCTATTGTCGGCCTGGTAGCCTTTGTGATGCTGGCAGTCACCGGTGATGGTTCAGCCTATCATGTAGCCCAGAAACAGCCGATGAAGCTGGCAGCCATGGAAGGGCTCTACGAGGGGAAAGAGGGTGCCGGCCTGGTGGCTGTGGGTATGCTCAACCCTGCAAAGGAGCGCTACAACGATGAGGCGGATCCCTACATCTTCAAGATTGAATTACCCAAGCTGCTGTCACTGTTGGGCTATCGCAACATCAACGCTTTTGTACCCGGCATCGTGGACATCGTTGACGGCGGCTATACCCTGCCTGACGGAACGACGGCCCTCTCCTTTCAGGAGCGGCGTGAGAGAGGTCTGACAGCCATCAAGGCGCTTGCCGACTATCAGGTTGCCAAAGAGGAGGGACGGGATGCCGACGCGGCCAACCACGAGACCATCCTGCGGGAGAACTATGCGCATTTCGGGTATGGGTACCTCCAAACAGAAGAGGATCTGATACCGAACGTGCCGCTCACCTTTTACAGCTTTCACCTGATGGTGATGATCGGGATGTATTTCATCCTCTTCTTTGTGGTGATGCTCTATTTCCTCTATAAAAGAGATATGGTTAAGAGCCGCTGGCTGCACTACGTGGCCCTCTGGAGCCTCCCGCTGGCCTACATCGCCTCCGAGCTGGGATGGGTGGTGGCCGAGGTGGGACGACAGCCCTGGACCATCCAGGATATCCTGCCGGTGCAGGCTGCCTCATCGGCCATATCGTCGCAGAACGTGATCACCACCTTCATCCTCTTCGCGGTGCTTTTCACCGGTCTGCTGATTGCCGAGGTGACGATCATGGTGAAGCAGATCAGGAAAGGACCCGACAGCGAAGGGCTGAAAGCGTGATTTCATCAAGGTTGAACGGATTTAAAGAACAATATTATGATCACATACGAATTTCTACAACAATACTGGTGGTTCATCATGTCTCTTCTCGGCGGCCTGCTGGTGTTCCTGCTCTTCGTGCAGGGAGGACAATCGATGCTGCACTCTCTCTCCCGGAAAGAAGATGAGAAGAGACTGCTGGTGAATGCCCTCGGCAGAAAATGGGAATATACCTTCACCACGCTGGTGACCTTTGGCGGTGCCTTCTTCGCCTCTTTCCCGCTCTTCTATTCCACCAGCTTCGGCGGTGCCTACTGGGCCTGGATGATCCTGCTCTTCTGCTTTGTGTTGCAGGCGGTATCGTACGAGTTTCAGTCGAAACCGGGTAACATATTCGGGGTAAGGACCTATCGCATGTTCCTCTTCATCAACGGATTGCTCGGCACCTTCCTGCTGGGAGTGATGGTCGCCTCCTTCTTCACCGGCTCCGAGTTCACTGTGGGCAAGGGCAACATCGCCGGCCTGGGAACCGCCGGTCCGGTGATCAGCCAGTGGCAGAACCCGCTGCACGGCCTGGAGCTGCTGGGTAACCTGCGTAACCTCACACTGGGGTTTGCCGTCTTCTTCCTGGCACGTACCCTGGCCAGCCTCTTCTTCGTGAACCGCCTCAGTCATGAGGTGCTGGAGAAACGCTCCCGCAAGTTTGTGCTGTTCAACGGGCTCCCCTTCGTGGTTCTTTTTCTGATCTTCCTGATCTGGACCCTGTTGGCCGAAGGGTATGCCGTTGATCCTGCCACGAACGTGGTCTCATTGGAGAAGATGAAATACCTGCACAACTTTGTTGAGATGCCCCTGGTGATGGCGCTCTTCCTCCTGGGCGTGGCGGCTGTCCTTTACGGTATCATCCACACTGTTTTCAGCGGATCCTTTAAAAAAGGGATCTGGTTCTCCGGCGCCGGCACCATCGTCACGGTGACCATGCTGCTGCTGGTTGCCGGCTATAACAACACCGCGTTCTATCCTTCATCGTTCGACCTGCAGAGCTCGCTCACACTGCAAAACTCCTCCTCGAGCGAGTTCACCCTCTCGGCGATGGCAGTGGTATCGCTCTTCGTGCCGGTGGTAGCCGCCTACATCTTCTATGCCTGGCGTGCGCTCGAACGCAGGAAGCTGAGCCTGGAGGACCTTAACAGTGATGGTCATACCTACTAGACTCACTGTGACCTGACACAAAAGGGTGGGTGCATCTCCGTGCAGCCCCCCTTTTGTGTTCTCTGCTCATTTTAGCGTACCAAAAGGGTATGATGTCGATAAATAAGTGTAATTTTGCAGGAGAATATAACCGTTATCTTTTTATGGGGAGAAGATTTTTCTACGTGCCGTTAAGCGTGCTGCTACTCGCAACCACCTGTCTGGTCAGCTCCTGTGGTCAGGGTGGAGGTGGTATCTCACACGCAACCAATAAACTGACACTCGACACCATCCTGGTTGACTCTCGTCATCACCTGGAGGGGGATACGACCAAACCCTACTGCGATATCCATGTCTCCTTTGTCTATCCCATTGAGAGCCAGATTGCAAACCTGGATAGCCTGCAACACTTCTTTGTGTCAACGCTCTTTGGGCCTGCGTATGAGGATCTGGCTCCTGCAGATGCCGTGGAGGCATACATAAAAAGTTATGTGGATAACTACAACCGTGATGCCGTCATCTACCGTGAGACAACAGGCAACAGCGGAGTGCCGTACTCATTGTTGCCGGAGCACAATCATGAAGGGAACGGAGATGCTGACTCCGACCGCTTTTATTCCTATTACGAAAACATCTCCAATTCAATTGTATACAACCGCAATGAGCTGATCTCCCTTCAGGTGAAGCAGTCGAACAACAAGGGTGGGGCAGCCTCCTACCAGCTTTTCCGCAACCATGTCTATAACCTCAGAAAGGGATCACCGGTGCCTGAGAGCGATCTCTTCAACGCCGGTTACGACACCGCTCTGCGGCAGATCATCATCGCATCTCTCCTGGAACAAAACAGGGTGAAAAGCATTGATGAGTTGGAAGAGCTGGGTTTCTTCGGCATACAGGAGATCCTGCCCAACAAGAACTTCCTGCTGAACGAAGAGGGGATCATTTATACGTTCAACAAAGGAGAGTACTCGGCATATCAGCTCGAGGCGCCCGAGATTCTGATCCCCTATGGGGCAATACGATCCCTGTTGAGAGAGAACAGCATTGCATCCAAACTGGCCAACCTGAAGTGAAACAGATCATACAATATTTCCCCTGGCTGAGCGAAAAGCAGAACCATCAGTTCGAAGCACTGTCCGCTCTGTACAAGGAGTGGAACAGCAGGATCAACGTCATCTCCCGAAAGGATATCGACAACCTCTACCTGCATCATGTGCTGCACTCACTGGCCATCGCCAGGTATATGACCTTCGCTCCCGGCACTCGCATCATGGACCTGGGTACAGGTGGCGGGTTCCCCGGGATTCCCCTGGCGATCCTCTTCCCGGAGTCACATTTTCTGCTGCTCGACAGCATAGGCAAAAAGATACGGGTGGTACGCGAGGTTGCGGATGCCATTGGACTGACCAATGTGGAGGCGATACACGCACGTGCCGAGGAGGAGAAACGGACGTTTCACTTTGTGGTTAGCCGTGCGGTGATGCCTTTGCCGGAGCTGATACCCCTTGTTCGTAAGAATATTGAGAAAGAACAGATCAATGCGCTGCCCAACGGCATCATCTGCCTGAAAGGGGGTGACCTGACAGCAGAACTGCATCGCTACAGACATATAGCTGATGAGGTGACCCTCACCCACTATTTCTCCGATCCCTTTTTCCAGACGAAGAAGCTTGTGTATGTGCCGATGGGATGAGCGTAGGAACGCACGAAACAAAACAGAGCAATGGTATGAAGATCAAGACATTCGAATTCAACCCGCTGGGTGTCAACACATATGTGCTGTCGGATGAGACGAAGGAATGCGTGGTCATCGATGCTGCATTTTTTTATGCCGATGAACAGGAGCTTCTGTTCAACTATATCCTGGATCATGACTTTGTGATCAGCCACCTGATCAATACCCATCTTCATTTTGACCATCTTTTTGGGGTGAATGCACTTGCAGAACAGTATGGTCTCACCCTCTGCTATCATCCCGACGACGCTTTTCTGCTGGAAGGTATCCCCTCACAGATGCAGATGTTTGGATTCCCCTCCCTGCATGCCGATTACAGGCCTGCCGAAGGCAGACTGCTGAAGGAAGGTGATCTGATCACCTTCGGAAACAGCACACTTCAAACGCTGCATGTGCCCGGTCATTCACCCGGGAGCGTCGCTTTTTATGAGGCTGGGATGGGTGTGCTCTTTAGCGGTGATGCGCTCTTCCATTCAGGGATTGGCCGCACGGACCTGCCGCAGGGTGATTATCAGATGCTTATTGAAAGCATACGAAGCAAGCTCTTCACCCTGCCTGATGAAACGGTCGTATATCCCGGCCATGGCCCCTCAACCACCATCGGTTATGAGAAACGACACAACCCGTTTGTCAATATGAACCAAAATGAATGAACCCAATCATAACAGTTAGAGTAGCAATGGAACATTTCAAATATCGCCATATAGGCATTAGTGAAGCCGATAAACAATCGATGCTGGAGAGCCTGGGAGTGAACGGTATGGATGAGCTGATCGAACAGACCATCCCTCAGGATATACGACTGGCTAAACCCCTTTCACTGCCCGCAGCACTCACCGAGCAGGAGTATGCCGGTGAGATTGCACAGCTTGCCGCCCGCAACAGGGTGTATGCCTCCTACATAGGGATGGGCTGGTACGATACCATCACGCCCGCACCCATCTACCGCAATGTGTTTGAGAATCCGGTGTGGTACACCTCTTACACCCCCTACCAGGCGGAGATCTCACAAGGACGACTGGAAGCACTCCTCAACTTCCAGACCATGGTGAGCGAGCTCACCGCACTGCCGCTCTCAAACAGCTCACTGCTCGACGAGGCTACTGCCGCCGCCGAGGCCGCTACCATGATGTATGGGTTGCGCAGCCGTGAACAGGTGAAGCAGAATGTGGAGACCCTCTTCCTGGATGAACAGCTCTTCCCCCAGACGCTGGCCGTGCTCCGTACGCGCATGCGCCATACCGGTATCGAGATCATAACGGGTGATTATAAGCGTTTCACTTTTGAGAAACCCTGCTTTGGGGCGATCCTGCAGTACCCCAACAGCGAAGGCAGCGTGGTGGACTACCGTGCATTCACTGAAAAGGCGCATGCTGCCGACTGTAAGGTGGCCGTGGCGACCGATCTGATGGCGCTGGTGCTGCTCACCCCTCCGGGAGAGTGGGGCGCCGATATCGCCTTCGGCAGCAGCCAGCGCTTCGGTGTCCCGATGTTCTACGGGGGACCCTCAGCCGCTTTCTTTGCCACCCGCGACGAGTACAAGCGTTCCATGCCGGGACGTATCATCGGCATCTCCAAAGATGCCAACGGCAGAGAGGCGCTGCGTATGGCCCTGCAGACACGGGAGCAACATATCAAGCGGGAGAAAGCCACCTCCAACATCTGTACCGCCCAGGCGTTGCTGGCAACCATGGCATCCTTTTATGCGGTCTACCACGGGCCGGAGGGACTCAAACAGATTGCCCGACGCATCCACTCCCTCACCTCGCATGTCAGCGATGAGTTGCAGGCGATGGGCTACCGTCAGCTTAACGAGAGCTTCTTCGATACGCTTACCATTCAACTGCCGGAGGGAATCACCGAGGAGGATATCCGTAACCATGCCGATATGCGGGAGATCAACCTGCGCTATTATGGTGACGGCAGAATAGGTGTCAGCCTGGATGAGACCACCAACGACTACCGCGTGCATGAGCTGCTGGCACTCTTTGCCATGGCCGCAGGAAGCTCAAAGGTCTTCATGATTGACGACCTGCCGGAGAAGATCACCCTGCGGGAGGAGCAGCTCCGGAAGAGCGGCTACCTCACACACCCCACCTTTCAACATTACCACACCGAGACGGAGCTGATGCGTTACATCAAGCGGCTGGAACGCAAAGATATCTCACTGGCACACTCCATGATCTCACTCGGCTCCTGCACCATGAAGCTGAATGCCGCCTCGGAGCTGCTGCCGCTGGGACTCCCCGGATTCCAGCGCATACACCCCTTCGCACCCGAAGAGCAGACGGAAGGGTATAAAGAGCTGATCACCGAACTGGAGGAGATGCTGGCTGAGATCACCGGGCTTGCGGCCACCAGCCTGCAACCCAATTCAGGGGCTGCGGGTGAATATGCGGGACTGATCACCATCGCCTCCTATCTGGAGAGCATAGGTGAAGGGGAGCGTAAGGTGGTGCTTATCCCCTCATCGGCACACGGCACCAACCCCGCCAGCGCCGTGCAGGCGGGGTTCAAGCCGGTAACCGTGGCCAGCGATGCGCGGGGTAATGTGGACATGGATGATCTGCGCGGCAAGGTGGAACAGCACCGTGAGGAGCTCGCCGCCTTCATGATCACCTATCCCTCCACGCATGGCATCTTTGAAACGGAGATACGGGAGATGTGCCGCCTGGTACACGAAGCAGGGGGGCAGGTTTACATGGATGGTGCCAATATGAACGCACAGGTGGGATTGACCAACCCCGGCACCATCGGTGCCGATGTGTGTCATCTTAACCTGCACAAGACCTTCGCCATACCCCACGGCGGTGGCGGTCCCGGCGTGGGACCCATCTGCGTGGCGGAGCACCTGGTGCCTTTCCTGCCGGGACATCCTGTTTCACTCGCCACCGAGATGAACAGCGTGGCGGCAGCCGCTTACGGCAGCGCAGGGGTGCTTCCCATCACCTACGGCTATATCCGCATGATGGGGGCCGACGGACTGCGGGAGGCTACCGAAGTGGCGATCCTCAATGCCAACTACCTGGCAGAGAGGTTGAACAGCTCATATGGTATTCTTTACAGAGGGGCTGAAGGCAGGGTAGGGCATGAGCTGATCCTGGATTGCCGCGGCCTGAAAGAGGTCTCCGGAATCACTGAGACCGATATCGCCAAGCGACTGATCGACTATGGGTATCATGCTCCCACACTCTCCTTTCCGGTACACGGCACCCTGATGGTGGAACCTACCGAGAGCGAGAGCCTGGCTGAACTGGATCGCTTTGTGGCGGTGATGGATCAGATCCATGAGGAGATCATTGAGGTGTCACGGGGTGACTATTCACAGGAAGACAACGTGCTGGTGAACGCTCCTCATCCGGAATATGAGGCGGTGGCCGACGAGTGGCAACATGCCTATCCCCGCAGCAAGGCGCTCTACCCACTGCCCTACGTGGCAGAAAACAAATTCTGGGTGAACGTGGCACGGGTTGACAATGCCTTTGGCGACCGTAACCTGGTCTCCTGCCTCTGTCAGCTCTGAAACGGATCATCATGACAGGAGAGAGGGGGTGTCAACAGCTCCCTCTCTTGTTGAGTGTTCACGCTGTTCAGTACAGTTGCGGTATCTCTCCCTTTTCGAAAAGGATCATGGGTGAGCCGGAGATATCTTTTTTGAAGCTGTTGGTGATCTCACTGCTCACCTCTGTCAGAATCACCTTCACCCGGTTCTCCATCACATCGGGATAGGCTCCTGCAAAATGGGCCATCACGGGATGATCGTCCGCCACTCTGTTGTCAACCAGAAAGGCGTCGATGCGATCCATCACCTGCATCATCTGACGATATGAGTAGGTGACCCGCTCCACCTTGAAGTCATCCCCTCCCAGGATGGCGGCCAGCCGTTGCCGGTTGCTTTCAGGATCACCCGTGACGGCAACGACGAATGTGCCGCTGTTGTCGATGAAAGAACCACCATAATAGTCGGGGTAGAGAGCCGGATCCGACTCTCGCTCCATCCAGTCGGCACCGAAGTGTTCCATCAGCGTCTCATGATAAAGCAACGCCTGTTTCTCCCTCTCTGCCGGGGTGATCACTGCCTGCGAGGTGGTGTCGCTGATACCGGGTTCCTCTTTAGCGGCCTCTTTCTTTTGCCCTCCACATGCAAGGAGGAGCAACGTCAGGGCTGCAAGCGGCAGGATTGATCGTTTGTTTGTTTTCATCACTGTGTTGTTAACGATTTTATAGTCATCATTCGGAAAGGCTCTATTCACCTGTTTTTTAGTCTGATCGATCTCATGTTTGTTACAATGAAAAAGAAAGTCAGGTGACGAATGATGGGACAAGAAATATAACAGCCGGTAAGCCGTATTGTTTATGCAGTGATGGGACAATCACGATGACCTTCACGGATTGCATTCTGTTGAGCGGTTCATGAAAAAATGGCGTGAGGGTTCGCACTCACCAGCTTTTGTGTATCTTTGTATCCATAATCATTCAATTCTGTTTATCCTATGAATAGAAACGGTATCCTTTCTGTCGTACTTACCGGTATGGTACTCTTCATCCTGTTCTCGTGCGGGAAAGAGGATATTAGTGAGAATGCCGCCCGTCTGCGGATCAAGCTGACCGATGCGGCTTCACCCGTACTGAAGGAGATGTATCTCGACATTGAGACAATTGAGGTGCTGGCTACCGACAGTGCCGGCAACGAGGGTGACTGGGTGGCTCTCGCATTTACCGGTGGTGAGTACAACCTGCTCAAGCTGATGAACGGCAGAACCGTGCAGCTTACCGACGAGTACTTCCCGTCAGGAGGGAAGATCGACAAGATACGGATGACGCTGGGCAACAACAACAGGATGGTGACGGTCACCAATGATCCCATCCCGCTACAAAAATCACCCTCCATTACGGAGCACCTGATCATCCATGATGTGGACGCTGCTCTTACCGCCCACTTCATCATCAATATCGTGATCGATATCAATGCAGCACTCTCAGTGTACGAATTGAACGGAAACTGGTACCTGGACCCCCGCGCCAGGGCTTACCCCGAGACCTGGGGGGGCTCGTTGAGAGGCTATGTGACTCCCCCTGAGGCGTCACCGGTGGTGCTGATCACCCGTGAGGGCGACTCGCTCTTCACCTTTCCCGAAGGAGAGGAAGGAATGTACCTCTTTACCGGACTCCATGAAGGTAAATGGAAGGTGCATCTGATTGCAAACCCGGAGTCGGGCTACCGTGACACCATCTTCTATTCCGACAGCATCCTGCAGGGAAAGATCACCGAGATCACCCCCAAACCTATCCGCCTGTTGGAACAGTAAATAAATGTGATCCATCGGAAACCTTTTTTCAAAAACCCTTTGGAAAAGTGTGCGGCGTGACAGCTGCTCATTTTTTTAATTAAATTTCACACCCACAAAGCTGTAGTGAGTCCCTTCTTTATTATCTTTGCATGAGTGATTGGAGTTCATTACCGATCAATATTATCTAACAATATCATAGAGATGAAAAAATTCCATTTTGCACTGATTTTAGCCCTTCTGCTGGTTGCAGGTACCTCCTGCAAACCAAAACAGAGTGCGTACAAACAGGTTTATGAAGCAGCCAAGGAGAGAGAGATGCAGCAGACAGCCTCTCAGCCTACCACTGTGGTGAAGGATGCCGCCCCACTGCCTCCGGTTGAAGTCTCCGTACGCAAAGAAAAGGTGGAACCGGTTTACCCGACCGATGCCGCCGGATTAAAACAATACAGTGTGGTGATTGCTTCACTGAGTGTCAAGCTCAACGCAGAATCACTGAAAACGCGGATGGAGAACGAAGGCCACAAGGTGATACTCGCCGAGAACGAACAGGGTATGTATCGTGTCATCATTGCCAGCTACGATGATAAGGCGCAGGCTGCCGCCAAGAGGGAGGAGCTTTACAGCCAGTATTCTGCCAAAGGGAACACCGACTATTTGAGAAGAACATACGGCGTGCCTTTCAATGACCTCTGGATCCTGGAAAGGCAGTATTGACCATTGAACGGTTGATGAATAGATGGTGATTCAGACTGTGAATCACCCTTCTCTCTTTTCCCGCGTGAGGCCAACAAAGAACCAATTAGCTGCCCGTTGTTTGCAATGTGGCAGCTTTTTTTGAATGTGATGACAATGAAGATACGATTTCTGGGTACGGGTACCTCCACAGGTATCCCACAGATAGGTTGCAGCTGCCCGGTATGCCAGTCGACGGACGAGCGGGACAGGAGGCTGCGTTGCTCGGTGGCCATCACGATCGGTGATCAGCGGCTGCTGATAGACTGCACCCCCGACTTCAGGCAACAGATGCTACCCCTGCCGTTCAGACGGATCGACGGGATCCTCTTCACCCATGAGCATTATGACCATACCGGCGGCATTGATGACCTGCGACCTTTCTCACGGTTCGGGACGGTGGATCTTTTCATGGAAGAGCGTCTGGAGAAAACGATAAAAAACAGAATGCCCTACTGTTTCGCTGAAAAGCGTTATGGTGGCATCCCTGATATCCATATCAAGACCATTCGTCCACAACAGCACTTTTACGTGGGTGATACGGAGATTATCCCTGTAAGGCTCTTCCACCACAACCTGCCTATCCTGGGTTTCCGTATCGGTAACTTTGCCTATCTCACTGATGTGAAGAGCATTCCGGATGCGGAGTATGAGAAGTTGCGCGGAGTGGATACGTTGGTGATAAGCGCTCTCCGCAAAACAAACCATATCTCTCATCTGTCTCTTGCAGAGGCGCTCGGTATCATTGAGAACATACAACCGGGCCGTGCCTTCCTCACTCATTTCAGTCACGAGATGGGGTTGCATGCCGACCTGGAGGGTGATCTACCCGCACGGGTCTATCCGGCATACGATGGCCTGGAAATCACCCTTTGACCCATTCTGTTTCGTTTTTTTTAACGATTGGATGCGCAGCGTTTGGACGCTCTGCCCGTCTATCCTGTGAACCCGTTGCACCAATCACGGGAGGGTGTATCTTACAGATTCAAAAAAAAACGGTGAGTCGTTTAAACTATCTGCTGCGGGTTGCGTCAGAGAGTAGAGAGTATAACAGTAACAAATATATTATTAACAGGGAGAAACTATGAAAACGAATAAATCATTTTTACTGGCTGTGTTGATGACAGCCATCCCATTTTTCGGTTTCGCCCAGGAATGGGACGATATCTATGCTGACCCTACTCAGCAGGAAACTGCCAGGATAGAGGTGAGAAAACAGGAACCGCCGAAGAAAAAGGTGGTGATCGTGCAGGGCGATGTCTCCAATATGGAAGTGCAAGCCAATGGCAGAGATGTGGATGAATACAACCGGAGGGTGTCAGGTGATGCCCCTTCTGGTGATGAAGCATATGAAAGCGATTCACTCGATTATGAGGAATATCAGTATACCGACCGTATCGTTCGCTTTCACGATCCCGAATCGAGCATCAAGATCACCGGTGCGGACGAAGTGATCCTCTACGTGGGAGACGACCTGTACGATAACTACAATAACCGAGGCTGGGACAACAACTTCTACTTCGGTATGGGCTGGGGTATGGGATACTATCCCTGGTACGATCCTTTCTACGATCCATGGTACAGCCCCTGGTACTACAGTCGCTGGTATGATCCCTGGCACTACGGGTATGGTGGCTATTACGGATGGAACCGCTGGCACAGCCCCTGGTATTACAGCCGCTGGCACAGTCCCTGGTATTACGGAGGATGGTATGATCCCTGGTACTACGGGTACGGTGGCTATTACGGGTATGGTGGCGGCTACTCACACGGCTTCTACGACGGTTATTACAGTAGCCTGACACACAACCGCTCCGGCAGAAGCACCGGTGTCTATCGTACCAGCTCAGCCAACAGGAACAGCTCACTCACCGCCGGACTCTCTGGACGGTCATCAGCAGCAACACGTTCAGCACTCTCCGGCAGAAATGCGACAACCAATACGCGTAGTGCCCTCTCCGGCAGAAGTGCCACGGCGGGCAGCCGCAGCGTTACCACCTCACCCAGAACACGTATCATCGACAACAACGGCAGGGTACTGGACTCCAGAACAGGACGGGTAATTGATCGGAGTGGTACCACCCGCAACAGATCGGTTTACGGCACCACACCCAACAACCGCACGGAAAGCTATTCCACCAGCAGAAGCAGCAGTAACAACAGAACCTATCAGCGGAGCTCCACTACATCCGGAAGAAGTGGCACAACCTATCAGCGTTCCACCACCACCAACCGGAACAGGAGTTACAGCACTCCCTCACGGAGTACACAGTCGAACCGTTCATCCACATACAGCACACCCTCGAGGAGCAGCTCCTCCTCAAGAAGCTCTACCTACTCGACACCCAGCCGCAGCTCCAGCTCCAGCTCCAGCTCCTCAAGCCGCAGCTCCTCTTCGAGCTCCGGATCATCGGGTCGCAGTTCCGGCGGTAGTCGCAGATAGTTTCGAACACACATAATGTCAACACAATATGAATAAATTCACATATCTTGTCAGCACGTTGCTGATTATCTCCAGCTCCCTTCTGGCACAGGGTGAGGTCGATGCCCTGCGATTCTCGCGTGAAGGACTCTACGGTACGGCGCGTGCCATGTCGATGGGTGGTGCATTCGGTGCGCTGGGGGGCGACCAGAGCGCGCTCGCCATCAACCCGGCCGGCATCGGGGTGTATCGAAGTTCAGAAGTGGTGGGTACTTTCAATCTTTCGAACAACCAATCGGTTGTGGGGGATCAGACAGCCAATAAAAGCCGTTTCGATATGGACAACCTCGGTTTTGTCGGTTACTTCCCGTTGCGCAACGACGCGATACCGGTCATTAACTTCGGCTTTACCTACAACAAACTGCAATCGTTCGACAGGAATATCTCGGCGATTGGCACTCCTAACAGCAGTCTGATCGATTACATTGCCGATCGTAGTGCCGGCATCGATCCTACCAACCTCATGATGGGAGACGACCTGCCCGATCCGTTTAATACACAGCCATGGCTACCGGTGCTGGCGTACAATTCCTATCTGATCACACCGGTCAACGGAGGGGATCGGTATGATCCTGTGAATACAGGAGGGGAAAGAGCCATCAATGAAATCCGTATGAATGAACGGGGTCATATTGACAACTACGACTTCACGGTGGGTACCACCCTGGGCAACGTGATTAACCTGGGCTTTGCCCTCTCCATCAAGGATATATCCTATAACCTCACTTCTGACTATCTGGAGGATTATAACAGCGGTGGCTACACCCTCACCAACTGGCTCACCACCAGCGGTGCCGGTGTAAGCGCCAAGTTCGGGGCGATCTACCGGCCGGTGAACGAGCTGCGGCTGGGACTGGCCTACCATACCCCGACCTGGTACGCTTTTACTGAGACCTACGAGGCGGAGATAGATGATGACATGGGAGCCTACGTGAATAATCCGGATTATAAACCGGGACAGACCTACTCGGCTCGCTTCACCAACGACTATGACCTGAAAACACCCGGTAAGCTGGTGGCCAGCATTGCCACGGTGCTCGGGAGCCGGTTCATTGCCAGTCTCGACTATGAGCTGACCGATTATTCATCCATGAAGCTGATGGTGCCGTCTGGAGCCAATGAAGAGGGGGATTGGTATGAGATCGATAACGAATACATCGCAATGGATTTCCGGCCGGCAACCACCATACGTGCCGGAATGGAGTATCGTTTCACCCAGCAGTTCTCGGGCCGTCTCGGCTATGCCTGGATGCAGAATCCCTACGATACTACTTTCCGGGAGAGCGGCGACGCTGCCATCGCCGGATCGAACACCATCTACCGGATGGAGGGGGATACCCAATATTTCACCGGAGGATTGGGTTATCGCTTCAACCGCAATTTCTTCCTCGATTTTGCGTTGGTATACGAAACCCGTACCGATGACCTTTATCCCTTTCCCAACCTGTATACTGCCAATCGTGGTCAGTTGGTGATCGACGCTACTCCTTTTGAACTGAAAAACAGCAATGTGAAGGGGTTGATCACGCTGGGATACAAGTTTTGAATGTGATCACAGAAAATATTTTGCAGAGCCGGGAGATCAACTCCCGGCTTTCTTTTTTCGGTATTGCATAAATATCGTACCTTTGTCACACACAACCAATTTTTAGTATCAGCCTCTATGGAACAGCAAAAAGGATATCTGTCAACCGACGATAAAAGAAAAGTGACCACTCATCGCCTGCTGGAAATGAAACAGCGGGGAGAGAAAATATCAATGCTCACGGCATACGACTATTCAATGGCTACGGTGATCGACCAGGCCGGTATGGATGTGATCCTGGTGGGCGACTCGGCATCGAACGTGATGGTGGGCAACACCACCACGCTTCCCATGACCGTTGAGCAGATGATCTACCATGGTAAGGCGGTGATGAACGGCGTGAAGAGAGCCATGGTGGTGATTGATATGCCCTTCGGCAGCTACCAGGGAAACCCGCGCGAGGCGGTAGCCAATGCGGTGCGCATCATGAAGGAGACCGGGGCTGACTGCCTCAAGCTGGAGGGTGGAAGAGAGATACTGGAGTCGGTGAAACCCATCCTGAGCGCCGGAATACCCATCATGGGGCACCTGGGACTGATGCCTCAGTCGATCAACAAGTACGGCACCTACGCCGTCCGTGCGGAGGATGAGCTCGAAGCATCCAGGTTGATCGACGATGCACATCTCTTACAGGAAGCAGGGTGCTGTTCCCTGGTACTGGAGAAGATACCGTCACAACTGGCCAGGAGGGTAGCGGAGGAACTGATGATCCCGGTCATCGGTATTGGTGCCGGTCCTCATGTAGATGGCCAGGTACTGGTGATGCATGACATGCTGGGACTGAATAAGGGCTTCTCACCGCGTTTCCTGCGCCGCTACGCCAATTTATTCGATGAGATAACCCTTGCCGTCCAACAGTATGTCAAAGACGTTAAAACGGCTGATTTTCCTTCAGAGAAGGAATCTTACTAGGTTAGTAGGTTAGTAGGTTGGTAGGTTGGTGAGTTGGTAGGTTGGTGAGTTGGTAGGTTGGTGAGTTGGTAGGTTGGTGAGTTGGTAGGTTGGTAGTTCATAGTTCATAGTTCATAGTTCATAGTTCATAGTTCATGGTTCAAGGTTTGAGGTTCAAGGTTCAATGGTTACAGCTCGCCGTACAACGGTATTTCGGTCAGAAACTGGTATTCCAGCGTGCTGAAATCAATCCGGTAGCAGTAGTGGCTGATGCCGTTTGAGACCACGATGTAAGGCACCCGTAGGACACTGTTGTAGCGCGCTACCTGGTCGAACACCTGCTGCGTGATGACCACCTTTGGCTCTTTGTACTCCAGGATCATCAACGGCTCGAGCTGTTTGTCGTAGACCACCGTGTCGCACCGGCGTGAGAGCGAATTGAGCCGTATGGCGGCTTCATTGGCGATGCGTGATGCCGGATAACCTTTCTCGCTTACCAGGTAATGCACGAAATGTTGTCGGACCCACTCCTCCGGCGTCAACGCCACATACTTTCTCCGCAGGGGATCAAATATCTCGTGGAAATCGCCCTTTTTTCGGATTTTAGCTTCAAAGGATGGCAAATTTAACGGGTACATATTGTATCTTTGTTTAGAGAACAGGGTTCGCTCAGAACAAAAATAGCGCTTTTTTATGAGAACGAAACAAGAAATAGTGGAGAACTGGCTCCCACGATATACCAAGAGGTCACTTGTGGATTTCACCAAGTTCATTCTGCTGACTAATTTTCAGAAGTATGTGGAGATCTTCGCGGATCATTTCAACGTCCCTGTTGTAGGTGCCGATGCCAATATGCCCAACGCTTCCGCCGAGGGGATTACCATCATCAATTTCGGGATGGGAAGCGCCAACGCGGCTACTGTGATGGACCTGCTTAGTGCTGTCACTCCTTCGGCGGTACTCTTTCTGGGTAAGTGTGGCGGTCTGAAAGCCCGGAGCGAGCTGGGGGATTACATCCTGCCGATCGCCGCTATTCGGGGTGAGGGGACTTCCAACGACTATTTCCCGCCGGAGGTGCCCTCCCTGCCGGCCTTCAGCCTGCTGCGTGCCGTCTCCTCCAATATCCGCGACTTCGGAAGGGACTACTGGACCGGTACGGTCTACACCACCAACCGCAGGGTGTGGGAGTATGATGATGACTTCAAGGGTTACCTCAGACAGGTGCGTGCCCTGGCGGTAGATATGGAGACCGCCACACTCTTCACCTGCGGCTTTGCCAACCATATCTCCACCGGTGCGCTACTGCTGGTCTCTGATCAGCCACTGATCTCCACCGGTGTGAAAACAGAAAAGAGCGATCAGCATGTCACCGAGATATTCGTGGAAGAACATGTCAAGATCGGCATCAAGTCACTCTCCTCCATCATGAACAATGGTTCCACCATCAAGCATCTGCGCTTCGACTGGTGATCGGCAACAACCCATCAAGAAACATGGCAGCAACAACCAGAAACAGCTACGAGGCTATCTGCGGTGATATCCGGCAGGGACGATTCAAGCCTGTCTACCTGCTGATGGGCGAGGAGGGTTACTTCATTGACCGGATCACCAGCCTGCTGGAAGAAAAGGTGCTCACCGAAACGGAACGTGATTTTAACATGCTCACCTTCTACGGAATCGATTCTGATGTGCACGCCATTATGTCGGCGGCACGTCGTTACCCCATGATGGCTGAACGACAGTTGATCGTGGTGAAGGAGGCGCAGAATCTGCTTCGGTTTGAAGAGCTGGATCACTATGTCAAAAACGCAATGCCCTCAACCGTACTGGTGATCAACTATCGCCACGGCAGGGTGGACAAACGGAAGGCTGTGGTGAAGAATATCGACAAGATCGGGGTGGTGTTTGAATCGAAAAAGCTATACGACAACGAGATACCGCCTTTCATCAATTCCTGGTTCAGGGAGAAGGGGATCACCATCGATGACAAGGCGGCTCAGATGTTGACCGACAACGTGGGAAATGATATCAGCAAACTGATTCCCCAGCTGGAGAAACTGATGGTCTCTCTTCCCGACACGGCGAAGCGGGTCACTGCCGGCCTGGTGGAACAGAACGTGGGCATCAGCAAGGAGTTCAATACCTTCGAGCTGCAGAAAGCGATTATCCGTAAGGATCTGCTTACGGCAAACCGCATCGTGAATCACTTCGGCAAAAACCCGAAGGAATATCCGATGATGGCTACCGTGGCCGTTCTCTTCAACTACTTCAGCAACCTCCTGGAGTGCTACTGGCTGGCTAATCGCGACGAACAGTCGGTGATGGCTGCATTACAGATCAGGAGCTCCTACATTGCACGTGATTACATGACCGGCCTCAGGCATTACAGTGCGGCCAAGGTGATGGAGATCATCTCAGACCTGCGGCGCTTCGATGCCGCCTCCAAAGGGGTGGACAACGTCTCCGCCACGCAGCACGATCTCTTACGTGAGCTGGTCTATCGCATCATGCACTAGTCCTGGCGGATCCAGTCAACGATCTTGTCGCTCAGGGGACTCTCCTTTGGCAATACCACGTCCACCAGGTGCCCCTCCTCATCGATCATGAACTTCTGAAAGTTCCAGGTCACCTCCTGGTCTATCACCCCGTTCTCTGACTTTTGGGTGAGCCAGCGGTAGAGGGGCGCGATATCCTCACCCTTCACGCTGATCTTATCCATCATGGGAAAGGTGACACCATAATTGCCGGTACAGAACTCCATGATCTCCTGGTTCGTACCGGGTTCCTGATTGTTGAAGTTGTTCGACGGGAAACCGATGACTACGAAATCATCCTCCTGATAGATGCTCCAGAGCTTCTGCAGCTCCTCGTATTGAGGCGTCAGTCCGCATCGTGAAGCGACATTCACAACCAGCACCTTCTTTCCCATCAATGAGGCCAGCTCAAAATCGTTCCCCTCAATATCCTTTACGGTGAAGTCATGCAACGTCCGGGATACATTTGCCTTTTCACTTGCAGGCTGGTCACTTGCTGTTACCTCTGCTCTCTTTCCCTGTTTGTTCTGACCATTGCATCCCTGTGTAGCGAATAATAACAGCCCCAGGATCATCATGACAATCCATCTCTTTTCCATTTGATTCTTTTTAAATGTTCAATTCTGAGGATACGGGAGAGATCACACTGCTGATCTTCCACTTAATCGTCCATTGATAAACAAATGATCCTCCTGAACGGTTCAGTGCCCGCTTCCATTTTTCTGAAGCAATATCCGATACAAAAGAAAAACGACTTAACCTGCAGGAATATAAAGCAGTATACAAATCTAAAGTGGCTGAGAGGAGCGCAAACAGAGAGTTGCCGTCTCTCAGTTCACAAATATGACCATCAGCGGTATTTGAGACGCCTAATATCTCAAATGCCCCCCTGTAATGAGCCCTTGCCATGAATGCTGGATATCTATACACCCGCCGTTCGATATTTACACATTCCTCCAAAGAGTTAATCGGTCATCGATTCCGATACAAATGTGTCCTGGTCTATTTGTTAGGTTTGTGAACCGTTGCGGCGATCGGGGATCCATATCGCGATACAAATATAAAACGACTCGTTTAACAAATCATACGGCAGATATAGTTAATATCTAAAAATGCACTCTTTTAGATAGTTCCATTCCTGTTTTGAAGTTTAGCATTAGATAATGGCAGGAGCTGCTCACCAATGTGCCTCCTTAATGTTAAATATTTGAGATTAATATATCTTATAATATTTAATATCAGATATATAATGATTTTTAGTGAAGCTTTAATAAATACGAAAGCGACTCAATTATGCAATCTGCAGGTCAACCTTGATACAATTGTACACAGTAGTGGATGGATTTGTGGTTTACATATCCATTAGGCTATTTGTTCCATTTGTAAAAAAATATCCATACATTTGTGAATGTGATATCCCGCTGTATAAATATACATCCATTCCATAAACAGAAATGAAAGAGCGAATCAAGAAGATCATGGAGATTGAGCAGCTGACATCCACACGGTTTGCAGACAGGCTGCAGATAAACCGTGCTGTCATCTCTCACATCCTGAATGGCAGGAACAATCCGAGCCTGGAGGTGGTGACCCGGATACTGGCTGAAATGGAGTACATCAATCCCGAATGGCTGCTCAATGGTACCGGTTCTATTTATAAAGAGGGGGTGGACCCCGATACAATCGGAAACCAGCCCGATCTGTTTCACCAGAATGTACCGGAACAGGATAAGACTGGAGCACAACCGGAAAATGAGCAGGAAATGGGGGTTAAAGAGCAGTCCGGATCAATGAAAAACATTGAAAAAGAGACGATTGTGACTAGCGATACGCGTGACAGAAAAATCACGCAAATAATCATCTATTACAACGACAACACCTTTGAAACCTTTCAGCCACCCCATCGGTAACATCCCGGTGATCTGATTCCACCATATTGAGCACCTCCGCATCCTGACGAAGGTGGTGGTACCCATTTTTTCATTCCTTTGGTCATATCTGAAAATTATGATGTACTTTTGTAGGGAACAAAGCAATGACCCCGATGAAACAACTCGTTTTCACCATTCGTTCCAACGAACCACTCAATGATCAGAACCATCTGTTAAAGGTAGCCCCCTCCGATAACACACCTCTGCCGTTGATGTTACCCGGCCAGTTTGTGCAGATTTTGGTCGAGAATGCCCCTCACACCTTCCTGAGAAGACCCATATCGATCAACAACCATGATCCGGAGAAAAATGAGATCTGGCTGTTGGTGCAGGTTGTGGGTGAAGGTACCCGGAAGATCTGTGAAATGAAGTGTGGTGATCAGCTCAACATGCTTCTGCCGCTGGGTAATAGTTTCACCATCCCTTCCGCTCCGGGTCATTTCCTGCTGGTGGGCGGAGGCGTGGGAACAGCACCGATGCACTTTCTGGGTAAGATATTGAAGGAGAATGGTTTCACCTGTGACTTTCTCCTGGGAGGTGCATCAGAGATGAATATCCTGCAGCGGTCCGAATTTGAACAGATTGGTACCCTCTATTGCACCACCGAAGACGGATCTCTGGGTGAGAAAGGCTTCGTAACCCATCACTCACTGCTGCAGAATAAAGTGTATGACTTTATATATAGCTGTGGTCCCAAGCCGATGATGGTGGCTGTGGCACGTTATGCAAAGGAAAGGGGCATCGGTTGCGAGGTCTCACTGGAAAACCTGATGGCATGCGGCTTCGGTGCCTGTCTCTGTTGTGTGGAAAAAACTACCCGGGGCAATGTATGCGCCTGTACCGAAGGACCTGTATTTGACATAAATGAATTGAGATGGCTGGATTAAAAGTGACAATTGGCGGTATGACGCTGAGAAACCCGGTGATGACCGCTTCAGGTACCTTTGGCTATGGTACCGAGTACACCGATTTCATGGAGCTGGGACGCATTGGTGGTGTCTTTGTGAAGGGCACCACCCTGGAACCGCGACAGGGCAACGACTATCCCAGAATGGCGGAGACACCCTCCGGTATGCTCAACGCTGTAGGCCTTCAGAACAAAGGTGTGGACTATTTCGTGGAGCAGATCTACCCTGTGATCAAAGAATATGATACCCATATGATTGTCAATGTATCGGGATCAACCGTCGAGGATTATGTCGCATGCTCCGAGAGGCTCGCAGCACTGGAGAAGATCCCTGCCATCGAGCTCAATATCTCCTGTCCCAACGTGAAGGAGGGAGGCATGGCCTTCGGCACCTCCTGTGTCTCAGCAGCTCAGGTGACCAAAGCGGTCCGAAAGGTATATCCGGGGACGTTGATTGTCAAGCTCTCACCCAACGTGACCGATATCGCGGAGATCGCACGCTATGTGGAGGCGGAAGGTGCCGATGCGGTGTCTCTGGTCAACACCTTCCTGGGAATGGCCATCGACGCCGAGAGCAGACGACCGAAACTATCCACCATCACAGGCGGACTCTCAGGACCCTGCATCAAACCCATTGCCCTGAGAATGGTCTGGCAGGTCTATCATGCGGTCTCCATCCCGGTGATCGGCATGGGAGGCATCTGCAGCTGGCAGGATGCCATCGAGTTTATACTGGCAGGTGCGACCGCCATTCAGGTGGGCACCTGTAACTTTGTCGACCCCTCGGTTTCGGTGAAGATTGTCGAGGGTATTGACTCCTACCTGCAACGGCACCAGATCGATTCGGTGAATGATCTGGTGGGGGCCATGGAGACCCTCTAAGGATGAGCATGATCACCCCTCCACCCTTTGAGAAAATGAGATGTGGAGGGTTTATTTTATGAATATATCATATTGTACTTTTATTCCCGATTTCCTTTGACAAAATGAACATTTTTTCTATCTTTGTCGATTCAAATTGATTCTTAACAGATAGACTCTATGTCAAAATTGCATATTCCGGAAAGCTACCTGCCGTTGTTGAACCTCAAACAGACGGAGTTGGGTATCAAGAGCATCAAAGATTTCTTCCAGGTGAATCTCTCCTCCGAGTTGCGGCTGCGCAGGGTGACCGCCCCTCTCTTTGTGGAGAGTGGCACCGGCATCAACGATGACCTGAATGGTGTGGAACGACCGGTTCGCTTTCCCATCAGGGATATGGGAGACAAGCAGGCTGAGATCGTACACTCGCTGGCCAAGTGGAAACGGTTGACACTGGCCGACTACGAGATTGAAGAGGGATTCGGTATCTACACCGATATGAATGCCATCCGGGCTGATGAAGAGTTGGATAACCTGCATTCACTCTATGTGGATCAGTGGGACTGGGAACTGGTGATCGGTGAAGGTGAACGGTCAGTGGAGTATCTCAAGAGCATTGTCCGCAGAATCTATGCCGCCATGCTACGCACCGAATATCTGGTCTTCGAGTTGTTTCCTGCCATCACTCCTCAACTCCCTCCCGAGATCACCTTTATCCATTCAGAAGAGCTGTTGCAGCGCTATCCCTCCATGGATGCAAAACAACGGGAGGATGCCATCACAAAGGAGTATGGGGCAGTATTTATCATCGGTATCGGTGCTCCCCTTACCAACGGTGAGCCGCACGACGGACGGGCACCCGATTATGATGACTGGAGCACGGTGGGTGAAAAAGGATACCCGGGACTCAACGGCGATCTGCTGGTATGGAACCCGGTACTGAAAAAATCGGTCGAGCTCTCTTCCATGGGGATACGGGTCGACGCCAGGGCACTGGCCTACCAGCTCAAGGCACGCGGCAAGGAGGAGCGTCTCTCGCTATACTTCCACAAGCGACTGATGAACAATGAGCTGCCTCTCTCCATCGGTGGAGGCATCGGCCAGTCGCGCCTCTGCATGTATTACCTGCGCAAGGCGCACATCGGAGAGATACAGGCCAGTCTCTGGCCCCGCGAGATGCGTGAGGAGGCCCGTCAACAGGGGGTGTTCCTCATCTGAGCATTTGAATGCAGATGCAATACAATCTCTCTCCTTTCCGGAGAGGGATTTTTTTTTGAACCCGTGAAAAGGATTTTGTAATTTCGCAGGATAGAAACAACGAGACGATATGGATGTGAAAATTGAAGAGAGCTGGAAGAGACTGCTACAGGATGAGTTTGATCAACCCTATTTCGGCGAATTGACCCGCTTCGTGAAGGAAGCATACCGTAGCGGGACGGTATACCCGCCGGCTAGGCATATCTTTCGGGCTTTTGACAGCTGTCCCCTGCACAGGGTGAAGGTGGTCATCGTGGGACAGGACCCCTATCATCAGCCGGGACAGGCGCACGGACTCTGTTTCTCGGTGAATGAGGGAGTAGCGCTGCCTCCCAGCCTGCAGAACATCTACAAGGAACTTCAAAACGACCTGGGCAGAGCTGTTCCTGCTTCCGGCAACCTGGAAGGATGGGCTGAGCAGGGGGTGCTTTTGCTCAACGCTACACTGACGGTGCAGGCAAACCATGCCGGATCACACCAGGGCAAAGGATGGGAGCAATTTACCGACAGGGTGATTCACCTGTTGGCTTCCGAACGGGAGAACCTGGTTTTTATCCTTTGGGGAGCCTATGCACAAAGAAAAGGGGAGGGGATAGATACGAATAAACATCTCATCCTTAAATCACCACACCCTTCGCCACTCTCCGCACACCGCGGATTCTTTGGCAATCACCATTTCAGTAAGACCAACGCCTACCTGACGGCCCATGGTAAGGAGCCGATAAGCTGGTAGGATCAGATCCTCTCCAACCCTATCCCACACTACCCTCAAGGCTGATCTGCAGTAGCTTCTGCGCCTCTACGGCAAACTCCATCGGGAGCTTGTTCACCACCTCTTTCACGTAGCCGTTCACGATCAGGCCGATCGCCTCCTCTTCACCCAGTCCACGCTGGTTGCAGTAGAAGATCTGATCCTCGCTGATCTTGGAGGTGGTTGCCTCATGTTCGAGGATGGCACTCGGGTTCTGGATGTCGGTGTAGGGGAAGGTGTGGGCACCACAGTGGTCGGTCAGCAACAGGCTGTCGCATTGCGAGTGGTTGCGTGCGTTCTCCGCCTTCTTCGTCACCTTCACCAGTCCGCGGTAGCTGTTCTGGCTGCTGCCTGCCGAGATGCCCTTGGAGACGATGCGGCTGCGCGTGTGCTTGCCCAGGTGGATCATCTTGCTGCCGGTATCGGCCTGCTGGTGGTTGTTGGTCACGGCCACAGAGTAGAACTCACCCACCGAGTAGTCGCCCGCAAGGATGCAGGAGGGATACTTCCAGGTGATGGCAGAGCCGGTCTCCACCTGTGTCCAGGAGATCTTGGAGTGGTTGCCCTTGCAGAGACCCCTTTTGGTCACGAAGTTGTAGACGCCACCCTTGCCATTCTTGTCGCCGGGGTACCAGTTCTGTACGGTGGAGTACTTCACTTCCGCGTTCTCCAGGGCGACGATCTCCACGATGGCAGCATGCAGCTGGTTTTCGTCACGCATGGGCGCCGTACACCCCTCCAGGTAGCTCACGTACGAGTCATCGTCGGCTACGATCAGGGTGCGTTCAAATTGTCCCGTGTTGGCCGTATTGATCCGGAAGTAGGTGGAGAGCTCCATCGGACATCTTACCCCCTTGGGGATGTAGACAAACGAACCATCGCTGAAGACGGCCGAATTGAGCGCTGCGTAGTAGTTGTCCTTATATGGCACCACCGTACCCATGTGCTTCCGCACCAGATCGGGGTGATGCTTCACCGCCTCACTGAAGGAGCTGAAGATGATCCCTTTCTCGGCAAGCACCTCCTTGAAGGTGGTCTTCACCGAGACACTATCCATCACAGCATCAACGGCCACGCCGGTCAGCTGCTTCTGCTCCTCGAGAGGAATACCCAGTCGTTCGAAGGTCCTGAGCAGCTCAGGGTCCACCTCATCGAGGCTCTGGGGTGTCTTGCGCTTGGTGGGATCGGCATAATAGATGATATCCTGAAAATCGATGCGGGGGATCTTCAGGTGAGCCCATTCCGGCTGCTCCATGGTGAGCCAATGGCGGTAGGCCTTCAGGCGGAACTCCAGGAGCCATTCCGGCTCCTCCTTCTTCGAAGAGATCAACCTGATCACCTCTTCATTGAGACCCTTCTCAATCACTTCGGTCTCCACATCGGTGGTGAACCCGAATTTATACTCCTGTGTGGTTAAGTCGTTTAATATCTGATCCTGATCCAGTTCTTGCATAGCTGTCGTGAAATTTATGGGGTCGTTGCGACCGGCTTGAATATGTGTCGGGTGGTAGATGCCGCCCGACTTGTAGTAACAACCGTATGACCGGTTTTGTTGCACAAAGGTAACCCTTTTTCCTCAATTTCGTTGAACGCAGTCAATGAAACCGCTGAATGAACAAATGCCTCCGCAATTCTGTTACTTTAGTTGAAACATCTAAAAATCACTACTACTCAGCACATCATTTCCCGATTGTAGGGGTGTTGTGTTGCCATTATTTAAAAACTAAGTAAAGATGAAAAAAGGAATCCTTTTACTGATGACGCTCTTCGCGACGATAGGCCTCATGGCGCAGTCGCATTACAAAGTAGATCCGGCACACACCTCCGTCAATTTCAAGGTGAAGCACAGCGGTATCACCTTTGTGAACGGCAGGTTTGAGAAATTTGACGGTGGCATCATCGGCAGCCTCGACAAGATGGAAGATGCCAGGGTCTTCTTCAACGTGGAGGTGGCCAGCATCAACACCAGTGTGCCCATGCGCGACGATCACCTGCGCAGTGCCGATTTCTTTGATGCGGAGAATTATCCTGCGATGACCTTCGAGAGCAGTCGCATCGAAAAGGTGGATGATCAGCACTACAAGTTACAGGGGAAGCTGCAGATCAGGGATGTGACCAAGGATGCCACCTTCGACGTGAAGTATGGTGGTCTTGTAAGAGGTGAGAACGGAGCTGAGACTGCCGGTTTTATCGCCAAAAGCAGCATCAACCGACTCGACTACAATGTAGCGTATGATCCTGATGGAGCGGGTATTGGCAAGGAGGTGATCATCACGCTCTACCTGGAGTTCAAGAAAGCCACCCTCTGATACAAAAGCCGGCAGGAGAACCGGAAGTAAATAAAACATTTAAGTTTCGCATGCTCTGTATACAGCTAAATTATCGACTGACAATTTTTTTGAACATGCGAAAGCTCAGTAAATCATATTGTAGAGGAGACCGTCGGGTCTCCTTTATTTTTGTCGCGTGAGGTAGCGGTCGATCACACCCCCGGGAACAAGCAGCTCTCTAAGCCTGGCAAACGGTATTGTCACATCAATGACCCCCATGGCATAGGGAGCAATCTCGTACTGGTTGTAGGTGTAGTGTATCGCGGTGTCGCTCAGCCAGAAGTTGTTGTTGGGAACAATGTCTTCAATGGTGAAAAAACCTCTTGTCAACAGTGAGTCGGGTTCCGTCACCGCATAATCCTCCATCAGTTGTGTGACAATGATCTCTCTGAGGGGCTGGTAGTAGCCTGGCAGGAAGAGATCCTCTTCTGAGAGGGTGTTGAGACTGTTCAGGTCGATATTGGTGTAGATGAGCCTGTGTGACCCGTGCGCACCTCCCTCATAATCACTGTATGCAACCTGGTAGCTTAACAGCGAGTCGTTCAGAAAGAGTACCTCGTTGTGGATATCGAGCGTGTACCAGTACCATACCGGTGTCTCACCTTCCAACATCGCCTTCTCTTTGTAAAAGTTGTTGGAGAGAGAGCGGTAGCGCTCACGATAGGCATCGGTGAAGAGAGAGAGAGCTTCCTCAGGTGTGAGCGTATCATACTGAACATCACCGAAGAAGGTGCCGGTGAAGATCTGCTGCAGACGCGTCAAAGAGGCTTCATCACGGAACCTGACCGGATAGGTGAAGGTGAGGTTCAGCTCAGCGTGGGGTAGGGTGGTATCGTTCTCCGACAGCAGCGGAATCTGCTCGTTCACTACCAACGTCTCGAAACGTATATCACGGCAGGAACTCATCAGCAGCACTGCTGCAGTGGTAAGGATGAACGAGAGAATGAACGGGATCGATCGCTTGCTCTGCATAGCTTTTTTACTGTATGATTTGTTTGATGGCTCCCAGATCAGGATAGAACAATACCCTGATGGGTTGCTTCATGTTGCTGAACATACGCTTTGCCAGTACATCCTTCGATCCGTACTGTACCACATCCACCTCTTTCTCCAACAGGGGCTCATGACGGTACTCAACGACCAGTTCCGCTTTGCCGGGGATATTGTAGACCAGGCCACTGCTCAGCTTCTCCTCCAGTTTCTTGAGGTCACGTTCCGACAAGGTTAACTCAACCCCGGGAGTCTTGTTCCGCAGCGACAGGTAGATTGGCTCCCCGGCCAGGTTATCGGCATCCACCGGTCCCAGACGTTCCGAGAAGCGTGCAATCACGCGTCGGTCAATATCGGCACTATCGGGTATCACCGTGTAACGAACCGTCATATAATCGATGGCAGTGGTACCGGTGAAGAGACCAGTCAGTGCTTTCTCCTGCTGGTCGATCTGATCCATCACCACCTTGTAGGCAGTACCATCGGGAGGCATGCTCACCGCTTCACCGGTGAGGATATCAGTGCGGCTGCGGCGCAGATCGAGGATCTGACGGGCTACCAGCTCCGCCTGTTTGGCTGTGGAGCCGGCCATCAGCGTCTCTTGTGTGAAATAACGGCGCGGGTTTACATCGGTTGCTACCCCTTCGGGGAGACTCGTCTCGTTGTGAGCTGTGACCTCACCCTCGCTGTTGATGGCGACGATCACGCCATCCTCACGTAAAGTGACATAGGGCTCCAGCGTCTTGTCTCTGAACTCAATCATATAGGATTGATCCTTGTCGGCGATACCCTTGTTCGCCACGGTGAGATCTTCCAGGGTGTAACGGGTATGGTTTTCCGTGATCGGATCATGAATGCCCAGATAGGATTTGGCGTAGGTGTAGTACTCTCCCCGCTGGTAGATGGTTCTCTTGACCCGCATGGTGATCTCAAACGAGCTCTTGGGGAGTGAGTAAACCACACCATAATCGTTTGCCCTCACGGCATTCACCCGGATTGTTTTCTGTGCATGCAGGCCTGCAGAGGTCACCATCAGGAAAAGAAGGAATAGACAATTGGTTCGTATCATATGGTTTAACTCTTTGTTGGTTGAAAAGGGATCAGTGTGCCGGTCGAAACTGCTCCAGAAAACGGAGATCGTTCTCGGAGAACATCCGGAGGTCCTTCACCTGATACTTCAGGTTGGTGATGCGTTCAATACCCATTCCAAGTGCGTATCCGGAATATTCTTTACTGTCGATGCCGCAGTTCTCCAGCACGTTGGGATCGACCATGCCGCACCCCAGTATCTCTACCCATCCGGTCTGCTTGCAGAAGGGACACCCTTCGCCACCACAGATGTTGCAGGAGATATCCATCTCGGCGCTCGGCTCGGTGAATGGGAAATAGGAGGGGCGTAACCTGATCTTGGTCTCAGTGCCAAACATCTCACGGGCGAAGAAGAGGAGCGCCTGCTTCAGGTCGGCAAACGACACCTCCCTGTCAATGTAGAGGGCTTCCACCTGGTGGAAGAAACAGTGTGCACGATAGGAGATTGCCTCATTACGGTAGACCCTTCCCGGACAGATGATCCGAATGGGGGGCTCACTGTTCTCCATCACCCGTGTCTGTACGGATGAGGTGTGGGTGCGCAGCACCACCTGTGGGTCATGCTGGATGAAGAAGGTGTCCTGCATATCGCGTGCCGGATGATCCTCGGCAAAATTGAGCGAGGAGAAGACGTGCCAGTCATCCTCCACCTCAGGACCCTCGGCGATGGTGAAGCCAAGTCGTTTAAAGATGTCACAGATCTCCTCCCGTACGATCGACAAGGGATGGCGGCTGCCCAGCGCTACCGGGTAAGCTGTGCGTGAGAGATCAGTCATGCCCTCAGCCGCTCCGTTTTGTGCAAACTGCTCTCTCAGCACTTGCAGCCGTTCGCTTGCCGCCTGTTTCAGGGCATTCATTTTCATGCCCACCTCTCTCTTCTGTTCTGCAGGCACACTGCGGAACTCATCCATCAGTGAGGAGATGATTCCTTTTTTACTCAGGTATTTGATGCGGATGGCCTCCACATCCTCGGCAGTGGTCGCTTTCAGTTGCTCTATCTCGTTGAGCAGTGCTTCTATTTTTACTTGCATAGCTGTTCTCTTCTCAAATCTGTCTGTAAACAGCACAAAATTACATTTTTTCCCGCTATTTGTCCCACTTTTCAGTGAAAGATTTGCAATGGGAGCGTTGGATGAAGAGGGTAATTTCGTACATTTGCCGGATAAAGAGGAGGATTCGTCATGCTGGAAACCATACGCCGTTACATAGAAACGGAAGAGCTGCTCACCCCGGGTGGACGCGTGATCGTAGGTCTGAGCGGCGGTGCTGACTCGATGGCACTGCTCGACCTGCTGACGTTGCTGGGGTACCAATGCGTGGCGGCACACTGTAATTTCCATCTGCGGGGTGAGGAATCGCAGCGGGATGCCGTCTTTGTGAGGAGATGGTGCAACGAGACCGACATCCCCTTGCAGTCGGTCGACTTTGACACACGGCAATATGCCGCGGAGCGGAAGCTCTCCATCGAGATGGCCGCACGTGAGCTGCGGTATGAATGGTTTGAGATCATCCGGCAACAACAGGATGCTGAGGCGATAGCCGTGGCACATCACCGTGACGACTCGGTGGAGACCCTTCTGCTCAACCTGATCCGTGGTACCGGCA
>DURL01000184.1 GCA_012837345.1 Bacteroidales bacterium
ACTGAAAGATGCCTCCTCCACCGCCATCTACGGATCACGCGGTGCCAACGGGGTGGTGATCGTCACCACCAAGTCGGGGAAGGCAGGGAAACTGCGCCTGAGCTACAACGCCTACTTCGGTGTGAAGAAGATTGCAAAAACACTCGATGTGTTATCTCCATACGACTACGCCAGCTGGCAATATGAACTGGCGGCACTCAGGGGAGATGATGCCATCGAGAACTACAACTCCTTCTTCGGCAACTACCAGGATCTCGATCTCTATCGCAATGTGCCCTACAACGACTGGCAGGAGCTCACCTTCGGTCGTCCCGGCAGCTCCATGAACCACAGCCTGAGCCTCAACGGCGGGAGTGACAAGATGACCTACGCCTTCAACTTCTCCCATCTCTCCGACAAGGCGATCATGGAAGACTCCGATTACCGGCGTAACAGCATGAGCTTGAAGCTGAACAACAAGGCGACCGATCGCATCTCACTCGATTTCTCGGTGCGTTACACCGACACCAGGATCAACGGCGGGGGCGCCAACGATGCTACCAGCACGCTCGATACGGACAAGCGGCTTAAATACTCGGTAATCTATACCCCCATACCGCTGAAGAACCTCGATGCCTCGGCCGGCAGCGCCGACGATGACCTGGGTAACCTCTATAACCCGCTTGTGTCGATCACTGATAACGCACGTGAGAAGAGACAAAAGCGACTCAACATGGCGGGCAGTGCCACCTGGGAGGTGATTGACAACCTGAAGCTGCGCTCCGAGGTGGGTCTCGATCATCAGGACGACGGCGATCAGCGCTACTGGGGTCTGACCACCTATTATATCAAGAACTACCCTTCGGTCGACAACCAGGGCAAACCGGCCATCCGGCTGGTGAACAGGGAACGGCAGGCGATGAGAAACACCAATACGATCAACTACGATTTCAAGAAGCTGCTTGGTGATGAGCACAGCCTGAACCTGATGGCAGGTCACGAATACATCATCCGCAAAGGGATCACCCTCACCGATGAGGTTCATGGCTTCCCCACAACCTTCACCGCCAAGGATGCATGGCGTCTCTCCTCACAGGGGATGCCCTACACCATCGACAACTACTACAATGAGGATGACAAGCTGCTCTCCTACTTCGGTCGTCTCAACTACGACTACATGAGCAAGTATCTGCTGAGTGCCACCTTCCGTGCCGATGCCTCCTCCAAGTTCAGTAAGGAGAACCGATGGGGTTACTTCCCCTCCGCCGCCGCGGCATGGCGTCTCTCCTCCGAACCCTTCATGGAGGGTAGCAAGGGATGGCTGGAAGACCTGAAGCTGCGTGCCAGCTATGGCACCGCCGGCAACAACAACATCCCCTCCGGTCAGCTGGTGCAGATGTTCGAGTCGAAGGCTACCTCCTGGATCAACGGCTTCTCCAGCTACTGGGCACCCTCCAAGGTGATGGCCAACCCTGACCTGAAATGGGAGACCACCATCACCCGCAACATCGGGCTCGACTTCACTCTGATGGGAGGACGCCTGAGCGGAACGGTGGAAGCCTACCGCAACACTACCAGCGACCTGCTGATCGAGTTTCCCGTGGCCGGTACCGGTTATGACACGCAATACCGCAACATGGGTGAGAACCAGAACGAGGGGATAGAGGCAACCCTTAACTGGTATGCCGTCAACAGGAAGAACTTCACCCTCAGCTTCAGCGGTAACATCGGCTTCAACAAAACCGAGATCCAGAGCCTGGGCATCATGAATGACTTTGGATACGAGACCTACTGGGCCTCCTCCGAGATCGGCTACGACTACTGGATTGCCAAGGGGGGTGCCGTGGGTCAGATGTTCGGCTATCGCTCCGATGGTCGCTATGAGGTGGATGACTTCACCGGCTACAACGAAGCGAACAACCGCTGGAGCCTCAAGGAGGGTGTTGCCGACGCCTCCGGCGTGGTGGGTAATATCCGTCCGGGATCGATGAAACTGAAAGATCTCGACGGTGATGATCTCATCAGTGTGGAAGACCGGGAGATCATCGGTGACGCCAACCCGGTACACACCGGCGGTTTCACCCTCAACACCACCTTCTACGGCTTCGACCTGGCCGCCGCCTTCAACTGGAGTTACGGCAATGACATCTACAATGCCAACAAGATCGAGTTCTCCCACACCGGTAAATACCAGTACCGCAACATGATTACCACCATGGAGCCCGGCAACCGTTGGACCAACCTGCGCGAAGATGGTACCATCAGTAATGATCCCGCCGAGCTGGCTGCAATGAATGCCCACACCACCATGTGGTCGCCCTACACCTCACGCATGATCTTCAGTGACTGGGCTGTGGAAGATGGCAGCTTCCTGCGTCTCAACACCCTCACGCTGGGTTATACCCTCCCGAAGAGCCTGTTGAACAAAGCCAGGATTGAAAGTCTTCGTTTCTACGTGACCGGCTACAACGTGGCCCTCTGGACCAACTACAGCGGCTATGATCCTGAAGTTTCGACCATCAGAAGGACTAACCTCTCACCCGGTGTCGACTACTCAGCCTATCCGAGAAGCCGCCAGCTCGTGTTTGGTGTAAACCTGAATTTTTAACCCTCAAAGATGATGAAAATGAAAAAATATATAATTATCTGTCTGACACTCTTCACCTTCGGACTCTTCCTCAGCTCCTGCGACCTGGATGCACCCTCCCAGTCGGCAGCCGAAGGATCGGTCGTCCTCTCCATCGAGGCACTGGCCGAAGGAGCGGTAATGGGCATCCACCAGTCGTTCGGGGAGACCAACTCCTACCGCGGACGCTTCCTCCCCTATTATGGCATCAACAGTGATGTGGAGTGGATCAACGGCATCAATCCCACCCAGCTGAACGATGCGGGGAAATATGAACTCTCTACCTATGCCGCCTCACCCGGCAATACACAGATGAACACCGACAACAACGCCTGGGCCAAGTTCTACGAAGGCATTGAACGGGCCAACAAGGCGATTGAAGGACTCCGTGACTTCGGAAAGGTGGATGAGAACCCCAGGATGGCACAGCTGCTGGGTGAGGCACTCACCCTGCGGGCCGTGATCTACCTCGACCTGGTGAAAGCATGGGGTGATGTGCCGGCACGCTTCGAGCCGATCACCACCGAGACACTCTACCTGCCGCGCAGCGACCGTGACATCATCTACAAGCAGCTGCTGGCTGACCTGGATGAGGCGGAAGAGCTGGTGGCATGGCCCAACGAAACAGATATCACCGCCAGCACCGAACGGGTCAACAAGGCCTTCGTGAAGGGGCTGACGGCACGCGTAGCCCTTTACGCCGGAGGCTTTTCACAGCGTGCCGACGGCGTGCGTCGCAGCAGCGATCCGGAGCTTAGTCCTGACAAGATGTATGCACTGGCAAAGGAAAAAACCATCGAGGTGATTCAGCAGGGCTCCAACACGCTGGGCTCCTTCGAACAAAACTTCCGCCTGCTCTGCCAGGATGATGTGACCGCCGGCAAGGAGTCAATCTGGGAGATCCCCTTCTCCGCTGGCCGTGGGCGCGTACTCTTCACACTCGGTGTGCAACATCGCAGTAAGGACCAGTACACCGACCAAAACAGGGGTGGTACAAACGGTCCCCTGCCCTACCTCTTCTACGACTACGACGTGGAGGACCTGCGGCGCGACGTGACTTGTGTACCCTATGAGTGGTCCAACTCCAACCCAAGCCACCAGCAACTTCGCAGCATCGACAACTGGTGCTTCGGCAAGCTGCGCTACGAGTGGATGAACCGTCGTGTTACCTCTACCAATGATGATGGCATCAACTGGCAGTACATGCGTCTGGCCGATATCTACCTGATGGCTGCCGAAGCAGTCAACGAGCTGGATGGACCCGCTGCGGCGGCACCCTACCTGAAACCTGTCCTCGACAGAGCGCTGCCGGCAGCGAAGGTGACAGCCTACATGTCGCAAGCCACCGCCAGCAAGGATGCCTTCTTCCACGCCATCGTCGATCAGCGTGCGCTGGAGTTTGCCGGCGAGAGCCTCCGCAAGGCAGACCTGATCCGCTGGAACATGCTCAAGAGCAAGCTCGACGAAGCCAAGATGAAGATGACACAGCTGATCAACCGCGAAGGACCTTACGCTGATCTGCCGGAGAAGCTCTACTACAAGACTGCGGACGACAACGAGACATTGATTGTCTATGGCCTGAATCATGGTGACAGCGATGAGATCGGTGCCAGCCTCGGCTACGAGGGGAGCACCACCTGGTTTGATCCGGACGACCTGACCCCGGAACTGATCAATGCCCTTTACCAGAAGAATCCCGATCAGAACCAGTACTGGCCTATCTGGCAGACATTCATCGACAGCAGTAACGGACAATTAACGAACTAATCATTATGAAAAGAAAACAGAGACACTATATTGCACTCTTCGCCTTCCTGACAACAGCTCTTTTCAATTTCAGCTGCAGTGATGACAGGGCGGAAGAGCTGACATCAATCGATTACGAGAGACTTTTCTCTCCCATCAAGATCGAAGCGTTCGTGATCAACCGTACCGACGCACGGCTGAACTGGACCCTCAACAAGGATGTGGAGTCCTACTCACTGGAGCTGTTTGCCGACGACAGCCTCACCTTTGCCGGCTCCCCGGTGAAGACATTCAGTGATGTGACGGGGGATCAACTCCCCTACTACATCCGTGACCTGGATGGCGAGACGCACTACTCCGTGCGCATCAAATCGGTGGCTGCCGGTAAAACAGAATCGAAATGGAGCGATGTCACCTTCAAGACCGGCACGGAGAACATCTTCCTTCCCTTCCAGGATGGCGACGTGGAAGCCACGGCCGTCACCCTCCGCTGGATCCCGGGCAGGACACTGACATCCATCAACATTGAACCAGGGGGCATCTCCCATCAGGTGACCGCCGGTGAGATCGCTGCCGGCAGCGCCACCATTGAGGGACTTACCGGCGAGACCAACTATACCGTCACCTTGAAGAATGGCGCAAAAACCAGGGGTATCCTGGAGTTCATGACCCTGGTGGATATCGGCAACGCGATTGCCGTACATCCCGAGGATGACCTCCTCGCCCTGCTCGCCGCCGCCAACGACGGTGATGCCTTCGCCCTCTTCCCGGGCACCTACGGTGCAGGTGACATGTTTGTGGTGAACAAGACCATCGAGATCAAGGGTGTCTACCCCTACAACAAGCCGGTGCTGAACGGTTACATCTCACTGGAAGAGGGTGCCGGACTGTTACTCAAAGATGTGACACTCGACGGTGGTGCGTTACAGGGTCAGAGCATTGTCTTCAACACCGCTGGAGTGACCTACAAGGCTCTTACGGTGGAGGGATGCGAGATCAGAGATTATGTGAAGGGCGTTTATTACCTGAACGTAGCATCGCTCGTGGAATCAATCACCTACCACAACAACCTGATCTACAATATCCAATGTGATGGCGGCGACTTCATGGATTCCCGCAAGGGTGCGTTCAACAGCCTGACGCTCACCTACAACACCATCTACAACAGTGCAGCGGGAAGAGATCTGATCCGTTACGATGATGCTTCAGGCAGCTTCCCCGGTATGACCTCTACCATCCTGGTGGATCACAACACCCTGCATGGTGTCTGCAACAGCTCATCCAAGCGTTTGTTGTATGTACGGTTCAAGGAGAACAAGATCACCTTCACCAACAACATCGTGGCAGAGACAAGCTGTATCTTCACCAACCAGAGCAACACCGATCCCTCACCCACCTTCGGCGGAAACAACTACTTCAATGCCCCGAACCTCTTCTCGGCATCGGGCAGCTCATCGAAGTTCTTCGACGACTCTGCCGACAGTGAAGATCCCGGTTTTGTAGATGCAGCCAATGGGAATTTCACCATCACCAATGAACTGCTGAAAGCGAAAGGTACCGGTGATCCCCGATGGGTGAACTAAATAGTGAACCCATATCAGTTTACGTGGCTCCTGTCAGGAGGAGTCACGTAAACCGATATGGAAATTCAACCAAAACAACCTGATGGAATGAAGAAATTTTTTGTGATACTGATGTTGACATCACTTCTGTTCTCTTGCAGGGAGGGAGCACCAGTCAGCACCTCCTACCCCTATGGCTCGCTCTATGAGGAGCTCCCGTTTGAGATGCCCCGGGTAGAGATCCCCCGTTTCCCGGACAACCATGTCAGCGTGGCCGACCATGGCGGCGTACCGGACGGGATCACCCTTAACACCCAGGCCTTTGAGGAGGCCATGCAGGCACTCTCCGAGAAAGGCGGTGGCACGCTACAGGTACCCAAAGGGGTCTGGTTCACCGGACCCATCCTCTTCCGCTCAAACATTAACATGCATCTGGAAAAAGGCGCATTGATCCTCTTCTCTCCCGATTTCAGCCTTTACCCGCTGGTGGAGACCATCTTCGAGGGGCTCGACACCCGTCGGTGCCAATCGCCCATCTCGGGACGTAACCTTGAAAACATCGCCATCACCGGTGAAGGGTCCATCAACGGTTCGGGTGAGGCATGGCGCCCCCTGAAAAGAGAGAAGGTGACCGAGAGCCACTGGAAAAAGGTGGTTCGCTCAGGTGGTGTAGTAAGGGACGACAATTACTGGTTCCCCTCCGCCGCCTCACTGAAGGGTCATGAGATGAGCGACATGAACGTGCCCCGCAGGGACCTCACCGAAGAGGAGTGGCTGGAGATCAAGGATTTCCTGCGCCCGGTGATGATCAGTTTCATTGAGTGCAAAAACGTCTACCTGCAGGGGGTGCTCTTCGAAAACTCACCGGCATGGAACATCCACCCGCTGATGTGCGAGAATGTGATCGTGGATGGTATCCTCGTGCGCAACCCAAGCTACTCACAGAATGGCGATGGCATCGACCTGGAGTCATGTGTCAACTCACTCATCGTCAACTCGGTGTTTGACGTGGGCGATGACGCCATCTGCATCAAGTCGGGGAAGGATGAGGATGGACGGCGGCGCGGGCGCCCCACCGAGAACCTGATCGTGGACAACTGCAAGGTGTTCAACGGCCACGGTGGCTTCATTGTGGGCAGTGAGATGTCGGGCGGCGTACGCAACATCTCCGTCAGCAACTGCCAGTTCCTGGGTACCGACGTGGGGCTTCGTTTCAAAAGCACCCGCGGTCGTGGCGGCGTGGTGGAGAACATCTATATCTCTGATATCTACATGTTCAATATCGCGACCGACTCGTTTCTCTTCGACCTCTACTATGGTGGCAAGTCTGCATCCGAGTCGCTGGCCGACGGGGATACCACGCCGACCGATCAACCTGCTTTCCCGGTTAACGAGGAGACACCGGTCTTCCGTAACATCTTCGTGAAGGACCTGGTATCACGCAATGCCCGCAGGGCGATGTTCTTCAACGGATTGCCCGAGATGAATATCGAGAACATCAACCTGGAGAATGCCATCATCACCGCTCGTTACGGTGCCGAGTTCTCGGAGTCGAAAGAGATCACCTTCAGGAATGTCACCGTGATCCCGAAAGAGGGCCCGGCCTACATGTTCCACAACGTGAAGAACTTCAAATCGGAAAATCTCTCATACGAAATCGGTGAATGGCAAAAGGCAGCAGTGATCACCGGTGCGGAGAGTGCCGGGCTACAACTCAACAGTTTGTCCGAAGAGCTTGTGGAGATCGCACCGGAAGTGGAGAGGAATGAGATTGTGTTCTAATAAGAATCCGTTTAAAAAAGTAAATGATGAACAAGATACAAACATCACTCCTGTTTATCCCGTTGGTTTCACTGCTACTGAACTGTAGCAGTGTAAAAGAGGCTGCGGCAGATCCCTGGTACATCCGGATGGCCGACTCCGAGATGCAGCGCTATCCCGAGAGCTGGATGGTAGACTTCTCGGAGAAAATCAAATGGAACTATACCCACGGGCTGGAGATGCTGGCCATGATACAGGCGTCGGAAAAGAGTGGCGATGAGAAGTACTACCGGTATGCCGAAGCCTACGCCGACACCATGGTCAACGACGATGGTACCATCAAGACCTACCAGCTGGAAAGATACAATATCGACCACATCAACCCGGGTAAGATCCTCTTCCCGATCTATGACAAATCGGAAAACCCCAAGTACCTGAAAGCACTTCAGTTACTGCGAAGCCAGATGGAGACTCACCCGCGCATCTCCAACGGCGGCTTCTGGCACAAGCAGATCTATCCCCACCAGGTATGGCTCGACGGTCTTTATATGGCAGGTCCCTTCCTGGCGGAGTATGGCAAACGGTTCAATGAGCCGGCACTGTTCGATGAGGCTGCCCTGCAGCTTATTACCGCCTGGGATGATCTGATCGATGAGGAGAGTGGCTTGCTCTACCACGGTTGGGATGAGAGCCGCCAGCAGCGGTGGGCCGACCCTGTTACCGGGCGATCACCCCACTTCTGGTCAAGGAGCATCGGTTGGTACATGATGGCAATGGTCGACGTGCTCGACCATCTGCCTGAAGAGCACCCACAGCGGGCCGCGATCATCGAGCGTCTGAACCGTATTGCCACTGCCGTGGAACGCTACCGCGACCCGGCGACGGGCATGTGGTATCAGGTAACCAACCTGGGCGAAAGGGAGGGTAACTACCTGGAATCCTCCGGCTCCATCATGTTTATCTACAGCTGGGTGAAAGGCGCACAAAAAGGCTACCTTCCTGATGCTTTCCTGCAAAAGGGAGCAGAGGCATATGATCAATTTCTGGAACAGTTCATCCGTGAGAACGAAGACGGCACCATCTCGGTGACCGACGTCTGCTCGGTGGCCGGCCTGGGGGGTGAAAAGCGGTACCGCGATGGGAGCTTCGAATATTACATCTCGGAACCGATACGGGATGATGATCCCAAAGCCGTAGGTCCTTTCATCATGACAAGCATATTGTTGGAGCGATAACAAAAAAAAATGTACCTTTGGACTATGACGCTTTCATTGAATATTCCTTTGCTGCTCACTCTTTTGCTGTTCACATTCACCGGGGTGGCAGCGCAGACACCAGCCTTTCCCGGTGCCGAGGGTGCCGGCATGTACACCACCGGTGGCCGCGGCGGGAAGATACTCTACGTCACCTCGCTGGAGGACTCCGAAGAGCCTGGCACGCTACGCTGGGCCATACGGAAGAAAGGTGCGCGCACCATCCTCTTCAAGGTGTCAGGGGAGATCCGTCTTAATAGCCCGCTGAAGATCAACAACGGTGATCTGACCATCGCCGGCCAGTCGGCACCGGGCGACGGGATCTGTATCAGCAACCATGAGACGGTGATCAGTGCCGACAATGTGATCATCCGCTTTATCCGCTTCCGTCTCGGTGACAGAGCCCAGAAGGCAGTGGATGCGCTGTCAGGCTTCCGCAACGAAAACATCATCATAGACCATTGCAGTATGAGCTGGGGAGTGGATGAACTCTCCTCCTTCTACGACAACCGCAACTTCACCATGCAGTGGTGCTTCATCACTGAAAGCCTGCGCAACTCGGTGCACACCAAGGGAAAGCATGGCTATGGCGGCATCTGGGGCGGACAACAGGCATCGTTCCACCACAACCTGCTGGCTCATAACGACAGCCGCAATCCCCGTTTCTGTGGCAGCCGTTATTCCAACCGTCCTGATCTGGAGAGGGTGGACTTCCGCAACAACGTGATCTACAACTGGGGCTCGAACAATATCTACGCAGGTGAAGGGGGCAAATATAATCTGGTTGGTAACTACTTCAAGCCGGGACCAGCCACCGGCAGCAGCGCCGGCAAACGTATTCTCAACCCTGATGCCGACAACGGCAAGAACAACCAACCGGCAGGCATTCATGGCCACTACTACCTCGAAGGAAATATCCTGGAGGGCAATGATGAGGTCAACAGCGACAACACGCTTGGAGTAGAAATGGGCGGTACCTTTGCTCAATTTGCCCCGCAGGTAAAACTGGCAGATATCCTGTTATCAGAACCACATCCAATGGCACCCGTCAACACTCATGATGCAGCACAAACCTACGAAATGGTGTTGCGCTATGGCGGCTGCTCGCTGGTGAGAGACATCCATGACCAACGCTATGTGGAAGATGTGAAAGCCGGATCCTATACCTTTGAGGGTTCTGGCGGCAGCAGCATGGGCCTGATCGACAGCCAGGAGGATGTGGGAGGATGGCCTGAATACCGTACCTACAACGCATACAACGACAGTGATGAAGACGGCATCCCTGACGGATGGCTGGAAGAGCACCATCCCGGGAAAAAGGCAGATGCACTGAACGAAGAGGGGTACACCTATCTGGAACTCTACCTCCACAGCCTGGTAGCCCACCTGATGGGGAATGAGCGAACTGAATCAGCTGCAGAACGACAGTTGAAACCCTCAGCGGTCAGAAGGATCGTTGTAGATCCGGAGGGTGAGGGTGATTTTCGTACGCTGCAGGCGGCGATCGATGCGGTGAGGGCTTTCGACCCCGATTTCACCACCCAGATCATTCTGAAAGAGGGAACCTACTACGAGAAGGTGGTGATCCCCGATCATGTGCGTAACCTGAGAATCACCGGTGAGAGCCGGGATAAAACCATCCTCACCCACAATGATCATGCACTGAAGAACGGGATGGGTACATTCAACACCTACACCCTGCAGATCAGGGGCAGCGACATCATCATGGAGAACCTCACCATCGAGAACAATGCGCCCATGGTGGCACAGGCGGTGGCCCTCCATACCGAGGGAGACCGCATCATCCTGCACAACTGTCGTCTGCTGGGTAACCAGGACACCCTCTACACCGGGAGAGAGAAGGGGAGGCTCTTCTTCTTCAACTGCCATATCGAGGGGACCACCGACTTTATCTTCGGCCCCGCCACGGCATGGTTTGAACAATGCGAGCTCCTCTGCAAGAAGAACTCTTACATCACCGCTGCCAGTACCCCACCGGATGCTGCCTTCGGCTACATCTTCAACCGTTGTCACATCACGGTTGCAGAAAATGTAACCTCCCTCTTTCTGGGTCGTCCCTGGCGCCCCTACGCCATGACCCTCTTTATGCACTGCTCGCTTCCTGCGGTCATCAACCCGCAAGGGTGGGATAACTGGCGCAACCCGGACAACGAGCAAACGGCACGGTATGGTGAGTACAACAACAATGGTGAAGGGAGCAACACCCACAGTAGAGTCTCATGGAGCACACTTCTTACACCTGATCAGGCGAAACAGATCACCCTGCTACGGGTGATGGGGGATGATTTCTACCCGCTGATCATCGCTGAAACCCATTTTCAACCATAAGAGATGATGAGAAAGTCCAAGATCACGATCCTGACAGCAACAGTGCTGGTGATGCTCTTCGTCAGCTGCGCACACCCCCGAACAGCGAAGGTAACCTTCCGGGAAGAGAGCCATGCAAGCAGGATCAATATCTTTGTCGGCGATCGTTACTTTACCACACTGCTCTATTCCGACACGCTGGAGAAGCCTCTCCTCTTTCCCATCCTTACACCCTCCGGGAAAACAATTACCAGAGGTTACCCCATCGATCCCCGTCCCTATGAACGTACCGACCATCCCCATCAGGTGGGACTCTGGTTCAACTTCGGCGATGTGAACGGACTCGATTTCTGGAACAACTCCACTGCCATCGCGCCGGAGAAAAAAGAGGGTTACGGCCATATCCGGCTCGATTCCGTCTTGCAG
>DURL01000185.1 GCA_012837345.1 Bacteroidales bacterium
GCTGTCTGCCCTCATCCGGGAGCGCTCCGGCATCGACTACGGCGAGATCATCGCCCTGGAACCGCTCGAAAGAGGCACCTCGGGACGGATCATCCGGCTGAAGATCATCGGCACGGAGCGGGTGATGACCATCGGCAAGGAGCTGGAGATACGGCGCACCCTCTCCCCTTCTCACCTCTACAGCTCCGCCTTCGTGGTCGACGTGGAGGAGGAGAACGAGGAGGGGATCCCACAGCGGTTCACGCTCACCGGTGCCGGCTGGGGTCACGGCGTAGGGCTCTGCCAGATCGGCGCGGCCATGATGGCGGCGAAGGGTCACAGCCATGCAGCGATCCTTGAGCACTATTTTCCCCACACAACGATCGAAAAAAGATACTAAACAACAATCAGGATGAAGAAAAAAACAGGCTCCCCCTGGAGCTGGATACCTACACTCTATTTCGCCGAGGGACTGCCTTATGTGGCGGTGATGACCGTCTCGGTGATCATGTATAAACGTTTCGGGCTCTCCAACACCGATATCGCGCTCTACACCAGCTGGCTCTACCTCCCCTGGGTGATCAAACCGTTCTGGAGCCCTTTCGTGGATATCCTGAAAACAAAACGGTGGTGGATCGTCGCCATGCAGCTGCTGATCGGTGCCGGTCTGGCAGGCATCGCCTTCACCCTGCCCACCCCCTTCTACCTGCAGGCATCACTCGCCTTCTTCTGGCTGATGGCCTTCAGCTCGGCCACCCACGACATCGCTGCCGACGGCTTCTACATGCTGGCGCTCGATGACTCGCAGCAATCCTTCTTCGTGGGTATCCGCAGCACTTTTTACCGCCTGGCCATGATCTCAGGACAGGGTCTGCTGATCATCCTGGCGGGATCCCTGGAGAAATCAACAGGAAAAATTCCGCTCGCCTGGAGCATCACCTTCTTTATTATGGCGGGGCTCTTCATCGCCTTCATGGTCTACCATCGCTTTCTACTGCCCCGACCAGCTGAAGATACAGGTAAGGAAGCAGAGACGCCGAGGATGGTGCTCATCGAGTTTGGCAATACCTTCAAATCATTCTTCACCAAAAAAGGGATTGGCCTGGCCATCGCCTTTATCCTGTTGTATCGACTGGCTGAGGCGATGCTGGTGAAGCTGGCCTCCCCTTTTCTGCTCGATGCACGTGAGATCGGGGGACTGGGACTGGGTACGCAGGAGGTGGGCCTGGTCTACGGGACAGTAGGTGTGATTGCCCTCACCCTGGGTGGCATCATCGGTGGCATCGTAGCCTCCCGCAACGGTCTGAAGCACTGGCTGTGGCCTATGGCACTGGCCATCACCCTGCCCAATGCCGCCTATCTCCTCCTCTCCTACTATCAGCCCGACAGTTTCCTCTGGGTGAACATCGCGGTGGCTATTGAACAGTTTGGCTACGGTTTCGGCTTCACCGCCTACATGCTCTATCTGATCTATTTCTCGCAGGGTGAACACAAGACGGCTCACTACTCCATCTGTACCGGCTTCATGGCCCTGGGCATGATGCTGCCAGGTATGGCTGCAGGATGGATTCAGGAACAGCTGGGATATGACCGTTTCTTCATCCTGATCATGCTGCTCACCATCCCCACACTGATCCTTATCCCTTTCCTGAAGGTGGACAGTGAGTTCGGGAAGAAGAAAGAGACCTTGCCGGCCAATGAAATGACACCGGAAGAATAAAACTTCAAAATGAGAAAACATATGAACCAGAAAAGAGAACTCACAAGAGGGTTGCTATGGTTGCTATTGTGTTGTAGCATGTTCTCAGGCACACCGGCATGGGCGCAGAAGATAAAGGTGAAAACAGGGATTGAAATGCTGAAAGAGTCCAATTTCAAGCTCCTGCAAGGCAAGAGAGTGGGATTAATTACCAATCCAACCGGCGTTGACAACCAACTGAGGTCGACCATCGACATCCTGCACAGAGCACCCAATGTGCAGCTAGTAGCGCTCTACGGACCTGAGCATGGCGTGCGCGGCGATGTGCATGCGGGTGATAAGGTATCCGACTTCAAAGATCCTAACACAGGTGTGCCTGTCTACTCACTATACGGATCCACACGGAAACCGACGAAAGAGATGCTGGAGGGTGTTGAGATGCTTGTGTACGATATCCAGGATATCGGCTGTCGCTCCTACACCTATATCTCCACACTCTACCTGGCCATGCAGGCGGCAGCGGAAAACAATATCGACTTCGTGGTGCTGGACCGTCCCAACCCGTTGGGAGGGCTCAAGGTGGAGGGCAACGTGGTGGAGGAGGGATTCATCTCCTTCGTCAGCCAACTGAAGATCCCATACCTCTACGGTCTCACCTGTGGTGAGCTGGCTGAGATGATCAACGGGGAGGGGATGATCACACAGCCCTGCAAACTGACAGTGGTGAAGATGAAAAAATGGCGCCGCAAGATGCACTTCGGGGATACGGGGTTGCCCTGGGTACCCACATCCCCCCATATCCCGTTCGCTCACTCAGCCTATTTCTACCCTGTGTCGGGCATCCTGGGGGAGCTGGGATATCTCTCAATCGGCGTGGGCTACACCCTCCCCTTTGAGATGTTTGCCGCTGAATGGATCGACGCTGAACAGTTTGCCGGGGCACTGAACGCGAAACGACTGCCGGGGATCACCTTCCGCCCCCTCCACCTGAAACCCTACTATGCAGTGGGACAGGGCAAAAACCTGCAGGGGGTGCAGGTGCACCTCACCGATTTCAGCAAGGCGCGCCTGTCGGATATTCAGTTCCACGTGATGGAGGTGGCTGCACAGCTTTACCCGGGGTACAAAGTGTTTGATCACGCGCCGGAGAACAGGTACGACATGTTCGATAAGGTGTGCGGCAGCGATCAGATCCGCCGGGCGTTCAGCCTGAACCACCGCTTCGCGGATATTGAGGCCTACTGGACCAAAGATGAAGCATCTTTCAGAAAGCAATCGAAAAAATATCATTTTTACCGTTGAAATAGTAAAACCTATGAATCGAGTAACAACCGGAACAGAATCGTCCAGACTACTCTCCCTCGACATTATCCGTGGCATCACCATCGCCGGTATGATCATGGTAAACAACCCCGGTTCCTGGAGCTCTGTCTACACACCCCTTCGCCATGCGCACTGGCACGGGCTCACACCTACCGACCTGGTCTTTCCCTTCTTCATGTTCATCATGGGGGTCTCCACCTACCTGTCGCTGCGCAAGTTCAACTTTGAACCCACCCCAGCTGTCATCTGGAAAATCATGCGTCGCACCATCCTCATCTTCGTGATTGGATTGGCACTGGGATGGTTCGGGCAACTCATGCGGGGACTGGCTGCAGGTGAGTCCCTCGCCATTGCAGCATCCCACTTTGACACCCTCCGCATCCTGGGAGTACTGCAACGATTGGCATTGGCCTATGGTTTTGCTGCACTCGCAGTTGTGCTGATGAAAGGCAAACAACTGCACTGGCTAATCGGCATCCTGCTGCTGGGCTACCACCTGCTCCTTCGTTTTGGCAATGGGTATGAGATGTCGGAAGCAAATATCATCGCGGTGGTCGACAGGGCACTCTGGGGTACTGCACACATGTACAAGGATACCACACCGGAAGGGGTACGAATAGCCCTTGACCCCGAGGGTCTGCTCAGTACCCTCCCCTCAATCGCCCATGTGCTGATCGGCTTTCTCTTCGGCAAGGTAATTGCCGAGCACAAAGATAACCACAAGCGGGTGGAGAAGCTGCTTATCTGGGGAACGCTCCTGGCCTTTTCCGGTTTGTTGCTGCAGTATGGCTGTCCCATAAACAAGAAGATATGGAGCCCCTCCTTCGTCCTCACCACCACCGGCTTCGCGGCACAGATGCTGGGGTTGCTCATCTGGATCATCGATATCCGCAAAAAAAAGAGGTGGAACCGCTTTTTTCACGCCTTCGGGGTGAACCCGCTGGTCATCTACCTCTTCGCGGGGGTGATGGCCAACCTGCTCTCCAGCATCCGGTTCGGATGGCAGGGAGAGGTGATCTCTATCAAGGGTTTCGCTTATGAAGTGCTGCTGCGCCCATGGGCCGGCGACTATTTCGGGTCGTTGCTCTTCGCACTGCTCTTCATCACTCTATGCTGGCTATTCGGATATATTCTGTACAAAAAAAACATCTATATCAAACTATAAAGGGCGGCTGGTGGTTAATAGAACAGCAAACAGAGAGCAATGAATCAGAGAACAGCAAGAAACATACTGATTGCCGACAGCGGGGCGACCAAGACCGACTGGTGCCTGGCACATGACGGAGAGATTCTGCAGCGATTCTCCGGAACGGGTATCAGCCCGGTTTATCAGACGGAAGAGGAGATTGCAGAAGAGATCCGGCTACAGGTTATGCCGCATCTGAAAGAGAGTGAGATCCATTCGATTCACTTTTACGGCAGTGGGTGCATCCCGGGGAAGACGATTCTCGTCGAGAACGCCCTCTACCACTCATTTCCTATAGGAGACATCCATGTCTACAGCGATCTGATTGCTGCGGCACACAGCCTCTGCGGTCACAATGCAGGCATCGCCTGCATCATGGGTACCGGAAGCAACTCCTGCGAATGGAACGGCAGCGAGGTCATTGCACAGGTGTCCCCCCTCGGTTTCATTCTGGGTGATGAGGGCAGTGGTGCCGCGCTGGGAAGGCAGCTGCTGGGTGACGCCCTGAAGAACCAGCTCACACCGGGATTGAGGGAAAAGATGCTGGAGGAGCTGCAGCTCACCCCTTCCCTGATTATCGACAAGGTCTACCGCCAGCCTTTTCCCAGTCGTTTCCTTGCCAGCCTCGCACCTTTCCTTCTCAACAATATTGCTGACAAGAGCATCCGTAGGATCGTGAGCCGGGGCTTCTCCGATTTCTTTGAACGCAATGTAATGCAATATGATTACCGAAAGCAGGAGGTACATTTCGTCGGTTCAATCGCCCGGCATTTCTCTGACATACTCAGAGAGGTAGCAGCAGATAAAGAGATTGTGATCGGTAAGATTGAGCAGTCCCCCATGAATGGTTTAATCAATTTTTTACAATAACTGAAACATCCCAAATCAAACATCGACATGACATTTATCAGAATAACGGAGCAGGAATCGCATTACAACGATCTGGAGCAAAAAACGGTGCATGAGATACTGACCGGTATCAATGAAGAGGACCGGAAAGTGGCTCTGGCCGTGGAGAAGACGATCCCGGAGGTTGAACGTCTGGTCACCGGCATCGTGGAACGGATGCAGCGTGGCGGTCGCCTGTTCTACCTGGGTGCAGGCACCAGCGGACGACTGGGGGTGCTTGATGCTTCGGAGATACCTCCCACTTTCGGTATGCCCAACAGTTACGTGATCGGCCTGATCGCAGGAGGAGATGATGCCCTGCGCAACCCGGTGGAGCATGCCGAAGATGACTATGACAAGGGATGGGAGGACCTGATGGAGCATAAGATCGGCAGGGATGATGTGTTGGTGGGAATAGCTGCCTCCGGTACCACTCCCTATGTGATTGGAGCGCTGCGTCGTGCCCGTGAGAAAGGGATCCTCACCGCCGCCATCAGCTGCAACCCCGGATCACCGGTCGCAGCAGAAGCAGAGATTAAAATTGAGCCGGTGGTGGGACCGGAGTATGTGACCGGCAGCACCCGCATGAAATCAGGGACGGCACAGAAGATGGTGCTCAATATGATCACCACCACCACCATGATCAAGCTGGGCAGGGTGAAGGGTAACCGGATGGTCAACATGCAACTCACCAACCAGAAGCTGGTGGACAGGGGTACCCGCATGATCGTCGATGAGCTCTCACTGAATTACGAACAGGCTAAGAACCTGTTGCTGCTACATGGCTCTGTGAAAAAAGCTATTGAACGATATAAAAACGGAGAGTAAACAACAACATATGGCAATCATCATACATACTGATCATCCCGATCTGCTACTAGACAAGATTTACGAGGCGATAGATGGTAAGAAAGCGGACAAATGGAGCCGTACCAACGAGGGGCGGCTGACCTATGGAGCCCTTTTGTGGAGAAACGAAGCCTTTTTCAAGCCTGAGATATGGGTGGATGAAAACGAACTACGATTTGGACTGATAAAACGTAAGGACCGTAAGCATATCACCACGAAGCTCTATACTACATTTCATGCGAAACTGATTGAGACGCTGCTCAGCCATTTCGACACTCATTTCAGGAGTATCACGGCCACTGCCGCAAGAACAGAGCCGGATCAGTTCTGACTCTTTCATTTCAGGACCAATCAAAAACAAAAAAAAATAAATTCAATGAAAGCATTTACCACTCTGCTACTGCTCTTTCTGATTACACTCACCTCCTACCCGCAGGATGAAGCCTATGTAACCCTCAGGGATATTCCCTATTACACAGGCAGTGAGAAGCAAACGGATGAATATATCCGGGAGCGCTGCCAGCTCGACATCACCTACCCGAAAGACAAAACAGGGTTTGCAACGGTAGTCTGGTTCCACGGTGGCGGACTTACCGGCGGAAGCAAGGAACTGCCGGAAGCATTGAAACGCGACGGAATCTGCGTGGTAGGAGTGAACTATCGGCTGGCACCCCGTGTGAAAGCACCCGCCTACATCGAAGATGCTGCGGCAGCTGTGGCCTGGGTCTTTCGTCATATCGGCGAGTACGGGGGTGATTCCACCCGCATCTTCCTCTCCGGACACTCTGCGGGGGGCTATCTGGTGATGATGACCGGTCTTGACAAGCAATATCTCGCGGCACATGATATCGATGCAAACAAGATTGCAGGCCTCGTCCCGCTGAGTGGTCAGACCATCACCCACTTCTCCATCCGACAGGAATATGGCATGAAGGATACCCATCCGCTGGTGGACCAATACGCTCCGCTCTACCATGTCCGTCCCGATGCACCGCCGCTCCTGTTGATCACCGGTGACCGCGAACTGGAGATGTTGGGCCGCTATGAAGAGAATGCCTACCTGGCACGCATGATGAAGGTGGCGGGACACAGTCAGACCCGACTGCGGGAACTGCAGGGTTACGGGCACGGGATGACCTACCCAGCCTTTCCCCTGGTCGTGGAAGAGATCAGACACATTGTGGATCACAGTAAGAATCAATAAGAATCACTCACAGGGTGTAATAAGCCTGTCAATGGCGGATCTGTTTTTTTTATCCCGCCAGGATTGGTTACCTTTGCAGGTTTAAAATGCAGAAGGTATGTTATCGAACATTCGTCCCAAAGAGACCGATGAGCTATACGCCACACCCATTTTACAACAGACAGCATTCTGGTCCGAAGTGAAAGCCTCACTGGGGGCAGAGACCATTGCGGTCAACTTCGCGGCCGAGAGCGCGGGACTGTATGGAGCAGCCGGTGAAAAGCAACTGATTCACTCCGATCTGCTGATCATCCTGCGACAAATCGATCGCGATCATTCAGTAGCCTATGTCCCTTACGGTCCCGAGCTGGAGCCTGCCGACGAGTTTCAGGGTCTCTTCCTGGAAGAGCTCTCGGAGTCGCTACGATCACAACTCCCCAACAACTGCATCCTGATTCGTTACGATCTGTGCTGGGAGTCCTACTGGGCCAAAGAAAGTGATCACTTCGATGATAGCGGTCTCTGGAGAGGTGAACCGGAACAAACCACCCAGGAGTTCCGCTTCAACTACAACACACAGCAGTGGAACTTCCGCAAGGCAGCAACCAACATCCTCCCCTCCCACACCATCTTTCTGGATCTGACGGTAGAAAGGGAGATCCTGTTGAAGAAGATGAAGCCTAAGACACGCTACAACATCGGACTGGCGCGCCGCAGGGGGGTAACGGTACGGACCCTGGGACTGGAAGGAATGGATATCTGGTACCGGCTCTATCGAGAGACCGCCGAACGAAACCATCTCCTGATCAACGAAATGAAATACTTCGAAGCGGTGCTCACCGCACGTGCCGACGACAGCCGCTCTCCGGCCGACGTGCGGCTCCTTGTCGCCGAGAAGGATGAGAAGCCTCTGGCAGCCATGTTCCTGGTGATCACCCGTAACCGGGGCTCCTATCTCTATGGAGCCTCCTCGTCTACTGAGCGCAACCTGATGGCCCCCTATGCACTACAGTGGGAGGCCATCTGCCAGTCGCAGGAAGCGGGTTGCACCGAGTATGACATGTTCGGCATCTCACCCAACCCTGACCCTCATCACCCCATGTATGGCCTCTACAAGTTCAAGTCTGGCTTCGGCGGCGACATCCATCACAGCCTCGGCTGCTGGGATTACCCGCTCAACGAGGAAATCTACACCCTCTTCCGTGCCTCGGAGATGCATAGCCAGGGGTATCATCTGGACTGACAAGAAAAGTTAAACTAAAAACCTTTTTCACACAGAGCTGTTTCATCTTGTCAAAACCACCACATCCTGTATGACCAGGTTATTTATTGCATCGGGCAGCATTGCCCCTAATACAAACAGACCCAACAATGAACATCATAGAACCACTGCAGTGGCGATACGCCACCAAACGAATGACCGGCAGCACGATTCCGGAGAAGGAGCTTGAATCGATACTGGAGGCAATCCGTCTGGCCCCCTCCGCCTATGGCCTGCAGCCCTACCGGGTGATCGTTACCGAAAACAGGGAGCTGATCACGCAGATATTCGAACAAGCATGCCCCCAGGTGGTGCTCCAGCAATGCTCACACCTTCTGATCTTCAAGGCGAAGAAACAACTCGATAAAGTTTATGTGGAGGAATTTCTGGAGGAGTTCAGGAGTGTCAGAAAGGCCACTGATGCTCATATCGACGGCTATCGGGAAAAAATACACCGCGTGATCAATGATCCGGCGATCAACACCTTCAACTGGACCACCCACCAGACCTACCTGGCCCTGGGGTACGCCACCTTTGCAGCGGCACTGCTGGGCATTGACGCTACCCCCATCGAGGGATTCAACCCGAAGGCACTCAACCGGCTGCTCGCGCTCAATGAAGAGGAGGAGGAGACAGTGTTGATGCTCACCCTTGGATACCGCGATGCCGGGGAGGACAGGCTGGCACACCAGCCCAAGGTAAGACAACCGCTCCACAAGCTTGTGGAGCGGTTGTAACAGTTTTTTTTGACAAAGAGAGTGAATCAGGGAATCTGATAAACGACGCTATTGATGTTCATGCCGGCACCCACGGAAGCCAGGACGATATGATCACCACTCTTCAAATCATGACCATCCATCTCCTCGCGGGTGATCAGGTCGAGCAGCGTGGGCACAGTGGCCACCGATGAATTACCCAGCCAGGAGATGGTCATGGGCATGATGCTATCCGGCATCTCTCTCAGGTTGTAAAGCTTAAACAACCGATGCAGGATGGCATCATCCATCTTGCCGTTGGCCTGATGGAGCAATATCTTGCGGATATCGGTGATCTGCAGTCCCAGCTTGTCCAGTCCCGCCTTGATCGTTTTCGGCACGTTCTCCAGTGCATACTGGTAAAGACGACGTCCCTGCATCTTAAGGTAATAGTCTTTCTTCTCTGCCAGCTCGGGGTTGTAGGAGTAACCCATCCGGAGCATCTGCACGTAATCGAGGGCGTCGCTGCGCGAGTTGTGTCCCAGGATACCGAGTGGGGTGTCACTCTCGTGTCCTTCCATGATGGCTGCTCCGGCACCGTCGGCATAGATCATGCTGTCGCGGTCGTGCGGGTCGGCCACGCGCGACAGGATATCGGCACCCACCACCAGCACCTTTTTCGCATCCCCCGAGCGGATGTAGTAATCTGCCTGGATCACAGCCTGCACCCATCCGGGACAGCCGAACAGGATGTCATAGGCCACCGCGAATGGATTGACGATTTCCAGCTTCTCCTTGAGCCGTGAGGCAAGCGACGGCACCACATCCATTCGCATATTATTCTGCATCGTCTCCCCAAAGTTGTGGGCAAAGATGATGTAATCAAGCTCTTCCTTCTCCACCCCCGCAGCCTTGATAGCTCGCTGTGCGGCAATCAGTGCCAGGTCGGAGGTCACCTCATGATCCTCGGCATAACGTCGCTCGGAGATGGTGGTGATCTCCTCAAATTTCTGCACGACCGACTCGTTGGGTGTGGTGATCTTCTCACCGGATGATTCGTAAAACTCGTTATCAAGAAAGGCTTCGTTCTTTACTTGTCTGGCCGGTACATAGCTACCGGTACCAGTAAACACGCTATAAATTCTACTCATATTAAGTAATTACGTTGGAGTATGGAAGTGGTCGTATAATTCATTCATACGTACTGACAACCATGTTATTATCTCACAATCTTTTAATTCACATAATGGGTATAATCCCGTGCAAAGATATATATATATTTTAAAATATCATCATCTTCCAGAGCGTTTCATGTAAACAACGAAAGTGACAGACCTGAATGCAACCGTCAAATCAAACAGAGACTACGGCTCCGGGGTGATCCCCGCAGCGAGCACCGGGTTGGAGATATCCTCGAACAGTTCCAGGTCAAAGAATCTTGCAGCCGCGGTCACATGATCAAACACATCGGAAGTGATATCCTCATATCGCTCCCACTCGGTGGTGGCAGTGAAGAAGTAGAGCTCCAGGGGCAATCCCTTGGAGGTGGGTTGCAATTGCCTTACCAGCAGAAGCATCTCCTTGTGCACATCAGGGTGAAGTGACAACCAGTTCTTGATGTATTCCCGAAAAAGTCCCATGTTGGTAAGATTCCGGCCGTTAAGCGCGAGCGACTTGTCAGCACCGACGGATTGGTTGTACGCTTCGATCTCCTGGCTCCTCGTGGAGATATACTGGTTCACAGCCTGTACCTTCAACAACTCCTTCACCTCCTCATCGCTGAGAAATCGTATCGATGATTGTTTCACATAGATACTTCGTTTCACCCGCCGACCACCGGTTTCAACCATCCCCCGCCAGTTCTGGAACGAGTCGGAAACTAGCGAATAGGGCGGTATGGTGGTGATGGTCTTGTCGAAGTTGCGGATCTTGACGGTGGTGAGCGTGATCTGGATCACATCACCGTCTGCTCCATATTTGGGCATTGTGACCCAGTCGCCAATGCGCACCATGTCATTTGTCGACACCTGCATGCTGGCCACGAAACCGAGGATGGTATCCTTGAAAATCAGCATCAGGATGGCCGAAGCGGCACCCAGCCCTCCGAGGATCACCCCGGGCTTTTGTCCTGTGAGGATGGAAAAGAGGACAATGAAACCTATTGCATATAAGATGATTTTCACCACCTGTACGTAGCTGTCCAGTGGTTTGTCGGCCAAGCTGGGGCGACTGCGCAGCGTATCGGAGAAAGCATTCACGATTGACGAGATGAGCCATATCACGTAGAAGATGAGAAAGATATCAACCAACTTGTCGACCATCACCATGGTGCGTGGGAAGTGATCGAAGATGATGGGTATGGATCCTTTCACCAAACTGAAGGGGATGATCATTGCCAGGTAATGGGGAAAGCGGCGCTCGGAGAGATGCCGTAGGAATTCGATACCGGTCAGTCTTGATACGCGGTTCAGGACTGCATTCAGGATGCGGCGTGTGAGGTATTGTACCATGAATACCAACAACACCAATACCGAAAGTAAAAGAAGCAGGTTGATATACTTCACCCAGTTCTCAGGGATACCGGCATCGGTCAGCAGTTGTATGCTCCATTCACTGATGGCGTTGGTAGAGCGGGAGATTTGTTCAATCTTTTCTTCGTCCATTTTTATGCAATTGATTTTATTTTACTAAAAGACAAATATACACATTTATGACC
>DURL01000186.1 GCA_012837345.1 Bacteroidales bacterium
AGTCGGTATCCGACACAATCGGACTGCCCGAGGTGGTGATCACCGAGCAGTTGAGCGACCGTGAGATGCGGGCTACGGCACCCCGTCACATTCTCACAGGAGATGAGATCGGGCAGCTGAATGCACTTCAGCTCTCCGATGCGGTGAAGCATCTGCCGGGTGTCACCATCCGCGATTATGGAGGCATCGGGGGACTGAAAACGATCTCGGTGCGTAGCCTGGGGGCACATCATACGGCAGTGAGCTACAACGGAATCGCCCTCTCCGATCAGCAGACGGGACAGATAGACATCGGCCGTTTCTCGCTCGATAACGTGGAGCAGCTGACGCTCCACTACGGACAGGACGATCGCATCTTCCGCCCTGCCCGTACCTTTGCCGCCGCCTCCGCACTCGAGATCACCACCGCTGCTCCCCATTTTACCGGTGAGAGCCGGATCAGCGGCAAGGCCACCATGCGGGGAGGCTCCTTCGGACTCTTCAACCCCTCCCTGCTGCTCAACGGCATGCTCTCCGAGAAGGTGAGTGCCACCCTCAGTGGTGAGTGGATGCGATCCCGCGGCGACTACCCCTACCTGCTGCGCTACGGTCCCTCAGGGAGCGACAGCACCTCCTCGGAGCGTCGCATCAACGGTGACGTGGAAAACATGCGTCTGGAGTCATCGCTGCACGCACGTTTCACTGCCCGTAGCCGTGGTGACCTACGTCTCTACTACTACAACGCGGAACGGGGCCTGCCGGGTGCCACCATCTACTACAACACGCTGCAGGATGCAGGGCAGCGGCTGTGGGAGAAAAATTTCTTCCTGCAGGGCCATCTTGCGCATGCCTTCTCCCGCAGGTGGGAGCTGCAGGCGGATGGCAAGTATCAGCGCAACCACCTGCACTACCTCGATCCCACCTACCTGGGTGCAGAGGGTAAGGTGGAGGATCTCTTCACGCAATATGAGCGTTATGGCTCCCTGTCGGCACTCTACCGTGCTTTCCCCAACCTCTCTTTCTCTGCATCGTCCGACCTGATATCGGCCACCCTGCATGCCAACCGGCAGGGGTTCGCCACCCCCACCCGACTCACCTCTCATTCGGTGATTGCCACCAAGTGGGTCAGTGAACGGCTGCTGGTCACCGCCAGCCTCCTCCGCACACAGACCTTCGAGTCGGCGGAGAATGGAGTGGCAGGCACCAACCGCCAACGTCTCTCACCCTATCTGAGTGCCTCCTACAAACCCCTGCGCGCTCATGATCTACGACTGCGCGCCTTCTACAAAAAGAGCTTTCGCCTCCCCACCTTCAACGATCTCTACTATCCGCAGGTGGGAGTGCGCAGCCTGCTGCCTGAAGATGCAGAGCAGTTCAATATCGGACTCACACTGGGACGCTCACCTGCAACACATCTGAAGCAGATCACCCTAACCGCCGATCTTTACCACAACAGGGTGGATAACAAGATTGTGGCCTTCCCCACCGGTAACCTGCATCAATGGAGCATGGTCAATGTGGGAAAGGTGATCATCAACGGTGTCGATCTGTCGCTTGAGAGCCTGATGCAACTGACCGGCAAGATCATGCTACAAGCCGGAGGCAGCTACAGCTGGCAAGATGCGACCGACCGCACCGACCCAATGCAGGTGAATTATGGCCACCAGTTACCCTACACCCCACCACATTCGGGCTCTGCCCATGCCTCACTGGGATTCCATCAGCTGCAACTGGCCTACACCCTCATCTGGTCGGGGACACGCTACAGCAACGGTTACAACGACACAGCATACCGTATGGAGGGGTATACCGACCACAGCCTCTCCCTTCAGCAATCATTTTCTACCCGTCTGGGACAGCTCACGCTCATTGGCGAAGCGCTCAACCTGGCGGGCCGGAACTACGAGATTGTGAGGAACTACCCCATGCCGGGGCGCTCCTACCGATTGACATTATCTTTTCACTTATAAATATTTCAATGCAATGAATGTAAACAGACAATTTTATTATCTATTGATTTTTGGAGCCCTGCTACTCTGGAGCTGTGCCAACAACGACAATCCCGGTGAAGAGGGGGGGCTGACACCCGATGAGACCACCACGCTGTTGATCCTCAACGAGGGGAGCATGGGGATGAACAATGCCACCCTGGCGCGATATAACCTGCAGGAAGATTTGATTACCAAGGAATATTTCCTGGATGTGAACAAGAGGGGTCTGGGTGATGTGGCCAACGATATGCTATTATACGGTTCGAAGATCTACATCGCGGTCAACAAGTCGGGCACCCTTGAGGTGGTGGAGGCAACCACCGGCA
>DURL01000187.1 GCA_012837345.1 Bacteroidales bacterium
ATTCGCCCAGCGATTTATTTCTGCTCCTGGAAGAGAAGATTAGTGGCAGTGCCACGCCCATCAGAGGGATGGAGAGGGCGCTGATGGAGAACTTGCCGAAGCCGAAGAAGGAGATCATCCAGGCGGTTACCGTGGTACCGATGTTGGCGCCCATGATCACACCAATCGACTGGATCAGGCTCAAAAGCCCCGCGTTCACAAAGCTCACCACCATGACGGTGGTGGCGGAAGAAGATTGTACCAGCGCGGTGATCAGTATGCCGGTGAGTACCCCCATCATCCGGTTTTTTGTCATTGCTGACAAAATGTTCCTAAGCTTGTTACCAGCCAGCTTCTGCAGACCTTCGCTCATGATCTTCATCCCGTAGAGGAAGAGCCCCAGTGAGCCTACCAGTTTTAAGAAATCAATGATTCCGTACTCCATTTTCCAAATTTTTACATAAAAGAGTCTACAAACTTAAAAAAAATAAGTGAGAATGGTGATAGTGAGAATCAAAAAAAAGAGGATACACCTCCCACTATTTGGGTAGGGTGTATCCTCCAACGCCATGAAATATCTATTGCCCCTTACAGGCCAAGCACCTCATAACCGGCAAGCTGTTTAGTTAGTGCCCTGTTTTTCGTAACAATGGATTCACCGGAACTGATAATGGGTCCCCGGCATGGAGGTGAATGTGAAGGGTCCCTGGTCGGTAGCGATTGCCCTGCCGTCGAGGGATGGCTTTACGGGCGAGAAGCGCTCCAGGTACTCCATCACCGCATCATGCATGGTGAAAGGTTGCGTCTCCACATCCGCTACATCACGCATGCGGCAGAGCATATCCTCCGGATCTCCCTCACGGGTGCATGCCGAGATGGTGTAGATCCGCCCGCTCTCCAGCGGCTCGCCGTTGATACGCACTGACTCCACGCGGCTTCCTTTTTCAGCGGTGCTGTTGAACTTTACTTCCATGCCGGAAAAACGTACGAACCAACCGCCAAACCGTTCGGTCGGATTCTCTGCAAAGACGTTATGGGCCTCCTTCTCCAGCCACTCCATCAGCTGGCTCCCCCTCACCTTGCCGGTCTTCACGTAATCATCAATGGGAAGCATGTTCCAGATGTCGTTGCGGGTGATGGGGGCAGGATTGCCCTGTTGTGGCACGATGGGATTGCCGAAGCGGAAACCATTGGAGAAGGAGATATCCACCCCTGTCTTCCACCGCATGGCATCGGTGATCATGTTGTCCATCGCATTTTCCACCACCAGGTAACGGTAGATTGGTTCGGCTGTTGAGCCTACCACTCTCTCCAGCTCAGCACTGTAGGGTGCTTTCTTCTCATCGATCAGCGCCTGTAGCTCTTTGTCGGCAGGATACCGAAGCGGGTCTGTTTCGATCAACTCATATTGATCCTCCACCAGCCGGCCCTGTTCGAAATGGAGCGTAAGCTTGCCCACGAAGGAGCCGAAGGCGCCCGGCTCCACCACCTTGGCATACTTACCCTCAATGGGCTTGCGCACCCGTTCATGGGTGTCGTTGCCGAAGATGTAATCGGCATGCCGGCTGATGGGGTTGTTGGCCAGCGCCACCTGCTTGGCCAATCCTATATGGGTAAGCAGGATCACGAAATCAGCCCGCTCATCGAACTTCACCTTCCGGATAACCTCCTCCACGCTGTTATCCAGGTCGTTGAAGAGAATTCCATCGCTGTAACTGGGCGCTTGCCGGAATGGGATGTCCGGGTCGTTGATGCCCACGAACCCGATCCGGATACCGTCGATCTCCCTGATCCAGTAGGGGGGGAAGAGCTGTTTTCCGCTCTCCTCATGACGCATGTTCTGCGCGATCACGTTGGTGTGGTAGTTGTTCATCACCTCCATCATGATCTCCTTGCCGTAGACCACCTCCCAGTTGCCGGGCAGCAGCAGGTCATAGTTCATCTGCCGGACAATATCGGGAAAGATTTTGCCTTTTGAGGCGGCGGCGTAACCGCTCCCCTGAATCAGGTCACCCCCGTCCACGATGATGGTACGACCGGGATTGGCTGCCCGCTCCTCCTCGAAGATGGTTTTGATGACTGCCATCCCTCCCCGTTTACGGAAAACCGCTTTTCCATTTTCCACGAAGAGCTCCTGGTGGGTGTCCAGCTGTCCGTGGATGTCGGCAGTCTGCAGGATGGTGATGGTGGTGCGTTCGTTCATTTTTTCATTCTCACTTATGGTTGTTGTAGCCCCTGCCGTGACAACCAGTGTTGACACTGCAAGTGCAGTCAAAATGTTTTTTCTCATTTTATTTGTTCTTTCGGGTTATAATGTGGTAATTCTGTAATATTGTCGCAATGTGAGGAGGCTTCAAGCCCTGGGTGGGCGTCCTACATCGTCAATACAGACCTCTTCCCGATGAAGTGTATAGCAGGCATGGTAAAATGGGGTTGAAGAGAATAGGGTACAATAAGGGTTCTGCATCTGTGGCTCAGCGAAGGTGCAGAACCTCGTCAACATCAATCGCAGATTATCGGCCTGGTCACCGGCAGCGCGAAAGATACCATGGGTGGTATCATCGTCGTTGTGCTGCATCCGTTTACAGTTTTTGCTGAGGGTAACTGTCGACTGATCCCCCTTCCTGATCATGTGCCAGGCATGCAGTTCGCTTGCCGTAAGGCTAATCAGGAAGGTGATCAGTAAACCTATGGTGATGCTCTTTTTTCTCAGCAAAACAGTTTCTTTCGTTTGTTGTTTCTCTACACTTAACAAGAGTCTGCATGAAATGTTTCCCTACTCATACTTTTTGGGAATTTTTCACAGTCACATCCCTAAAAAAGGAGTTACATCTGCAAAAAATGGCGTATATTAGTCTCCCCAAAAAAGAATGGATATGACGAGTGATACCGTAAAAGTTTTTTGTCGCAATACAAATGAAGAGAAAGAGGTACGGATAGGTACACCCCTTACTGAGTTGATCGCCCACTTCGGTGTGAAGATGCCTTACCTGATTGCCAACGCCAAGGTGAACAACAAAACAGAGTCGCTGGAATACCGGGTTTACCGGCCCAAGACCATTGAATTTGTCGACCTGAGCGACTCCTCAGCCATGCGTACCTACGTCCGGTCGCTCTGTTTCATCCTGGCCAAGGCGGTGGATGACCTGCTTCCCAACGCGGAGATGTACATCGAGCATGCTGTCTCCAAAGGATATTATTTCCAGATCGAGTCTGATCTGCCGGTAGGTAAGCCGGAGCTGGATGCCATCCGCAACCGCATGCATGAGATCGTGGCGGCTGATATTCCCTTTGTACAGGTGGAAGAGGAAACCGGCAAGGTGGTTCAGCTCTTCCGCGAACGCGGCATGGAGGACAAAGCCTTGCTGCTGGAGACCTCCGACCTGCTCTATGCCCGTTACTCGAAGCTGGAGGAGTACATCGACTATTTCTACGGTTGCCTGACCCCCTCCACCGGTTACATCACCATGTTCGACATCCAACCCCATAACGGCGGATACCTGTTGCGGGTCCCCAACCGGGAGAATCCTGTGGAACTGGAACCGGAAATCAGGCAGGAGAAGCTGCTGAACGTCTATCGGGAGCATCTCAAGTTTTTGAAGATCAGCCGTCTTGATAACGTGGGAGACCTGAACAAGGCCAAAAGGGAAGATCGCATGTCGCCGGTGATCCAGGTGGCGGAAGCATACCAGGCGAAGCAGATCGCCGATATCGCCGAAGAGATCACCCGCAGGTTCGCAGAGGGGGTGCGCGTGGTACTGATATCGGGACCCTCCTCCTCCGGGAAAACAACTTTCCGCAAGCGCCTCGAGGTGCAGCTGATGGTAAATATGCTGAAGCCGGTGGGTCTCTCGCTCGATGACTATTTCATTGACCGCGACAAGACTCCACTCGATGCTTATGGCGAGAAAGATTATGAGTCGCTTTACGCCCTCGACCTGCAGCTGTTCGAGGACCATATGCTGCGGCTGATGCAGGGTGAGGAGGTGGAACTGCCCTCCTACAATTTCATGACCGGCACCCGCGAGTACAAGAACCATTTCCTGAAGATGGCGGATAACAGCATCCTGATCGTGGAGGGGATTCATGGTCTCAATCCTGAGCTAACAGCCCATATCCCCCGTGAAAAGAAATTCATGGTCTATGTCTCGGCGCTCACCTCCATCTCACTCGATGATCACAACTGGATACCCGCCTCCGACAACCGCCTGTTGCGGCGCCTCG
>DURL01000188.1 GCA_012837345.1 Bacteroidales bacterium
ACCATGGAGGTGCTGGGCACTGAATTCAATGTTTTCAGTTACCCTGATGCGGGATACACACAGACAGCTCTGGTGGAGGGCTCGTTGAAGGTAAGCGAAACAGGAAAGAAAAGTCAGCCGGTGTTGCTTTCTCCCAATCAACAGGTTACCTATAGTGACAACAAGATCAGGCTTGAGAAACTCAGCAATCCGGAATATCTGCTCTGGCGCGATGGCATCTATGCCTTCGAGAATGAGCGGCTGATCGATATCATCGAGAAGCTGGAACTGTATTACGACATCACAATAAAGGTGGAAGATCCTGAAATCTTCAACGTTCGCTATACCGGAAAGTTCAGACAACGCGACGGGATCGATGAAATCTTGCATATTCTGCAGAAAATCCATTCATTCAGCATCGAGAGGGATAGAGAAAGGAATCTGATCAGACTGCATCAATAAAAATCGTCATGTTCATTAAAATTTTGACTCACCGTGAAAACGTCATAAACACTTAACAGCATAAACACAAACAAACCTTATCAATCTTGCAATTTCGCGCCGAAATTCAGGGTTAGATTGTTACAGTAAATTAAATAACCTCAAAACGATTGCCTATGAGATATCAATCCATCTAAAAAAAAAGCGACAGGTGCGCCAACACCCGTCGCCAAAATTAAGCCAACACTCGAGATAATACAAGTATTCACTTCACACTTACAAATGTATGAAAAATAACATTTCTCCACACCACTTTTCACTAAAAAACAGTGGTTTAAAAGATTTACTTAAGATCATGAAAATAAGTTTCTTTTTCCTGTTACTCTGCACATTTCAGTTGATGGCTGTCAATGGTGTTGCACAGGATGCAACGATTGAGCTTAAAAGTAAAACCATCACTGTTCGTCAGCTAATCACTGAGATTGAAAAACAAACCGATTATCTGGTTGTCTACAGCAATCGGGAGATCAACACACAACGCAAATTCTCGGCAGAACGAAACCGGGATAAAGTATCATCCTATCTCAACGATGCCTTTGACAATACCGACATCGGTTATGATTTCGATAACAACTACATCGTTCTGACAAAAAATGCTGCAACCCTTGCACGGATGATCGAAAATTCACAGCAACCACCCGTTACAATTATGGGTAACATCGTCGACACCAATGGGGATCCTGTCATTGGTGCTACAATCATTGTAAAAGATAAACCCTCACAAGGTACTGTCACAGACATAAACGGAAACTTCATCTTGCCCAATATCTCTGACAACGCCTTATTGCTGATCACCTATGTAGGGATGAAACCCCAAGAGGTTAGCACAAACGGCAGAAGTACAATCAATGTCATTATGGAACCGGACGTGGAGCTTCTGGAAGAAATTGTGGTTGTGGGATATGGTACCCAAAAGAAAAGGGATGTGATTGGGTCAATCTCTACCATCAGTAGTGAAGAGCTGATCAAAGCAACGGGTGCCGGATCATTCGACGCTGCTTTGCAAGGACTGGCACCTGGACTGATGGTCTCAAATGAATCGGGTATACCGGGTTCACCCGTTCAGGTTAAGGTGCGAGGCATCAGTTCAATCTCCTCAGGAACTGATCCGCTATGGATTGTGGATGGCATCCCAATTGCCAGTGCAAACATGACCTCGAATTTCGATGGTGAATCATCACAAAATGTGATGTCGATGATCAACCCGTCTGATATAGAATCGATTCAGGTACTTAAAGATGCGGCAGCAACATCAATCTATGGCTCCAGAGGATCCAATGGTGTGATTCTTGTGACCACCAAATCAGGTAAAAAAGGAGCCATGAGTATCTCAGTTGATGTGAAATCGGGGGTCAGCAATTGGGCCAACAGGGATATTGGATTGGCAACCGGGGCCCAATATGTTGAAATCATGGATCAAGCCTACGCCAATAGTGGTATGTCAGGAACCTACGACCCGCAGGCATCGCTCAATCAGCTGGATGGTGTTCAGGCAACTATCTCCAGGGCAGAAGCTATAGCCACAAACACAGACTGGGGAAAATTGATAAGCCGGACAGGCACATACACGGAAGCAAATATCTCGGCGACGCAGGGCAGTGACAAAGGAAGCTCATACATGTCGTTGCGTTACAGGAAAGATAACAGCGTCATCAAATATAATGATCTTGAGATTTTTACAGCTAACGTAAATTTGAACTATAAGTTGCTTGATGCTCTCAATATAAACTATCGCGGGAATGTCTCATTTTCAAACAACAACAGATCAAAATCCGACCATGGAAAAGCCGGCGCTGGTGGCTGGGCACAGGTTAATGCCTATTCACTGCCATGGATGAAGGTCTACGATGACACCGATACAGGGATCAATGGGTTCTGGAATCCATTGTCATCAGCAAATGCATTGGCAGGAATTTCACCTTTGAATACCGAAAGTAATCTACAAACAGTTAATATTCTTCAGGGATTAAACGCAACGCTGAATATTGCGGATGGATTGACCTTAGTTGGTGAATTCGGTGCCAACCTGGTGTACGACAAAGGGCTCTCCTACCGTGGAAAAGGCATTCGTATCGATGGGCCGATTGCTGAAGAGGAGAAAAATCAGTATACTGTCATCAACTACAACTCTTTCCTGAACTATGACAAGAGTTTTGGTGACGACCATTGGTTAAATATTGTGACTGGAGTGGAGAACACCCGCTCCCATTTCCACAACACCTACCTGGAAAGCCAGTCATTGATCGGCAGCTTCAGAGAAGTAGGAATGCCCGAATCAGTAAAGGGACGTAGTTATCTGACAAACGAAAGCTATCTCAGAGGTTTTTTTGGAAGAGCCAATTATAAATTCATGGACAGATACATTGTGGGGACAAGTATTCGCCGCGACGGAATCTCCAAGTTTACACCGGAAAACAGATGGGCTACATTCCTTTCCGGTTCCGCAGGATGGATTATCTCTGATGAGAAATTCTTCAATTCCAAGATCATCAACCTGCTCAAGCTGAGAGGAAGTTTTGGCCAAACCGGTAACACCAATATCCCAAGTGGAATCACTTCCGACAAATATGAGGTACGTACCGGTACCAACCTGGGTATCCCCAGTACTCAGCTTGTGAGTATCGGCAATTCTGACATCAAATGGGAAACAACAAGCACGCTTGATTTCGGTTTCGATTTCGGATTGCTCAATAACAGGATCAACGGTTCGGTTGCCTACTACAAGCAAAACGTGAAGGATATGCTTCTCGCTGTAGCCCTTCCCTATTCAGCAGGTATCTTCGGAGGTAACATTATCTGGCAAAATATCGGAGACATGCAGAACCAGGGCATTGAATTTAATGTAGATGCAGCCCTCCTGAACAAATCATTTATCTGGAATGTAGGTCTGAATTTCTCCACAAACAAAAACCAGATCTTGTCTTTGGATCCTGAATCTGACGCCAACAATGTGGGTATCACACAAGCCGAACCATATGAAGATCGATTGATTACGATTTTCAAGAAAGGACTTCCATTGGGCAACTGGTACATGGCCGAATCTGCCGGTGTTGACCCTGAAAGAGGGATTCCGATGATTTATGAAGTGCAGGTAAATGAAGATGGGACTACTTCTCATACAGGGAATATTATTCCCGGTACAACGACCAACCTGGAGGAAAACAGGATGATCTTAAAGGGAAAAACCTCCATGCCTAAATTTGTGGGTGGTTTCACCAACCAGTTTGCCTATAAGAACTTTGATCTGAACATGAATTTTTCATTTGCTACGGGTCATTACATTTACAACCGTTTACTACAGAGCACTCTAACGCCAAACAGAGGAGCAAGGGCGCTTTCCAACAAGTTGCTGAGTGAAGCCTGGCAAAAACCCGGTGACAACGCAAAATGGCCCAGGGTGGTAATGAATGTACAGCATTTCTATGACAACGAAGGTAATCCGTCTACAGATCCCATTACGTATGGTACCGAAGAGAAATACATCTCTTCCATGTTTCTGGAAAAAGGTGATTATCTGAAATTGAACAATCTCAGTCTCGGTTATACCTTGCCTGCAACGGTTGCTGCAAAAATTAAAATGCAGTCTTTGCGTATCTCCTTAAACGTTACCAACCTCTTTACCCTGACCAGCTTCTCCGGATACAATCCGGAAGTGCCACTCGACCAGGCTTCAGCAGCCAGCTTCGTGAGTTACAATTCAATGCCACAGGCACGTACCTATAGCCTTGGATTAAATATCAATTTTTGAAAATATTATTACAATGAATACAACCAGAAAATATTTAATATTGATATTCACAGCCATCATGGTCATCTCTTGTGATCAGGAGGCATATTTTGAACTGGAAAGACCCAATGAGTTTCCCTGGGTGAATGTCAACGAGCTTGAACTGGGAGTGAGAGAGCCCTATTTTCTACTGAACCGTGAACCATGGTTTAACCCCTTTGGAACTATTGCGGTCAAGAATTTCACTGAATCCGATATTGCGGTTTTTCTTGCCCCGTTTGTGGGTGGCAGCTCTTCAGCAGCTTACTATAACAGGGAATTCAGCAAGGCAATACCTGCTAATGAAATGGAAGGAGCATTTATCAAACTGTACGAAATGATTACCGCTTGTAATGGCCCGTTACAGATGCTGAATGATGCAGAAGAGTCAGGTAAAGATCCATTTCCCAGTATGACGCAAGCCGATAGGGATAAAGTAAACCAATTTAAAGGAGAGTTACTCTTTATGAGGGGAATTGCCTACTGGTACCTGGCACGCATGTATGCTCCTCCCTATAATCCCAATGGCAGTAACGATGGTCGTTTTTTCACCTTGAGAAGAGAGTTCATCTCTTCGTCGGAAGAATTGAAGAAGCCCGAGCTGGGAAGTGTTGCAGAGGTTTATGCAGCGATCGAAGATGATTGGACAAAAGCAAAAAGCTTGTTGTTTGAAAATCACACAACTCTGGTAAATGAGATAAATGTCAGAGCCCGTGCCAATAAAGCAGCTGCTTCCGCTATGCTGATGCGTCTCTACTTTATCAAGGGGGAGCACGACAAGGCTTTGGCCGAATGCAACTATATCCTGGGCAGCCCTATGTATGACCTTACCGAAGATCCGATTGAAGCGTTCAACAAAAACGGCGCTGATGGCTGGGGCAGTGAAGTGATCTGGCAAACAGCCTGTGACAAAACTTCAGGTGCCTATGGACGTATGGAAACAATATTTGCAAGAAGCCATTACTCGGGCGCAAACATGGCTGCCTGGGCCAGTCAGGCAATGTCCTACTGGGCTATGAAACATATTGGCTGGATGAATGCCGATTTGTCTGAAACAGAAGAGGCGAGAAACGATAAAAGATACCAGCAGATCTATTTCCGTTACGATGTGGATCCAAGATCCAATCTGGTACCCCCCATGGTATGGAGCCATAAATGGTTCCGGGCTACTGATCAGGGGAGGTCTAACAGACCCCTCATTCGTCTTGCCGAAGTATTTCTTACCCGTTCAATTATCAGGTACAACAACAATGACAAAGCAGGAGCGGCTTCCGATCTGAACGTAGTACGCAACCGTGCCGGACTGGTGAATATTGATGCGAACACAATTACAGCGGACATCATTCACAATGAGCGCATTAAGGAGATGGCAACTGAAAATGGAGACAGAACATACTACCTTATCGGGTTGCAGTTGCCTATCGGTATTGGAGACAGGAATCCATCGGATTTCTCACCAGTGATGCCACCCTACTCGGAATACTACTGGCAGGTTCCGGTGGTGGAACAGAATCAGAATCAGTCCTATCATGAGGATTAATCAGGTTCATATTTCAGTATTAATCAAATACTGAAAATGGTTCGAAAGTCACTTTGGAGTCTGCATTGCTGCATGCTTCCAGGGTGACTTTCTTGTTCACATCAACCCTATTATTTTGCTATGTCTACCAAATCAATACCTGTGATCCTGTTATTGTTTCTTTCATCCCTGAATGCACAAAACAGCTATCTAACTCCCTGGAGAAAAGGATATCTGGATATTCATTTCATCAGTACCGGCAGGGGCAACGCCTCGTTTATCCTGATGCCCGACGGTACAACCATGCTCATTGATGCCGGTGATTTGAACCAGGATTCAGAAAGACTTACGCCGCGTGTTCCTGATTCATCAAAAACACCGGGACAATGGATCGCTGATTACATTCAACAGTTTCATCCCCGAAAAAAACAAGCCGTACTGGACTATGTGCTCATTACACACTATCACGACGATCACATAGGGACGTTTTTACCCCTGTCCGAGACAGATGGAGGAGGTGGATATAAGTTGTCAGGGATAACAGAAGTAGGTTCGATTGTCCCAATCAATAAACTCATTGATAGCGGGGATGATTTTCGTCCTATGGTAGAAAAGGATGATTCGTTCTTTGTCAATCAAATAAAAGAATACAGGAATTTCATCCTCATCCAGGAGAAAACAGAAGGGCTACTGTATGAGAAATTCAAGGTCGGATCATTTTCTCAGATAAGACTGAAGAACGACCCCGAGGCATTCCCAGAGTTTGTGGTGAAAAATCTGTTCTCAAACGGAGTTATCGCAGCTGTAGCTGATAGTAGCATTGCCATCAGAAAATTCAAAGCAGGAGATCGGCCTCCGGAAAATGACCTATCGTCCGGTATCCGCATCAGCTACGGACCATTCGATTTCTATACGGGGGGAGATATACCCGGTATCGGACACACGGGAACACCCGACACCGAGAGCTTGGAATCACTGGCAGCCCCTGTAATTGGAAATGTGGATGTGGCGACATTGAATCATCACGGAAACCGTAATTCGCAAAATGAGTTTTATGTGCGTACGTTACAACCAAGGGTCTGGATCGGCCAAAGTTGGAGCATCCGTCACCCTGGTGAGGAGGTATTGAGACGCATAATGAGTCACCATGTTTATCCGGGTGAACGGGATCTATTTGCAAACGCACTTCATCCCGTGAACGAAAGATACCTCGGTGAGCATATGGTCAATCACTATAAATCAACAAACGGTCATATCGTGGTACGTGTATACCCTGGCGGTAAACGATATGATGTCTTCATTTTAAATGACCTGTCAGCAGAGCGGTTTGTGAAAGCCAGCTACTCCTATCGTTCAAAATAGATGCAACGAAAGCAAGGACAAACAAAGCAATATATCCATCGAAGTTATAGGTGAATGACGTCTATCGTAAAATATGAGTAACATGAGAATGATGAATTACATCACAATATTGTGTGTGGGAATTGGAATTTCATGCTCAACACCCAAACAACCCGC
>DURL01000189.1 GCA_012837345.1 Bacteroidales bacterium
CCATCGATATTCAGGCAGGGCTCAACGATAAGGCTTATGGAGCCAACACATTCTACTCCGCAGCTTATCCCGATCAGTACGACGACACACGGGCTGTTTTCGCTTCGCTGCGTGGTGAGACCGTCGGACGGCTTAAATTCATACCCCACATCTACTGGAGTCGTCACTACGATGAGTTTCAACTGATTCGGGAAGGGACCTCTGACGTGCCGGACTGGTACAAAGATCATAACTATCACCGGAGCGATGTTTTTGGCATAAACCTTCATATGCAGTATGCTTCACGCTGGGGCATCACAGGCTTTGGGGGTGAATTACGGAACGAAGAGATATTGAGTAACGTGTTGGGCAAACCAATGGAAGAGGCCATCGGTAAATACACGAAATCGGATCACAGAACCCACGTCACATATTTTGCCGAACATCATTTCATATGGGACAGATTTACCATATCACTGGGAGGATTGTTGCATTACAACCGGGCCATCGACGATGAATTCGATTTCTATCCCGCGCTGAACAGCTCATTCCGGGCAACCGATGACCTCAGTTTATATGCATCATGGAACAAAGCCACCCGAATGCCTACTTTCACCGACTTATACTACACAACGTCCACGCATACCGGCAACCGTAACCTTCAATCGGAGGAGTCCGAAGCTTTTGAAACCGGCATAAAGTATACCCATCCTGTAGTGAGCGGGAGTCTTGCTGTTTTCCATATGAAGGGGCGTAACATGATCGATTGGGTAAAATCATCACCCGATGCATTATGGGAGTCCAGAAATCATACCCGGCTCAACAAGATCGGGTTGGAGGGTTATCTGAAACTCGATCTTGCAGCGTGGCTCGGTGAGAATCAACCGCTACGCGCATTTACAACCGGCTACGCTTATATTCATCAGGAGAGGGTGGAAGACAACCTGATCTCAAATTATGCTTTGAACCATCTTCGCCATAAGCTTACCGCCGGTCTCCATCACGAGGTGGTGAAGAATCTCACCCTCTCGTGGCATTTCCGCTGGCAGTCGCGTGAGGGCTCATATGTAAAATATGTGGATTTGCAGCCAGGAGAAAGGGAGGAGTACAGACCCTTCACCCTACTCGATGTGAAAGCGAATTACACGCTTCGTAATTACACTTTGTTTGTCAATGCGAATAACATTTTCAACAGTACACATGTCGACTTCGGCAATGTTCCCCAGCCCGGGTTCTGGCTCTCAGGAGGCATCAGCCTTAATCTGTATCAATAGGTTGCCGGCCATTATTTGTGAAGCAGGGAATTATTTGTTACATTTGATCTCACTATTCTCAATCCAATAACTACAACATGTTCCAGAAAATTGTGGCCATTGAACCAACAGGTCTTATCCCTTCAGCAGTCGATGCCCTGAACAATTACGCACGTGAGGTGATCCTCTACGATGACATTCCGGAGAGCGACCGGGAGATCATCGCTCGTATCGGCGATGCCGATGCGGTGTTGCTTAGTTTTACCACCCGGCTTGGAAAAGCTGCGCTGGAGCAATGTGCCAATGTTAAATATATTGGCATGTGCAACTCGCTCTATTCGCCGGAAAGTGCCAATGTAGATATTCACTATGCAAACAGCAGGGGGATAACGGTTACAGGTATTCGTGATTATGGCGATGAGGGTGTGGTGGAATATGTTATCAGTGAGTTGGTACGTACCCTTCACGGTTTTGGACAGGAACCCTGGGATGGTATTGCACGCGAGATTACAGGGCTAAAGGCAGGCATCGTCGGACTGGGTAAATCGGGAGGCATGATCGCCGATGCACTCCATTTTCTCGGAGCTGAGATCTCCTATTTTGCCAGGAGTGAGAAGGCTGAGGCCAGCACCAAAGGCTATCGCTTCCTGCCGCTGGACGAGTTGCTCGAAGAGAGCGAAGTGGTCTGCTGCTGCCTAAACAGGAACACCGTATTGCTGCATGCGCCTCATTTTGAGAAGCTTGGAAACAGGAAGATCCTCTTTAATACAGGACTCTCTCCCGCATGGGAGGGAGCTCCCTTTTTAAATTGGCTCGAAGGCGACAACCTCTGTTTTTGTGATACGGTGGATGCGCTGGGGGACAGTCATTTGCTCAATCACCCGAAGGTACGCTGCATGAAAGTATCCACCGGACGTACCAGGCAGGCATTCGAGCGGCTCAGCGATAAGGTGTTGCAGAACCTGACCGATTACAGCGGTATTAAGATAGAATAGGAGAAACAATAACCCCAGTGATGCCGGTACACATGTTTATTTTCTTATCCGATCATTTTTCACTTATTTTGTAACATCAATAATGATACCGTCTTGAAAAAAGAAGTGAACAGGGAGAATGATCTGGCATCTGTCTACAACAGGTATGTGAATGATCTGTTCACATATGGCTGTTACCTTGGGTTTGAAAGAGAATCGGTGAAAGATGCCATACAGGATGTCTTCGTGAAGATCAGCACTTCTAAAAGTAATCTGACAGAGATCTCACATTTAAAATTCTACCTCTTCAAATCACTTAAAAACAGGCTCTATGATCTCTACCGACAGAAAAAAGATCATCTTGTCCTGGATGAACTCACCACGAATGCGGAGATGCCTTTCCATATTGATCTGAATATTGAGGATCTGTTGATTGAGGAGGAGGAGCGTTTACACATCCGGAATGAGATCACAAAGATGCTCAGTTTGCTTACTCATCGGCAAAGGGAGATCGTCTATCTTCGATATGTGCAGGAATATGAATATCATCAGATCGCTGATCTTCTTGACATCAGTGTGAATGGTTGTCGTAAACTGGTATCCAAAGCCCTACAGAAACTGAGAGAAGAGTATGGGGATCGCCTTGCCCTGCTGATACCTACCCTGCTGGTCACCCTCACAAATGGACAGATACCGCCAAACTGTTAAAAAAAGAACTTTTTTTCAAAAAAAGGGTATATTCAGAAAATAGTCCCGTCTTATCATTGTCGTCGCAACAATGATCTGAACCTGCTGGCCAGGTGTGGATCAAACGAACCTGTTCAGGTTTATCTGATATGATGAGATCGTCGTTTTTGTAACCGACAAAATGAATAAAATGCGTTATACTGATTTTTTAAACGACCCACGGTTTATCCGTTGGCAATTGATACCTGACGAAGAGACAAATCGTTACTGGGAGGAGTTGTTACGTCAGCACCCTGAATGGAAAAGTGAGATGGATGAAGCTATTTCTTATCTGAAACAAAAGGCCATGAGCAGAAATGACCTGAGTGACTTGGAGCGTGAATGGCTGTTACACTCAATTCAATCGGCCAGCGTGCAACAAAAACGAAAAAAACAACGTCTGATCTATCGTTTATCGGCTGCGGCGGCCCTTTTACTCCTTCTCACGGTTACCGGTATCTATCTGTTCACAACCGACAAAAACAACTTTACGTCTATCCCCGGTACTGAACTGATCACAGGTGAGATGCTGCAAAGCAAAGATATCCGGCTCATTACAGGGCAGGAGGCAATCAACTTTCAGGAAGACATTGAAGTACTGCTGAATGAAGCGGGAAGCGCAGCCATTACCCAACAAAACAAGGAGGTGAAAACTGTGGAGATAAACCGCACTCCACTCTCATCCCTCATTGTGCCCTATGGCAAACGGTCGACCCTCACGCTGGCAGACGGCAGCAAGGTGTGGCTTAACTCAGGCTCTATTCTTGAGTTCCCCCCTACCTTCAGGGAGGGAAAAAGGGAAATAAGACTTCTTACCGGTGAGATGTACATCGAGGTGGCACACGACAGGAAGAGACCTTTTCTGGTTCACACCTCCGACTTCGGTGTAAGGGTTTATGGAACGTCGTTCAACATTGCCACATATGGGGATGCAGCACCGGAAGTAGTGCTGGTTGAAGGAAGCATCTCACTCAAACAAACAGACAGGAAGGAAGAGATGATGATACATCCCAACGAGAGGGTCAGCTTTGACCCGTCGACAGGCTCATTCAGTAAAACAGCTGTCAACGTAGACAGCTATATCAGCTGGAAAGATGGTTACCTGTCACTGGATAAGACCCCAATGACTGAGCTGCTGAAGCGAATAGAACGATATTATAACCTCTCGTTCAATTACGACCAGGATGTGAACCTGCAAAAGAGAACCTGTACCGGGAAGATCTTTCTCTCCGATAATCTGGACAACGTGATGACCACCATCGCTCTTCTCTCCTCCACACGTTATGAAAATGTGAACAACCGGATTTATATTACCAACGACTAAAATAAATCACATGCCTATGGGAAAAAGATAAAAAAAGTGACAACAAAGTAAAAAAAGGTCGAATGGCACCGCAAATACCATCCGACCGAAAGCAATTTAATTTTCTTGGTACAATAATAATTAAATCGTACAAAACTATGAATAATCTTGCTATTGGAGAAGAATATCCCTCCAATATTATCAAACAAATCTCAAGAATCATGAGAACAACCCTGTTTTTTCTCTTTATCAGCATTCTATGTGCGCAGGCGACAACAAGTTATTCTCAAGTCTACTCCTTCAATTTCAAATCAATATCCATTAAAGAGATATGCAACGAGATTGAGAAAGAAAGTGATTATATTTTTGTTTTTTCAGATGATTTCGATCATACGATCGACAAAAAAATCGACATCAGCGTCCAGACACAACAGATTGAAGATGTGCTGAATGCAATGTTGACAAAGACCAATTTCTCCTATAAGATTCTGGATAAACAAATTGTAATCTACGAATCCAGGAACGAAACAGCCACACCGTCGCAGGTGCAGGCAACAACCATAGTTCAACAGCAGACAAAAAAACAGGTCTCCGGTAACGTGACAGATGCCACTGGTGAATCGATCATAGGTGCCAACATCGTGGAGGTGGGTACCACCAATGGTACGGTGACCGATATCGACGGCAACTTCTCACTGCTGGTGGAAAATAATGCAACACTGAAGATTACCTATATCGGTTATCTGGAACAGGTGATCAACACCTCCGGCAGAAACAGTTTCCGTATCATTCTTCAGGAAGATACAAAAGCACTGGATGAACTGGTGGTTATCGGTTATGGTACCCGTCAGCGGAAAAGCATCACCGGTGCTGTTGATCAGGTGAATTCCGACATGTTTGAAGATCGTCCGGTGAGTAATGCCGTGCAGGCTCTTCAGGGTGCCTCCGCCAACCTGATCATTCAGCAGAAGAGCATGAACCCCAACGACAACAATCTGAGCATTAACATCCGAGGAGTAAGCACGATGGGAAACAACGACCCGCTTATTGTGATCGACGGTCTCATCTCATCAACCAACACGCTGAATAGCATCAACCAAAATGATATTGAGAACATCTCCGTACTGAAGGATGCCGGTAGTGCCGCTATCTACGGCTCACGATCAGCAAACGGTGTCATCCTGGTAACCACCAAGAAAGGATCCAAACAGGGCAAGCCAGTGGTAAGACTGAGCGGACTGGCTGGATACCAGGTGCCCGAGATCCTCTACCAGCCGGTGGAGGGATGGCAGAACGCGATGTATCGCAATCAGGCCAATATCAACGCGGGCAGTGACCCCATCTACACACCTGCGCAGATCCGTGACCTGTATGACCATCAGAGTGAGGAGTACTGGTATTTCAACAAGATCATGCAGAAGGGATTGCAGCAGAACTACAATCTCAACATCTCAGGAGGCAGTGAGAACACTACCTATATGGTGTCGGCAGGTTATCTGAACCAGGAGAGCAACTTTGTAGGTGGATTCGGGCTGGAACGATACAACTTCCGCTCCAACCTCACCACCGAGTACAACCGTTTCAAGATCACTTCGCTGATGGCTTACAACCGGCGCGACGAGCGTACCATCGCGGGCGGCACCGGCAACACCATCATCAACTCCTCACGCATCCCGCCCTACTATTACTACCGCTTTGAGCAGGATGGCAAGTATCTTATCAATGACATCATCGGTGACGACAACACCCTGGCCAAACTGAAAGAGGGAGGTTACGAACAGAAAGATGAGGACAATTTCATTGGGAGCCTCAATATCGACTATTCCCTCACAGAAGGACTGACCGCGAAAGGTCTTCTGGGTATCGACCTAACCCAGCACCACCGCTTCAGAAGGGATATCATGGTCCCCCTTTACTCGCGCAACGACCTGGAGACGCCGGTGGTCAACATCAACCCCAACCGGATGACCGAAGATTACAACAACAAACGGTATACGCTCAGTACTCAGTTCTTGCTCGATTACGAGAAACGATTCAACGAGGATCATCTCTTCACAGGACTGCTGGGTGTGTCGAATGAATCCTACACCTTTAGAGGCAGCCGCATCGCATGGTTGTTCACCGACCCGGACCTGGGGCTACCCACTACCGACGATGCAGAACAGGATACCGGCAACAAAAACTCAATAGATGATACAGACCAGACCAGTATCTCTTCACTTTTCGGACGTCTGGGCTACAACTACAGAGACAGGTATTACGGTGACCTCTCGTTCCGTTACGATGGCTCTTCTAAATTTGCCGCCGAAAACAGATGGGGCTTCTTCCCCTCCTTCTCCGGAGCCTGGAGGATATCGGAAGAGTACTTCATGGAAGATTACCGCGACCGGGTGGGTGACCTCAAGCTCAGAAGCTCGTACGGTGTGCTGGGTAACCAGAACGTGGACAACTACTCCTACCAGACGGTTTACCAGATGTACACCAACAGCTATGTATTCAACAACATGCCGGTACCGGGAACAGGGTTCACCTATGGCAACCCGGATCTGACGTGGGAGAAGTCAGGTAACTTCAACATCGGTATCGACGCCGGGTTCCTGAACAATGACCTCTACGTGTCGCTCGATTATTTTAATAAGCGGACCTGGGATATCCTGCTGGCACCGGAGGTATCATCCGTCTTCGGCAGCTCAGCGGCACGTGAGAATGCGGGCGAGATGAGAAACCATGGCTGGGAAGCCACTGTCAACTACCGGTTACAAACTGGTGAGTTCAACCACCGCTTCAACCTGAACATCTCTGACTCGAAAAACGAAGTCACCGACTTCGGCGGAAAGGAACGGATCGACCAAAATGACCAACTCTATAAATTGATCCGGGAAGGAGAAGCGCTGGGATCTTATTTCGGTTACAAAACCGACGGATATTTTCAGAACCAGGATGAGATTGCCAACAGTGCTCTGCCGGTAGGTGCCATCGTACAACCTGGAGATGTGAAGTATGTAGATCAAAACGGTGATGAGGTGATCGATGAAAAGGACAGGGTGGTACTGGGAAATGCATTCCCGCGATACACCTTCGGGTTCAACTACGACCTTTCCTACAAGAACATCGATTTCAGCATCCTCTTCCAGGGTGTGGGGAAAAGAGACATGTATATTCGTGGCGAGTTGATCGAGCCCTTCCACTCCAACTACTCCTATGCCATTTATCAGCATCAGCTCGACTTCTGGACCCCCACCAACCCGGATGCCAGATGGCCCCGCCTGGTGGCTCCCAGCTCACCCTCCAGCAGCAACAACTGGGGCAGGGCCGGTACCGATATCTACCTACTTGACGGTGCTTATGTGAGAATTAAGAACATACAGCTAGGCTACACCCTGCCAAAGGCACTGACCAACAGGCTGGGCATGCAGAAGCTACGCATCAGTGCCAATGCCCAGAACCCGCTCACCCTCACACGCAACTCATTCATTGATCCCGAATCCTCTGAATTTGGGAACAACATGGGTGGTATCGGCGGAGTAGGAGCCAACAGTGCACGCAACTATCCGACACTGGTCTATTACGGAATTGGATTAGATATTGAATTTTAACATTATCCCGATATGAAAACAAAAATCATACAATATATCACGCTATATCTCATTTTGTTTGTCACGCTCACATCCTGCAACGACCTGGATCTGGCACCGACCAACAAATTTACCGACGCCAATTACTGGACCTCATCCGAAAAAGCGGCAGCGGTACTCAATATGGCTTACAGCCAGATATTCGGAGCAAACTACTTCTTCGCCAACGAGCGGCTGACCGATAACCTCTACGAGGGGAGGGGCAACACGGATGAAAAGATTATCACTTCCGGTCAGGCAGATGCTGCCCTCGGACGGTTTGCCAATGAGTGGAGGAACTGCTACGAGGGGATCAAGACCTGTCATATCTTCCTCGACAATGTGGACCGGGTACCCAATATGGATGAAGCACTCAGGGAAAGAATGAAAGCCGAGATCCGTTTTATCCGTGCTTCGCTCTTCTTCCGGTTGACAAACCACTATGGAGATGTGCCCTTTTTCGATTACAACATCACCCTGCAGGAGGCCAACAGCATCACCCGTACAGCCAGGGCTGAAGTTATCAGCTTTGTCAGGAACGAGCTCAATGAAATCGTCACTCTTTTACCCAAAAAGGATGGATATAGCGATAAGGAGAGTGGACGTATTACCCAGGGAGCAGTGATGACCCTGCTTGCCCGCACCTATCTCTATGAGAATGACTGGAGCAACGTGGCTGCTGTCACCGGCAGAATCATCAACGGCGATTACGGACATTACCAGCTTTTCCCCAGCTACGAAGATCTCTTCTTGCCGGAAAACGAACAGAACGACGAGGTGATTCTGGATATGGGCTATACCCTCAACCTTCGGACCTGGAATGAGATGTACGATGCCATCCCGCTTTCCGTTGGCGGACGTATCAACGCCTTTGCTCCTACGCAGGAACTGGTGGATGATTATGTGATGCGCAATGGCAGGACGATTCATGAAGCCGGTTCAGGGTACAACGAAGAAAATCCCTATGTGAACAGAGATCCCCGCTTCGGAGCTACCATCGTTTACCATGGTTACCAGTGGGAGAAGGGAAATGGAGTGATGTCGACCATCTACATCAAACCAGGCTCATCGGCCGATGCAGGCGTATCCAATCTGGATGAGTATGCCGGTCCCGGTCAAAACTCGACAGCCACCGGCTACTATATCCGTAAATACTTTGACCCTACTGCACCCGAAGGGATGGCAGCCGGCCTGAACCTCATCCTGATGCGTTATGCAGACGTACTGCTGATGCATGCAGAAGCTAAGCATGAACTGGGAGAGATGAACGAAACCGTATGGAACCAAACCATCCGTGCTTTGCGGCAACGTGCCGGTTTCACCGATGCATCCGCGCTCGATATGCCCAACGGGGATCTGAGAGAGGTGATACGACGTGAACGCAGATCAGAGCTGGCGATAGAAGGATTGCGTCTGTTTGACATACGTCGCTGGGGAACCATCGAAAGCGTGATGAACGGCACACCTCATGGAGCTAAATTTGCCGCCGGCAATACAGAGTATATCACCCTCGATCAGCGCCGATTCAACAGTAACAGGGATTATCTTTTTGCCATTCCGCAATCGCAGCGTGACATCAATCCCAACCTGACTCAAAATCCAGAATATTAACCGATGTATATCATCAAACAGAACCATCATATGAAGGCAATATATATACAACTACTTATGATCTCTTCACTATTGTTGGCCCTTGGCGGTTGCAGTAGCGACGGAGAGGTGAGAGACCTGGGAGTGACACCCGTAGAAGCGCTCTACGAACCGACTGACGGTCGCATACTGGAGTTACAGTCATCCGCTTCCGCCATGCTTTACTTTGAATGGGAACCGGCCAGAGCTGAAGATAGCGGCATGGTACTCTACGAGGTAGCTTTTGATGAAACCGATGGAGATTTCTCGGATCCGGTGGCCATGATCGCTGCAGACAACAATGGTGGCAGCAACCATGCAACCCTTACCCACAAACAGTTGAACCAGATCGCCGCCATGGCGGGCATTGAATCTGCCGCTGAAGGTACGCTGAAGTGGACCGTCTTCTCATCGAAAGGTGTTCACCCGGTCAAAGCGACCGGAGAACGCACCCTCACCGTGAAACGGCTGGCAGGCTTTGCCTATGTCCCTGATCAACTGTTCATCACCGGAGCGGGCACTGAAGCTGGTGCTGATCTTTCCAAAGCGATCCGCATGAAAAAGCTTAACGACAGTGAGTTTGAGATATACACTCTACTCACCGAAGGCCAATCTTTCCAGTTCACGAATGCAACTACGGGTGAACCGACAGTGTATTCTCTCAATGGGGAAAAGATCGTGGAGGGTGGCAGTTCCACTGTTTCCAGTACAGGTATTTACAAGTACCATCTCGACTTCAGCATTGGCTCCTTCACCTCCAAAGAGGTGACTAAAGTCAATCTCTACCTCAACTGGTCGCAAAGAAAGATTGAGTTGCCATACAAAGGTTTTGGCGTTTGGGAACTGACCAATCACACCATCACCGGGCTGACAGGCGGTGAAAACTCCGACGACCGCTACAAGTTCCGGATGGAGAGCTCTGCAGGTGAGACAGAATGGAGATCACCATCCAACGACAGCAAACCTTCGGGCAACGAAGCCTATTACTATATGGTGGAGAGAGACAATGTAGAACAGTGGACCAATGGTCAGGTATGGAAAAGCCCATCCACCACCGGATGGAGCGATAAGACATATGATTTCATGTTTTCGTTGAATCCTGCAGGAGAATACACCCACAATCTAATCATTAAAGAATAAACGATTATGAGCACAAACAATATATTTTGGATCTCTATCTTCTCCCTGCTGCTATTCACTGCCTGCAGCGACACGATGGGAGAAACGGACACGACACTTACCGAGGTGAAAGTTTTCGTGGAACCGATGGATGGAAAAAGCATTGTGCTGCAACCCGCAGCCTCTGCAGCGGAATATTTTGAATGGGAGCACGCAGCCATAGCGGATGGCGGACCGGCCATCTATCAGATTGCATTTGACCGTGCAGACGGTGATTTTTCGGAACCGCTTTATGTTGCCTATTCCGGTAACAACGGGTTTGAGAACAATATCACCATCACCCATAAGCAACTGAACAAGATTACAGGGATGGCTGGTGTGGGACCCTCCGGTACCGGAACCCTGAAATGGACGGTTTTTTCATCCAAAGGGACCCGGGCTGTCAAAGCTGCAGCTGAGCAGTCACTGACCATCACCCGTCTGGCCGGTTTTCCCGACGAGGAGATACCGGTAGATCTCTATGTCACCGGTGAAGGCTCTGAAGGTGGAACGGACCTGAGTAAGGCGCACAAGATGAAAGCGATCGCCACAGGCGAGTTCGAGATCTACACGCAGCTTAAGGGGGGCACACCCTTCTACTTTGTCAGCGGAGTCAGCGGTACTCCAGCCCGTTTCTCCTATAGCGATGGTCTTGTAAAAAAGGAGGGATCATCAGAGGTGACAGCCGACGGTGTGTATCGTATCACACTCGATTTCAATACCGGTGCCAGCACCGTCACCCTTGTCACGCGTGTCAGTTTCTATTTCAGCCCCCAGGGAGAGATCCTCTTCGACCTCCCCTACAAGGGCTACGGAATCTTCCAGAGTACCGAGACCGTCACCTTCAAACAGGAGGGATGGGGTCGTGACGAACGGTACAAGTTCCGTATGTTTGTGAAGGAAGATGGAGGAAGCGCAGGAGAGAAAGAGCTGGAATGGGGCACCCTGAACCAGACTGACTCCCGGCCGACAGCCAGCAGTCCAGAGTCATATTACTATATCAAGCTAATGGAGCCGACACAATGGGATAACAAATGGAAGCTGATGGGTGATTTTGACGGGAACCCGGCTGTATATACCCTCTATTTACAGGCTGACAAACCCTACACACACTCAGTGACCAAACCCTGAGCATTCAGTTACTAATTGAGAAAGTGAGAACGGGAGAGCTATCAACAGTGACTCTCCTGTTCCTCTTTCCTTATCTGCAAGAGCAGCTAAAAAGCAAGGGGGCATGCGGACACTGCTTCAGATCATTATTGTCAATATTGACCATTTGAATGTAACAGTCAAAACAAAGAAAAAAAAGCATAATGAAGTTCTTATCTAATAATAGTATTCTCTTTTTACTTGCATCTCTCCTGGTAAGCTGTGGTTCAGGTGATCTGCCCGACACGGGTAACGATGACGAGAAGGATGATGAAACACCAGCTATCATCTGGAACAACGTCGCCGGTAGCAGCAGCGATGCACTGATCAGCTCATTCTGGAACAGTGGCGGGAATTATTTCAATACTGACAACAGTGGCAACACCACTTTCCAGTACTGGCCCAATGCCCACGGACTGGATGTGCTGATTGATGCCTACCTGAGAAGTGATGACGCTACATACCGGAGTTATTTCGATAAGTGGTTCATTGGGGTAAAAGCCCATAATGGGAACAGCTGGAAGAATGACTACTATGATGACATGGAGTGGAATGCCCTGGCACTACTACGCGCCTACCAGGCAACGGGGGAGACTCGTTACAAGGATGCCGCCCTGGAGTTGTGGGAGTACATCAAGGAGGGATGGAACGAGAATGCCGGAGGTGGTATCACCTGGAAAAAAGGGATGGAGTACAGCAAGAATGCCTGCTCTAACGGACCGGCAGCCATCCTGGCAGCACGCCTCTATCAGGCATTTGGTAATGAAGAGGACCTTCAGTGGGCCCTCGACATCTACTCCTGGTTGAAATCGACATTGGTGAACACCAGCAACGGAATGGTCTATGACAATATCGATTCACGAACCGGTGTCATCAAAAAGGAGTGGATTTTCACCTACAACCAGGGTACCTATATCGGTGCCGCAGTGGAACTGCACAGGATATTCAATGAGAAAGCCTACCTGAATGACGCTATGCTGGCTGCCGACTACACCATCAGTAGCCTGGTGGACAACTCCATTCTGAAGAGCGAAGGCACCGGTGACGGGGGGCTCTTCAAAGGAATCTTTGTACGCTACTTCACTCAGTTGATCTTGCAGGAGCGGCTCGAAGCACCTGCAAGGAAAAGATACCTGCAGTTCCTGGAACTGAATGCTGAGACACTCTGGAAACAAGGCACCAACCCATCACTCATCCTGTTCGGTCCCAACTGGAGGGTAAAACCGGCAACCAACAGTGGTCTCACTGAGCAACTGAGTGGCTGCATGCTGATGGAAGCCGCAGCATTGATTGAGAAAGAAGAGCTTTTGTGACCAATAGTCACACGGTTGAAACGACGGCAATAGCTTGGATCATCAAATTATTCATCACATAGAGAAACGACAACAATGAAACAGACCTATCTCCTTATCATACTACTCGTTGCTGCCACAGGCTGTCACAGTGAAAAGCAGCTCACCGATCATGTAAACCCGTTGCTGGGAACCGCCACCCTCTGGGAAACAGAAGATCTGGGGTATGAACGTACCTGGGATGAACGCACCTGGGGAGCCGAGGTATTCCCCGGCAGCTCGCTGCCCAACGCGATGGTGCAACTGAGCCCCGTCACACAGTTCCGTAGCGGTGCCGGATACCAGTACGAGGACAGTGTGATCTACGGTTTCTCCCACACCAACAAGGGACATTGGAACCTTTTACACCTGCCACTGCTGCCGGTGCAGGGCCACTTCACGCCCGGGGACTATGCCTCAGGCTACAGTCATGAAAACGAATCGGCCCGGCCCGGTTATTACCAGGTCTTCCTGGAACGTTACGGGATCAACGCCGAACTCACCTCCACGCTCCGCTGCGGCTACCATCGTTACAGCTACCCTGAAGACGGGGAGAAGAAGTTGATTGTCGACATCACCCGCACCAACAACCGGGTACGGGAATGGAACATTGAGCAGTCAGATGATTATATCTTCACCGGCTTTCAGGATGCAGAGGGGAAGATCTACTTCTACGCCCTTTCCAATTACCCGATAGAAGGCATTGAACAGCAGAAGGACTCCCTCCATGAGGTAGCGGTGGTCACCTTCGGTGAAAGAGCAGAACGGGATCCTTTGGAACTGAAGATCGGGTTCTCTTTCGTCAGCCTGGAGAATGCGCGGATGAACCTGGAGCAGGAGATGATGAATAAGAGTTTCAGTGAAGTAAAAGAAGAGGCCAACGACACCTGGAACAGCCTGCTTTCAAAGATCCTCGTGGAGGGAGGCACAGAAAGAGAGAAGGGCATCTTCTACTCCACCCTCTATCGCTCCTTCCTATGGCCGGCACTTCGAAGTGATGTAAACGGTGACTTCACCGACGAACAGGGCAACTTGGTGAACGAAGGGTTTCGCTATTACACCAACCCCTCCTTCTGGGATGATTACCGTAACAAACTGGTGCTACTGGGTATGGTTGCACCCGATGTGACTGCCGATATCATCCGATCAATCACCGACAAGGGAGAAAAGAGAGGGGGATACATGCCCACCTTCTTTCATGGGGACCACGCCTCGGTTTTTGTGGCAGGCAGCTATCTGCGGGGCATCACCGATTTCGACCTTGAACGGGCTTACAACCTCTTGTTGAAGAATGCCACCGTTCCCGGTCGCGGTGGCAGACCTTACCTGGATGAGTACATGCAGAACGGGTGGATTCCCGAAAAAGATACCACCAATGTGCCCACCTGGGATGAGTACAAGGCGGCAGTCACCAAGACGGTGGAGTATGCCTACGACGATTATGCCACGGCACTGCTGGCTCGTGCGTTGGGTGACACCACGCATCACCGGATACTGATGGAACGCTCAGCGAACTACAAAAACCTGTTCGATCCCTCGACCGGTTTCTGGCGGGGTAAGATTGAAGATGGCAGCTGGATAGAGGATTTCGACCCCTATTATCCCTACTTCGCCTACATGTACCGCGAAGCCAATGCCTGGAACTCGCTCTTCTTCGCTCCTCACGACCCGGAGGGGATGATTGCCCTCTACCCCAACCACAAGGCAGTGGAGGAGAAGCTGGACTCACTCTTCACCGAGCCCTGGAGAGGCTATGAGGCACACAACATGACCGGTTTCATCGGTAACTACTGCCATGGCAACCAGCCGGCGCACAGCATCCCCTACACTTACTATTTCATCGGTAAGCAGGAGAAAGCACAATGTGTGCTCGACAGCATCATGGATCGTTTCTACGACATGGGAGCAGATAAGTTGGCCTATGCAGGGATGGATGATGCCGGTGAGATGTCAGCCTGGTATGTATTCAACGCCATTGGTCTCTACACCTACTCACCTGCCGACCCGGAATATATTGTTTCGGTACCACTGTTCGACAAGGTGCTGTTCACACTCGGTGATGGAACCCGCTTCACCATCCGTAAGAAGGGCAATGGGAAAAAGATTGAACAGATCACCTATGGTGATATCCCTGTCGAGGGGTGGTTTATGACGCATGACAGGTTGAAAGAAGGGAAACAACTGATGATTATAACCGATTAAACGATCCCGCAGATCACGGAGAACTGATCTTTTTGGAAGAAATGCGTCATAAATAGTGGATTGTTCCACGATTCGGTTTAACTTTGCTTCTCTATTCTCAACCTGATAAGAATCAAAGGACATGGTGCGTACTCTTCCCTTTATTCTGTGTTGCCTGATGTTGCATGCGGCTCTTCAGGCACAACAGCTGAACGGTTCGATTCTGAATGAGCAGGGTGATCCTGTCCCCTTCTCTACCCTCTATATTCATGAAATTGCCCGGGGTATCGCCGCTGATAACCTGGGGCAATTCCAGACCAGGCTTGCACCCGGCACCTACACCTTTGAATTTCGTTCGCTCGGCTATGAGAACCTCCAAAAGAGGATCACCATTGATGACCACGATCAGACCATCCGGGTGGTGATGAAAGAGACCTCGTATGTGCTCGATGAGGTGGAGGTATTTGCCGGCAGTGAAGATCCGGCTTATCGCATCATGCGGAAAGCGATTGCTCATGCACCCTATCACCGTTATCAGGTCAAGGATTACAGGTCAGAGGCATACATCAAGGGAAGCCTGACCATCGACAAGATACCCGGATTATTAAGGAATGCCATGAAAGTCAACAGCAGCGATGTGCAGATCGATGAACTGATTGGCAAGCCGTTGGTGATGGAGTCGCAAAACAATATCCATTTCACATCCCCCGCAACGTACCAACAGGATGTGGTGGCTCTGAAAAGCTCCATCCCTCCCGAGTTCAACATCTCAGAGGGGTTGAACATCATGACAACAAGCATATACAACAGCGGGATGGACGGGAGAATCTCACCTCTCACCCCGGGATCGTTCCGTTATTACGCATTCAAACTGGAGGATGTAGCTTATCAGTCCGACCTCATCATCAACAAGATCAAGGTGACACCCCGGAAGCGAAACCCCGATCTCTTCTCCGGATATCTCTACATCCTGGAGAACAGCTGGAATGTCTATATCGCCGACCTGGCAGCCTCAGAACTGGGTACCACCATGCACTACCGCATCAATTACCATCAGGTGAAGCCGGCGGTCTACCTGCCTACCACCTACGATGTGACAATGACAATAAATACGATGGGTGTTAAGGGATCAGGAAAATACTATGCATCGCTGACCTATCAGTCGGTGGAGATCGATGAAGCACACAGGCCTGGCACCCAACAGGAAGCTGAACAGAGAGAGATGCCAGACAGTGAAGAATTATCGCCCCGACAACAGAAAGCCGCAACAGAACTGGAAAAACTGACACAGAAAGAGGAGCTGACTACGCGGGAAGCCTACAGGATGTCAAAACTGATGAGCCGTATTGTAGAACCGGAGGTAGTGAAAAAACAACGGGAATCACTGGAGATAAAGAGGATAGAAAAGATAAAGAAGGAGGTGGACACACTGGCCTGGGAGAGGGATTCTCTCTACTGGAACAGGGTGCGATCGCTACCCTTGCGGGTAGATGAACAGCAAAGCTATCGAAGACGTGATTCTCTCACCGGAAACGACACCATCACCCGGGAGAGGAGAGAAAGAAATGAGCTGGTGCTCTCCATCGGTGGTGAAGATTCTGGGACGCTATTCGGGAAGATCACCCAAGGGGGTAAATGGGAGATGGGTCCAAAGCTGTCGCTTCGTTACGGTGGAGTGACGGGTGGGTTGAAAGAGTATAACTTCGTGGATGGGTTCTGGCTGGGTCAGACCCTCTCCCTGCAACATGAGATGGACAAGCACCGAATTATCAGACTCACTCCCTCAATCTATTATGCTACTGCCCGTAAAGAATGGCTCTGGAATGTGGCCGCTTCACTCAGTTATGCACCCATGTCGCTCGGACGGTTGCATCTCTCTGCCGGTCATATTTCTCGCGATGTGAACGGCATGAACGGTGAGTCGAGGCTGATGAACACGCTGGCAGCCATCGCGCTGGGTCAAAATTTCATCCGTTTGTATGACAGTCGTTATCTGAAAGCCGATCATTCCATTGACATTGCCAACGGACTGAGTCTCTTTACCGGTGCTGAAATAGAGAAACGGCAGCCGTTGCGTAACCATACCTCCTTCAATATTGCAGGTAGAAAAGTACCCGACAACATATCCTCCGAAGCCGGTCTCCATCCCACACACAAAGCGGCAAAGATGATGCTGCAACTCACCTACACCCCACGATACCGCTACTATGTAAGGGAAGGCGGAAAGCAGTATGCTTCCAGCAGATACCCTACCTTCTCACTTGCCTATGAGAAGGGATTCAATCTGTTTGCAGACAGTGAGGCTCCATTGTATGACAAGCTTTCCTTCTCCCTTTCACATACGATCAATCTCTCTCCGTTCGAGACATTCGATTATCAATTCACAGGGGGATCGTTTCTATCATCAGCGAGATTGCATCCTCACGACCTCCACTATTTCCGTAACAACCAGATGCTGTTCACTCCATACGAATTCAACCGTAGTTTCAACCTGTTGCCTCCTTACACCGCAACGGGTGACTGGTGGATGGATGGCCATCTCAGTATGCAGTCACAGTATCTCTTTATTAAAAACCTTCCTTTTCTGCAACGCTATTCATTCGATGAAGCGATTCATCTGCAAGGGTTGATCACCGGGGAACGAAAGTTATACCTCGAAGGTGGTTATTCCATTGGGTTCCTGGGATTGAGCAGGGCAGGTATCTTCACCAGTTTCAGTGACAATAAGATCAGAGGTGTAGCTGTAAGAATCAGTTATCCTCTCTGGAATGTAAGTGAAAAGCCGATAAGATAATCATCACTTTGTCTGCAAACGGGAGTGGTTTTTCCTGCATTCTATCCTAAAAATCGCTATATTTGCAGTTCATTTTCATTTTTATCACCTATTATAACGACAATCTGATTTCTTAACAATCAGACATCAATCATTTTGAATACAAACAAACAGACTTTCATCAATTTATATCATCAATAAAAAACATGAGAAGTAAGCGCAACGACAACTATTCTACGATACAGCTTTATGGACTCGTGATCTTAAGAGTCCTGATCGGCTGGTATTTTCTTTATGAGGGACTGGCCAAGGTCTTCACCCCCAAGTGGACCGCTTATGGGTATCTGATGGACTCACAAGGAGTGTTTGCCCCATTTTTCAGGATGATCGCTGAAAATCAGAGCATGATGGCTGCTGCCGATTTCATCAATATCTGGGGTCTTACACTGGTCGGAGTGATGCTGATCCTGGGATTGTTGGAGAAAGCCAGCTACATCGGAGCAGCCCTCTTCCTGATACTCTACTATCTGTCACATCCTCCCTTATTGCATGTGGAATACCTGCTGCCAACCGAAGGCTCTTACCTTTGGGTTGACAAGAACCTGGTAATGCTGGCAGCCGTAGCTGTCCTTTATTTCTTTCCCACGGCTATGAGAATCGGTATGGACAGGATCATGCTTAAAAACAAATCAAAATGAGTGAAAAAGAGATCACCCCGAACGATAGAGGTAACAAACAGGATAATCTGAATCAGAAACCGGTTTCTCAAGGCAGGAGAGATGCCATCAAAGCACTGGCTACCGTGCCGGTGCTGGGAGCCATGGCCTATGGTGTATACCGCAAAAGAAAGCAGGAGATGCGAAACATCACCTCTGCCGATATGTTCCACTTCAACAGTGAAGTATCCCCCCTCACCCCCCTCTCCTCCGATGGGAAAACCATCCGCCTGGGAATCATCGGTTCGGGCATCAGGGGCAAACAGCTGATGATCGCCCTCGGTTTCGCTACACCCCAATATGTGGAGGATCTGATACAGGCAAACAAGCAGAACAGCTCCGACAATCGCTACCGTGATTTCAGGGAGCAGGAGGATCTGAAGATTGTGATCACCGCTGTCTGTGACATCTTCGATGTACACGCCGAAGAAGCGATTGCAGCAGGATCCAATATCAACCGTGAAGGGTTAAAAGGTAAAAATGGGACAACACCAAAAAGATACCACTCGTACCGCGAGCTACTGGCTGCCGATGATGTGGATGCAGTGGTGATCGCCTCTCCCGACCACTGGCACGGTCAGATGGCACTCGAGGCTGCCCGGGCGGGTAAGCATGTCTACCTTGAGAAACCCATGACATGGACCGTACCGGAGACCTACGCCCTGCGTGAGGAGGTGAAAAAGAGTGGTGTCATCTTCCAGCTGGGTCACCAGAACAGACAGGTAGAAGCCTACACGAGAGCTCGTGAGATCGTGGCCAAAGGATTACTGGGTCCTGTATCCTTGATCGAGACCGGCACCAACCGCAACGATCCCAATGGTGCCTGGGTATACCCCATCCACCCTGATGCCAACCCACAGACCATCGACTGGAAACAGTTTGAAGGTGATCCTGATCGGGTGAAGGAGTACATGGATTACATGACCTCCACAGGTTTGGCGAAATATGTAGGGCCCGATCCTCGTGACCGGTTCAGCCTGGAACGCTTCTTCCGCTGGCGCTGCTGGTGGGATTACAGCACCGGCCTGAGTGGCGACCTGCTTACGCACGAGTATGACGCCATGAACCAGATCATGGATCTGGGCATCCCTTCTTCTGCCACCTCCTCGGGAGGGGTCTATTTCTTCCGCGACGGACGCACGGTGCCCGACGTGCTGCAGACCTCGTTTGAGTTCGCCGACAGAGGGCTTACGATGTTCTATTCCGCCACGCTGGCCAGTCAGTTTAAAAGAAACCGTAAGATCATGGGGCATGATGCCACCATGGAGGTGGGCAATACCCTGACGGTTACCATTGATCCCCGATCAGAACAATATCGCGATAAGATTGAGAATGGCACTATCAAGCCAGGAGAACCATTTTATCACTATGTGCCGGGCAAGAGCATCGATGCGGTCACCTCTGCCACCGAACTCTATTTTGCTGAACGGGGACTGCTTTATTCCTATGTAGACGGGAAACGTTACAACACCACCTATCTGCATCTGCGTGAATGGCTGGAGTGCATCCGCAGCGGACAACAACCCTCCTGTAACATCGATCGCGGTTTTGAAGAGGCCATCACGGCCCATATGGGTACCCGTGCCTACCTGGAGGGACGTACCATGTATTGGGATGCGGAGAAAGAAGAGATTATAAGGGGATAGAGGATGTGAGGATGTGAGGATTCGGGGATGTGAGGATTTGGGGATGTGCTGAATCATCCAATCAGCTGATCCGTCCCCAGTCGTACCGGTTACCCGCCAGGCGGCTCAGCTGCTGCTTGAGCACACGGTGATGGGGTTGTGAGAGATGTGGATCAGCATCGATAAGTTGCTCTGCGATCTCACGGGCACGATAGAGGATGGCACTGTCACGCACCAGGTCGGCGATGTGCAGGTTGAAGGGAACGCCACTTTGTTGCGTACCTTCCAGGTCGCCGGGACCGCGAAGCTTCAGGTCCGCCTCGGCAATCACAAAGCCGTCATTGCTCTCGGTCATGATCTCCATCCGTTTGCGGGTGTCGGCCGACAGCTCGTAGGGTGTGATCAGCACGCAGTAGGACTGGTCCGCACCACGCCCTACTCTGCCTCGCAGCTGGTGCAGCTGCGAGAGACCGAAGCGCTGGGCGCTCTCGATCACCATCACGCTGGCGTTGGGCACGTTCACCCCCACCTCAATGACGGTGGTGGAGACCATGATCTGAGCCTCGTTGGCCACAAAACGACGCATCACCTCTTCCTTCTCAGCCGCCTTCATCCGACCGTGCATCTTGCAGACGGTGAACTCGGGAAATGCTTCCCGCACATGCAGGTATCCCTCCTCCAGGTTCTTAAGGTCGAGCGTCTCGCTCTCCTCAATAAGGGGATAAACAATGTAGATCTGCCGTCCCTGACCGATCTGCTCCCGGATAAACTGGTAGAGTGCCCCCCGCTTTTTGTCGTAGCGGTGCAGCGTCTGTACCGGCTTACGACCGGGCGGCAGCTCGTCGATCACAGATAGATCCAGGTCGCCGTAGACGGTCATGGCGAGTGTTCGCGGAATGGGGGTGGCGGTCATCACCAGCACGTGGGGCGGCTGTCGGTTCTTCTCCCAAAGCTTGGCACGCTGTACCACGCCGAAGCGATGCTGCTCATCGATCACCACGAACCCCAGGTTATGGAACTGAACCACCTCCTCTATCAGTGCATGGGTGCCTATCAGGATGTCAATCTCTCCAGAGAGGAGTGCGCTGTGCAGCGCCTCTCGCTCCTTTTTCCGGGTGGAACCGGTGAGCAAAGCCACTCGCATCTTCATCCCCTTCAGCATCTGCGTGAATGTGTCCCAATGCTGTGATGCCAGGATCTCGGTGGGTGCCATCAGTGCCGACTGAAAGCCGTTGTCGCGGGCTATCAGCATGCACATGAGCGCCACCAGTGTCTTTCCACTGCCCACATCACCCTGCAGCAGGCGGTTCATCTGTCTGCCGGTAGCGGTGTCGCGCCGGATTTCCTTGATCACACGCTTCTGGGCCGTGGTAAGCTCGAAAGGCAAATGTTCCCTGAAAAAGGTATGGAGGTTGTCTCCCACCTTCCCGAATATGAAACCTTTCAGCTTCTCCTTTCGCTCTGAGGCGTAACGCACGATGCTGAGCTGGATGTAAAAGAGCTCCTCAAACTTCAGCCGGAACTCGGCATCACGCAGCAGTGCGGGTGATTTCGGGAAATGAATCTGCTCCAGCGCATCGTGGAACGGCATCACGCCCGCCTCTTCCACCACGTCGGGAGAAAGCGACTCGGGCAATCGTTCAGTGATGAGTGAGAAGGCTGCAGTGATGATCTTCTGCATGGCACGGGAGTTGAGAAAATGGTTCTTCATCTTCTCGGTGGTGGTGTACATCGCCATCAACCCCTCGGGCCGATCCGACTCGTTCATAAAGGGATCGATGTCAGGGTGTGCGATGTTCCACTTCCCGTTGAAGAGAGCAGGCTTCCCGAAGACAATATACTCCTGGTTAAGCTTGTACTTGCTCTCAACAAATCGGACCCCCTGAAACCAGACCAGGTCCACATAACCGGTGCCATCGGTGAAGTGGGCCACCAGACGCCGCCGGCGCCCCTCGCCAAAGGTCTCGAAGGAGGTGATCCTCCCTTTCAGCTGGATGTAAGCCTGTGTGCTGTCGATCTCATGCACGTAGTAGACGCGCGTGCGGTCGATGTAACGGTATGGATACCAGCGAAGGAGGTCACCCAGAGTAAAGAGATCGATCTCCTTGTTGAGGATCTCTGCCCTTTTGGGTCCCACGCCGGGGATAAATTTTATGTCGGTCTGCAGGATATTCATCGGAGGTTGCCCGGCCTACTGCCGGTCGGATGCAAATGTATAAAAAAAGGGGAACAGTTCAACCATTCCCCAGCGTTTCGAGTTCACTGATCACTCACCAAACAGTGGTGGGATCATTGCTGTAAATCTACCAGGCAAACAGCGGGTACTGCTGCATGGTGCGGTTCACCCGGTCGCGCACCATCGTTATCTTTGTATCATCAGCCAACACTGTGTCGATCATCTCCACAATCTCCTCCATCAGCTCCTCCCTGCCACCGCGGGTGGTGATGGCCGGCGTTCCGAACCGCAGACCTGAGGTCTGGAAGGGTGAGCGACTGTCGAACGGCACCATGTTCTTATTGGTGGTGATGTCCGCCTCCACCAGCAACTTCTCCGCCACCTTGCCAGTCAGATTGGGGAACTTGCTGCGCAGATCTACCAGGATGCAGTGGTTGTCGGTACCCCCTGACACCACATTGTATCCCTTGTCGATAAAAGCTTGTGCCATCACCGACGCATTCTTTTTCACCTGTGTCTGATAGGTTTTGTATTCCGGTTGCAGCGCTTCGTGGAAGGAGACCGCCTTGGCGGCGATCACATGCTCCAGCGGTCCACCCTGCATGCCGGGGAAGACTGCCGAGTCGAGCAGTGCCGACATCATCTTCACCTCCCCCTTGGGTGTGGTGATACCCCAGGGGTTCTCAAAATCTTTCCCCAACAGGATCACACCTCCGCGTGGTCCACGCAGTGTCTTATGAGTGGTGGAGGTGACAATATGGGCATGTTGCAATGGGTTCTCCAGCAACCCTGCTGCGATCAGTCCCGCCGGGTGTGCCATGTCGACCATGAAGATGGCACCAATCTCGTCGGCTACCTTGCGGATACGGGCATAATCCCATTCACGTGAGTAGGCGGATGCACCGGCAATGATCATCTTCGGTCGCTCGGCACGTGCCAGGCTCTCCAGCTGGTCATAGTCGACGCGCTGATCCTCTTCCCGCACATTGTATGCAATGGGGCGGAACATCAGACCGGAGAAATTGACGGGTGAACCGTGGGAGAGATGTCCCCCGTGTGACAGGTTGAGACCGAGGAAGGTATCACCCGCCTTCATGCAGGCAAGGAACACAGCGGCATTGGCCTGTGCTCCCGAGTGTGGCTGCACGTTTGCCCACTCGGCACCAAACAGTTTCTTCAGCCGGTCGATGGCCAGCTGCTCGCTCAGGTCCACCACCTCACAACCGCCGTAATAGCGTCGTCCGGGATATCCTTCCGCATATTTGTTGGTGAGTACCGACCCCATGGCCTGCATCACCTGTTCGCTCACAAAGTTCTCCGAAGCAATCAGCTCGATTCCCTTCAATTGTCTCTCTTTTTCTTTTCCGATAATGTCAAAGAGTTGCCTGTCTTGTTGCATGCTGTTATGATTTGTAAGTAAGGATGGCGCAAAGGTAATGAACATTTTTATTTTGGCGGGGCAGGAATTGCATTTTTTATCAGCGACGATGCATGCCGAACAATCCGCGGCGTTTTCTCGGTTCCGGCATGGCCGACGCGCCCACCATCAGCTGCAGCGCGTTACCCCCGTTTCTGGTTGCATTCACCGCATTGTAGATCACACCCCAGTCGGGCAGCCCCCCCAAATTACGGTCATCAATGAAGAGGTCGGCACCCAGCTTACGGGAGGCATTCTCACGTTCCTCGCCGGGATAGTTGGCATTCGCCGCATAGAAATAGAGTCCCCTTTCCGCACAATAATCGATGGCGTTCTGCAGCAGCTCACCCTCACGGACGCTCCAGAGGATCAGCTTGTGGTTGTCCTTCTGTAACTGTAGAAGGGTATCTATGGCAAACGGAATCGGTCTCCCTATCTCCGGATAGGCATGTTCGACGATGGTGCCGTCGAAATCTACTGCTATAACCATTATAAATCTTTTTTCTTGTTGTTTCTAACGGGGTTACAAAGATAGCAAAAAAATACCGTACTATTGTCAAATGAGGAATGCGAAAAAAACGACCAACAGCCAGCTGATTTTCCAAAGATTTATTACATTTGTAAAGAGAAAACCATAATAACGTCAGTACTATGAACCCAAACAACTACCCAGCCGAACCTTTTCGTATCAAATCGGTAGAACCTGTCAGAATGATCTCCCGCGATGAGCGGGAAAAAGTGATCAGCGAGGCAGGCTACAACACCTTTCTGATTCCGAGCGATGATGTCTATATCGACCTGCTCACCGACAGTGGTACCAATGCCATGAGCGACCGCCAGTGGGCCGGCATGATGATGGGTGATGAGGCATATGCCGGCAGCCGCAACTTTCTTCATCTCGAAGAAACGGTACGTGAGCTGTTCGGCTTCAGATACCTGGTACCCACCCACCAGGGAAGAGGTGCGGAGAACCTGCTCTCGCAGATCGCCATCCGCCCGGGACAATATGTGCCGGGAAACATGTACTTCACCACCACACGTTATCATCAGGAGCGCAACGGTGGCATCTTCGCCGACGTGATCTGCGATGAGGCACACGATGCCACCCTCTCAATCCCTTTTAAAGGAAACGTCGACCTGAAAAAACTACAGCGACTGATTGAGGAGAAGGGAGCGGAGAACATCGCTTACGTCTGTCTGGCGGTGACGGTCAACCTGGCGGGTGGTCAACCGGTAAGCATGCGCAACATCCGTGAGGTACGGGAGCTGACCGCACGGTATGGCATTAAGGTTTTCTTCGATGCCACCCGTTGCGTGGAGAATGCCTACTTCATCCGGGAACAGGAAGAGGGATATGAGGACAAGCCAATGGCCGATATCGTACGGGAGATGTTCAGCTATGGCGACGGCTGCACCATGAGCGGTAAGAAGGATTGCCTGGTCAACATCGGCGGGTTCCTCTGCCTCAACGATGAGGAATTGTTCTCACAGGCGAAGGAGCTGGTGGTGGTCTATGAGGGGATGCCCTCCTATGGCGGGATGGCCGGCAGAGACATGGAGGCGATGGCAATTGGCTTGCGGGAGTCGATGCAATTTGAGTATATCGAGCACCGGGTGAAGCAGGTGCGCTACCTGGGTGACCGACTGCTGGAGGCAGGCATACCGGTGGTGGAACCGATTGGCGGTCATGCCGTTTTCCTCGACGCACGCCGTTTCTGTCCCCATCTGACACAGGAACAGTTCCCGGCGCAGAGCCTGGCGGCGAATCTCTACCTGGAGTCGGGCGTGCGAAGCATGGAACGTGGTATTGTTTCAGCGGGGAGGAACAGGATCACCGGTGAGCACCATCGCCCGAAGTTGGAGACGGTGCGGCTCACCATCCCGCGCAGGGTTTACACCTATCGTCATATGGACCTGGTAGCCGATGCGGTGATTTCTCTCTACGGGCGTCGAGAGCAGATTAAAGGGCTACGGTTTGTCTATGAGCCCAGGCAGCTCCGTTTCTTCACTGCCCGTTTTGAGGAGATAGAATAAAAGTGCGTCATCGTTGTTGGTAGGCTCCGCTGGCAATATCATCGAGCCACTGCTGGTGATTGAGATACCACGTCACCGTCTTCTCCATGCCATCCTCAAAGCGGAGCGAAGGCTCCCACCCCAGCTCGTTTTTGAGCTTGGTGGCGTCGATGGCATAACGGAGGTCATGACCGGCACGGTCGGTGACATAGGTGATAAGGTGATCGGAAGCACCGGCCGGACGTCCCAGTTGCCGGTCCACCGTTTTGATCAGCAGCCTGATCAGGTCGATGTTGCGCCATTCGTTCCAGCCGCCAATGTTGTAGGTCTCTCCCACCCTTCCGCGGTGAAAGATCAAATCGATGGCAGCTGCATGATCCTCCACATAGAGCCAGTCACGCACGTTCTCACCCTTGCCGTAGACCGGCAGTGGTTTGTTTTCCCGTATATTGCGGATAAAGAGGGGGATCAGCTTCTCCGGGAACTGATTGGGGCCGTAGTTGTTGGAGCAGTTGGAGATCACCATCGGCAACCCGTAGGTGTCGTGGTAAGCGCGTACGAAATGGTCGGACGATGCTTTTGAAGCTGAATAGGGGCTGTGAGGCTCATAGCGGCTCTCCTCGGTAAAGAATCCCTCCCCCAGGGGCAGTGCTCCATAGACCTCATCGGTAGAAACATGATAAAAGAGTCGATCGTGATGCCGGCTCCCCCACTGTTCACGTGCTGCCTGCAACAGGTTAAGCGTACCCATCACGTTGGTGCGTGCAAAGGAGAAGGGATCGGTGATTGAGCGATCCACATGGCTTTCCGCAGCGAGGTGTATCACCCCTTCCACCTCATGTTGTGAAAAGAGTTTCCTCATCTGCTCAAAATCACAGATATCAGCCTGCAAAAAGAGGTAGTTGGGTTTGTCGGCCACATCTTCCAGGTTGGAGAGGTTACCTGCATAGGTGAGCAGGTCGAGGTTGATGATCCGGTAATCCGGGTAATGGTTCACGAAACGGCGCACCAGATGTGAACCGATAAAACCGGCACCGCCGGTGATCAGAATAGTCTTCATAACAACGGGTTGTGTTTGTCTTTCTCGGAGAGGATGATATCTCCCGGCGGGAGCAACCAATCGATGGCCAGCTTCGGGTCATCCCACCTGATGGCACCTTCGTAGGGAGGCGCGTAATAATTGTCACATTTATACTGAAAAACGACCTCCTCGCTCAGCACAGCGAAGCCATGGGCAAAACCACGCGGGATGAAGAGCTGTCGCTTGTTCTCACCCGACAGCTCGGTGGATACATACTGACCATAGGTGGGCGACCCTTCCCGGATGTCAACTGCCACATCCAGTACACGGCCGGTGATCACCCTCACAAGCTTGGCCTGCTCGTAAGGGGCCCGCTGAAAGTGAAGCCCTCTCACCACACCATACTTTGATTTGCTCTCGTTATCCTGCACAAAGCTTGTTTGACAGACCTTCTCCTCAAATTCTCTTTGTGAGTATGACTCGAAGAAGTAACCCCTCTCGTCGCCAAACACCCTGGGTTCGATGATCAGTACTCCTTCAATATTGGTTTTGTGTATCTTCATAATCTGCTATCTGCTGTCAGCTGTCGGCAAATATCTTTCAGCTTGTTCAACATTACTCTGGAATCAATCATTCGGCAAGCAATTCACCAATAAAAAATGATTACAACCTGGTGTCGATCAACTGGAGAAGGTATTGACCATACTGGTTTTTCTTCATTGGCTCGGCGATGCGTTTCAGATGCTCGTCAGTGATCCACCCGTTGTTCCAGGCGATCTCTTCAAGGCAGGCGATCTTCAGTCCCTGACGTTTCTCCAGCACCTCAATAAAGGTGGAAGCCTCCGCCAGCGAATCGTGCGTACCGGTATCGAGCCAGGCAAATCCTCTGCCGAAGCGCTGCAGCAGCAACTCTCCCTTTTCCAGGTAAGCCTGATTCACCGAGGTGATCTCCAGCTCCCCACGGGCAGAGGGTCTGACAGCATCTGCAATCTCCACCACACTGTTGGGGTAGAAATAGAGACCTGTAACAGCCCAGCTCGATTTGGGTGACAGTGGTTTCTCTTCGATACCCAGCACCTCACCCCGCTCATTGAAATGTGCCACGCCATAACGTTCAGGTGTCTGCACGTAATAGCCGAACACGGTAGCCTTGTTGCCCTCCTCAGCATCGAGGGCCGCCTGGCGTAACATGGAGGGAAAGCCCTGTCCATAGAAGATATTGTCTCCCAGCACGAGGCAGACAGCATCCTTGCCGATAAACGATCGGCCAATCAGGAAGGCTTGTGCCAATCCGTCGGGAGAGGGTTGTTCCGCATAGGAGAAATGGAGACCATAATCAGATCCGTCACCCAGTAAGCGCTGGAATGCGGGCAGATCGGCCGGTGTGGAGATGATCAGTATATCGCGGATACCGGCCAGCATCAGTGCCGAGATGGGATAGTAGATCATCGGTTTGTCAAACACGGGCAACAGTTGTTTGGAAACGCCCTTGGTGATCGGATAGAGTCGTGTACCAGATCCACCTGCCAATACAATGCCTTTCATAATCAATCTCTTGTTACAATTCTTGCTGTAAAAGTAGTCAATAGAACGTATATATTGTCAACCATGTCCCGGCAGATCGGGACGCAAACGTCGAGTGCGTTCCACCGACTGCTCCAGACGCCATTCCTGAATCTTTCGTTCATGTCCTGAAAGCAACACTTCAGGCACCCTCCACCCCTTGTACTCGGCAGGGCGAGTGTAAACAGGTGGTGCCAGCAGACCATCCTGAAAAGAGTCAGAGAGAGCGGATTGCTCATCACCGATCACGCCGGGGATGAGACGTACCACCGCATCGGCAATCATGGC
>DURL01000190.1 GCA_012837345.1 Bacteroidales bacterium
ATTTCTCTCAAACACATGGAGAGCCACCTTTTTCCCAACCTCGATGCCTTTCAGTGTGAGATGATCTTTGATGGTGCTGTATGCCAGTTCCGGGTTGTTGTTGTCGCCACTTAGATGGCAGAGCCAGATGTTGCGCATCTCCTCATGTATGTGGTCGGCCAGGAACTCGGCAGCCTGGCGGTTGCTGAGGTGCCCCGTACCCGAGGTGATTCTGCGCTTCAGATGCCAGGGATAGCGGCCACTCTGGAGCATATCCTCGTCGTAGTTGCTCTCGATCACCAGATGGTTTGCCTGTAATGCATACCGTGCCACCTCCTCGGTGATCCTCCCCACGTCGGTGGCCAGCGTCAGCTTCTGGCCTGCGAACTCAATGAAATAACCGGCGTTGTCGTTGCTGTCGTGTGGTACGTCAAAGGCGGTGATACGGAAATCTTCGATCTGAAAGGGGGTGCCTTTCTCAATATATTTTGCGGAGCCATTCAGCCGGTTGCTGATCATGGGGCAGCTGTCAATACCACGGTGCACCTCCCGGGTGGCGTAAACAGGGATGTACATCTTCTCACCCAGGTAACCGGCCGATTTGATATGGTCGTAGTGGTCGTGGGTGATCAGTATTGCCATAATGGAAGATAGCTCCACGCCATGCTGTGCCAGTCGCTTTTTGATGACACGGGGACCCAGTCCCGCATCGATCAGGATGCCGTAGCGGTTATTGCCCAGGAAGTAACAGTTGCCGCAGCTGCCGCTGCTCAGGCTGAAGAAGGAGAAACGCTCCGATGGAAATAGTTCATATTGCATAACTGAATGCAAAGATAGCAACTTTTCAGGAACGGTCACGGTTTCTACCGATCGATAAAATCCTCAAAATAGCGGGTGATATGCTCGTGCAGGTGGACCCGGTCGGGACCCATCATGTTGTGACCGTGCCCCGGATAGATAAACAGATCGGGATGAGTGCCCGCTTTGATGCTTGCCTTCAGGAACTGGAGGGTATGCTGCATCACCACCGTGGGATCTTCATCGCCATGGATCATCAGCAGGCGTGACTCCAGATGGTTTGCCCTGTTTAGCAGGCTGCTCTGTGCATACCCATCGGGGTTTTCCTGTGGGGTATCCATATATCGTTCGCCATACATCACCTCGTAGTATTTCCAGTCGACCACGGGACCACCGGCCACGCCAACCTTGAAGATGTCCGGGTAGCGAAGCAGCATGTTGATGGTCATAAAACCACCGTAGCTCCAACCGTGGATGCCCATCCTCCCACTGTCCACGAAGGGTAGTGAACGGAGATACTCCACCCCTTTCATCTGATCTTCTGCTTCGATGGTCCCCAGCTGTCTGTGTGTCGCCTGTTCAAAGGAAAGCCCCCGATAGGCGGTACCGCGATTGTCCATCACGAAAACGATATAACCCTTTTGTGCCATGTGGGTCTCCCACCCGCCGGAACCGTAACGCCAGCGATTGTTCACCATCTGAGAGTGAGGGCCGCCATAGACATATACCGCAACAGGATATCGTTTTGCCGGGTCAAAGTCTGCTGGTTTCACCATGCGGTACCAGAGGTCAGTCACCCCGTCGGCCGCCTTGAGGATCCCTATCTTGACCGATGGCATGGGATGCCCGGAGTATGGATCGTTGGCTGCTGCCAGCTGTGTGATCCTTCTGGTTTGAGTGTCGATGAGATCGATACGCCCAGGGTTGTTGGCTGAGGTGTAACGGTCAATGAGATACCGTCCTGAAGCACTGAGGAACGCTGAGTGCATGCCGGGAAGGGTGGTGTGCTGTGTGATCCTTCCATTTCTCAGGTTGACACTGCAGATGTGCCGGTCGATGGGAGAGGGAAGGGTGGAGAGAAAAAACAGGTTTTCACCTGCCTCATCGAAGCCGATCACCTCAGTCACTTCCCAGCTGCCGTCAGTGAGCTGTTTCAACAGGGTGCCTTCAGAGTCGTAAAGGTAAAGGTGGTTGTACCCGTTTCGTTCGCTCTGCCATATAAACCGGTTGTTGTCTCCCTTCACAAAGAGCACAGGGTTCTCCGGCTCCACATATTTGGGATGGGTTTCACGGAACAGGGTTAGTTCCTTTTTACCGGTCTCACTGTTATATCGTACCAATTGCATGGTATCCTGACCACGGTTAAGATGGGCCACGTAGAGGCTTTTTCCGTCGGGACCCCAGGCGATATTGGTGAGGTATTGTGCTGCCGGTTCTCCTGTTGCCAGCCAGATGGTTCTCCCGTTCACTGTATCATGGATGCCGATGGTAACCTCGTGGCTGGCCATCCCTGCCATGGGGTATCTCTCCGGGTTTGGTTCAGCCACTCTGGCTGAGGCATCCACCAGCGGGTAGTTGCTTACCATGCGCTCATCCATTCGGTAGAAAGCTATCCTGCTACCGTTGGGCGACCAGAAGATGCCACCCATAATGCCGAACTCATTGCGGTGTACTGACTGTCCGCTGACAATCCCTCTGTCACGCTCGTTCGTGACCGCCTGCTCTCTCCCCTCGCTGTCCAACAGAAAGAGGTTGTTTGCCCTGGTGTAGGCGAGGTGGTGCCCGGAGGGTGAGAGGGTATGGTTCGCACTCTCCTCCGGATAGGAGAAGAAGGAGAGAACTTTTTTTCTCTTCGGGTCGCAGGTGCCAATACCGTTGCCGGTTGTAAATATGGCAACCCCTCCCTCTTCATTTGGGAAGGAGATACGGGATACCTTCTGTTTCTCCAGGGCGAGCTCGGCAGTGAGATTGGAGAAGGTGAGCCACCGCTTTTTCTTGCATCTTCCTGCAGGGCTGACTAACTCCCATACCGAGTCGTTCTGTGTGACCATCAGTCGGTTGCCGTACCATTGGTAGGATGCCGGGATGTGTGGCGCAAAGCGGGCATACTCCTTCCCGCCGGGAATCAGTTCTTCCAGTGAGAAGATTTTTTTTTCCTGTGCTACCAGCATTGTGATGAAAGTGCTCGAAGCGATGAGTAAGGTAATGAGGAAGGATCTGTATGGTATCATAAATCGTTGATTTGAATCATTTTGTGCTCATTGAGTGGTCTCATCAGACGAATGTCTCTCCCGACAGGCGCTGAAGTGTCTGGTGATACTCCTCCATAATGTGACGCACTACCTCACCTGCAGGCAGGATCTTCCGTATGTGGGAAGCAATCTGCCCGATCTCCAGCTCTCCCTCATTAAGATCACCTTCAAAGATGCCTTTTTTCGCACGTCCGCGCCCCAGCAGCACGCGGAGCTCATCGGCAGTAGCACCCTGCTCTTCAAGCTCCTGTACCTGCAGAAAGAAGTCATTCTTAACCAGTCGCGTGGGACTCACCTTTTTCAGTGAGAGAAAGGTATCTCCCTCGTTCAGCCCGATGCAATGCTGCTTGAACTCTTCACTGGCGGAGCTCTCCTCAGTCAGTGCGAAGCGTGTACCCATTTGTACCCCCTCTGCACCCAGGGCAAAGACCGCTGCCATGGCTGCACCGGTGGCAATGCCGCCGGCTGCAATTAATGGTAATTCTGTAGCAGCCCGCACTTGCGGGATCAGGGTGAGCGTGGTGCTCTCTTCCCGTCCATTGTGCCCTCCGGCTTCAAAACCTTCGGCCACGATGGCGTCTACACCGGCCTCTGCTGCCTTACGGGCAAAACGTGAACTGGAGACCACATGCGCAGTGATGATCCCCTCGTTTTTCAGCCGGGTGGTCCAACTCTTCGGGTTGCCTGCCGAGGTGAATACCACCGGCACCTTTTCTTCCATCACAATCTGCATGATCTCATCAATCTGGGGATACATCAACGGGATATTAACGCCAAAAGGATTCCCTGTGTTTGCCCTGCATTGGGTGATGTGATCCCTCAGTATTTCGGGGTGCATCGAGCCGGCACCGATCAGTCCCAATCCCCCAGCGTTGCTGACCGCGGAAGCAAGCCGCCAGCCACTACACCATACCATGCCTCCCTGGATCACCGGATAACGGATACCGAAGAGGTTGCATACTCTATTTTCAACCATTTTTTTTGTATTGATATACAAAGATAGCTGTTTCAGCCTGAAAGTCACCTCTATTTACTGTTTCTTCCTTTCGGTTTTCAATTTTCAGAGTCACTGAATGCCATTATGATTTTTTTTAGTAGCTTTGTGCACTGTTGCACACTGTGTGCTGCCCGGGCAGCGGTTACTAACAATCAAAAGGAATCACTGAGGTTATGAATGTTCTTCTTCTTGGCTCTGGGGGCCGTGAACACGCTATGGCGTGGAAAATACGTAAAAGCAATTACCTGAACAATCTTTATATTGCTCCCGGCAATGCGGGTACCGCACTACTGGGCACCAATGTACCCGTTGCGGTGACCGACTTTGGAGCTATGAAGCAATTTGCGCTTGAACATGATATTGACATGATCGTGGTAGGTCCCGAGGATCCCCTGGTAGAAGGAGTATACGATTTATTCCGTGATGATGAAGATATATGCCATATTGCAGTAATAGGGCCTTCCAGGAAAGGAGCTCAGTTGGAAGGGAGCAAGGATTTCGCGAAAAGCTTCATGATGCGTCATCAGATCCCTACCGCACGCTATCAGACCGTGACCCTTGAGAATATCATGGAAGGGAATGCATTTCTGGATACATTACCCTCACCCTATGTGCTGAAGGCTGACGGTCTGGCAGCCGGAAAAGGGGTGTTGATCATACAGGATGTGAATGAAGCAAAGCAGATGCTTTCGGAGATGCTTAACGGGAAATTTGGTAAAGCCAGTGACAAGGTGGTTATTGAGGAGTTTCTCTCGGGTATTGAGTGTTCTGTCTTCGTACTTACCGATGGCAGCTCCTATAAGATTCTTCCGGTAGCTAAGGACTACAAGCGGATTGGTGAAGGAGACACGGGACTCAACACCGGAGGCATGGGTGCCGTGTCACCCGTTCCCTTTGCCGATGAGCAGTTTATGGAGAAGGTGCGTACACGTATTGTGGAGCCCACCATTGAAGGGTTGCGTCGCGAAAAGATCGAGTATAAGGGTTTCATCTTCCTGGGTCTGATCAAGGTGGAGGGTGATCCCAAGGTGATTGAGTATAACGTGCGGATGGGTGATCCTGAGACCGAAGTGGTGATGCCGCTCATCAAGTCCGATCTCCTTGATCTTTTTATTGGTGTCACCACAGAAACGCTCGATCGTAAAAAGCTTGAGATTGACGAACGCACAGCTGTTACCGTGATGATGGTCTCAGGGGGTTATCCGGGAGCCTATGAGAAAGGAAAGGAGATCCTGGGACTGGATGAGGTGACCGACAGCATTCTTTTTCACGCGGGCACCAAAAACGAGAACAACAGGGTGCTGACCAACGGGGGACGGGTGTTGGCAGTCACTTCCTACGGACAGACGATGGATGATGCCCTGGAACGATCGTACCGCACCATTACGCGAATCTGTTTTGAGCAATGCACCTTCCGAAAGGATATTGGTTTCGACCTTCGACAATTGTAACCTGCTTCTTACTATTTGGATATGTCTCTTGTTGGCATTTTTAGGAGAACCGTGGTAGAGGGACGTTTTGTGACGTTTCCCGTGGTGTTGGTGATCCTGGGTATGCGACTCTTACTCTTCCTCAAATGCGATGTAGCTGATCCATCTTCGACTGAAGTCAGTCATTTATGGCATTTTGTAGCCCCCTTTTTTTACGATGGGGTGATATCGATGGTGACCGCCACTCTCGCTGTATTGCTGATTGCCTGGCTGATACGGTCTATGAACGACCGGTTTGCGTTGATCCGTTACCGCTCCAACCTGATATTCATTGCACCCCTGCTGTTGTTGAGCCTTCACCCCCGTTTTCTGGTGATGACACCAGACCTGGTAGCTGTAATCTTTATACAACTGGCCTTTTTTCCATTGCTGGAGTCATATCAGAAACAGGATGCCTATCTTCACTCTTTTCGGTCGGGGGTGCTGATCGCTATCGCGACTCTCTTTCATGTGGGGGCACTAGCTCTTGTCCCCCTTTGGTGGAGAGGAGAACGTTCCATGCGTGGACCCCAGTTGCGGGCACGTCTCTCCTATCTGTTTGGATTCCTGCTGGTCGGGTTCTCGCTCTTTTCTCTTTATTTTTTTCTGGACGACCTGCCGGGTTTCTCTCAGCCGTTCCACTTCTACACCTCAATCTCGTTGCCCTCCTTGCCGGTTTATACCGTTGTAGAGTGGGTTGCCCTGGTGCTGATGTTGCTTTTCTTTCTCTCCAACATGATAATGAGTACCCGTGTCTTCTCCCGCGACAAGGTGATCACCCTGACGCTGATGCGCTTCGTGGTCTACCTGATCATTTTTCTGTGGTTGCTTCAGGCTCTGTATTGGAGCCGGACACTTTTCTTTTTTACCGTCGCTCTCACCCTGATCTCCTACCTGAATGCTTATTTCTTTACCCGCACGAATAGCAAGAGTGGGGTCTGGCTGGCCTATATCAATCTGTCAGTGATGTTACTGTTCTATCTCTCGCACTTTACCCCCTTCCGTCTGTTTAATTTCTAAAACATTTTTGCTGCTCACGCTGTTAATTACATGAGATTCATCTACAAAGGTTTACAGGGTGTAAACCGGTGATGGATCATCTTTAAAACGAATGAAGGAGGAGATCGTATGAAGACAATGTTATCCTATGGTTTCGGCCTATTCTCTTTCCTGTTCATTCTCTGGGGTTGCGGCAGCACACAGACAGCAGCAGAGAAAGAGATGCTGGCATTGGAGGTGCGGGAGGCAGTGGAGCAGCCATCATTCAGGTTTAATGCTACCTATGCTTATCCTACCGGTTACCAGCCTGTTTATCTCTCACCCTATTATGATGTGGAGGTGACATCCGATACGGTGAAGGCATATCTGCCCTATTACGGACGAGCATATCGTGCACCGGTTGATCCCAGAGAGGGAGGCTTTCAGTTCACCAGTACTGATTTTACCTATCGTTATCGTCCCGGAAAAAGCGATGGCAATTGGATCGCTCATATCACGATACTGGATATGGACCGACCGGTAACTTTCAGGTTTGATATCTGGGAGAACGGATCATCCCGCCTGATGGTAAACGATTTCAACCGACAGCCGATATCATTTCAGGGAGATGTGGGCAGCAGGGAAGAGAAGAAAGAATAAGCAGAAGGTCACTCACGACTACAAAAAAAACTCCACCTGTTAGAGAGGAGTTTTTTGTAGTCGTTTGAATTATTTAAAACAGGTCTCTCAGGCTTACCGGGAGGTAGAAGGTGTCGTTCTTGTCGATGTAGACAACCACTGACCCGATCCCGAAGGGCTTGCCGTTCTTTTTCACAACGGAGGAGAAAGCCGGTATCTCCAGTCGCGTCTTGCCCTTCTTAACCATTAGCACCGGGATGTTCGGGTTATCCCTGTTGATAGAATAGCTCATTCCTTTAAAAACATCCGTGTGTTTCACGAAGATACGGTCGGTTATCTCTTCCAGGGTGCTCTCCAATCCGCTCACTTCTTGAAGGTATTGGTTCAACTCGGTGTTGCGCATGTTTCCACGTGGCACATCACCCTGGGGGTGGTAGGCCGCCATCAGTACCTCTTCACCGGTATGGCTGCCGGTGGTGAAGCCGAAGCAGGAGCGGCTGTTTACGATTTTCACGATGTTGTGTGTCAGATTTTCGCTTGTACCCACCTGGGTGTAGTCGCTCTCTTTGTAGTTCCTGGAAGAGTAGAGCAGTGCTAACTCCTCATCGGTGATGTCGATGTCTGTATACTCTTTAAAGACAGCCTTGAACTCTTCCGGTTTGGTGTCGATGAGGATAGATTCGAGCCCGGAGGCACTGATCTTAATCCTTGACACCGTACCGAATAGCTCCCCGATACCCAGTTTGCCGGATCCGCCGCACTCCCTCTTACCGATGGTGAGTCCACTGTTGCCATGGTCTGACAGAATCACTACGGCTGTGTTGCCCTCCTCTTCAGCAAACGTCATCACCTTGCCCACTGCTTCATCAAAAGCAAGGTATTCATCAATAATGGTGGGCACATCATTGGCATGTGCTGCCCAGTCCACCTGGCTGCCCTCCACCATGAGGAAGAAGCCGTTTTCGTTGCGCGACAGAATCTCCAGAGCCTTCTCTGTCATCTCTGCCAGTGAAGGGATTTCATCTGTGTTCCGGTCAATATTGTAGGGAAGAGCACTGTTCTGAAACAGTGCCCACACCTTGCCGTTCCCGTTATAACCGAGCAACTGGTTCTTGTCGTTTTGAATCAATGTGGTTCCGTTGGCATCCAGGTGCTTTTTGATATCAGGCGTGAGATGCCTGTTTCCCCCACCGAACATCACATCCAGATTCTGGTACGCCATTTGTGGAGCAATCGCCTTATAATTGCTCCTTTTATAGTGATGAGCTGAGAAATCAGCAGGTGTAGCATGTGTAAACTCACTGGTGACTACCAGCCCCACCGCTTTCTCTTTCTCGATCTTCAACGCTTCCAGGATGGTAGCTGCAGGCTGCCAGGTACGAGTAGCATCAACCGGGAAGAGATCATTGTCGGATGCTTCCGGATGAATGGCTACATTTCCCTCTTGCTGGAGCACTCCCGTGGCATAGGTAGAGCCTGTGGGAGCTGAATCGCCAATGGGGGCGTTTGATGAGAAGGTAGTGACCGTGCCTGTGAAATAGGGATCAATGTGCAAACGCTCACCCATACCATTATAATATTTAAACCAACGAGCCGAGGAATAGACTCCAATAGAGGTCCCGTCGGGTATCATGACAATGAGGTTCTTTACCGGCCTCACTTCTGAGGCGAAAAGTGCTGTTGACGCAATCAGCAGGAAGAAGAGGAAAGTTATTTTTCGCATATCTGAAAATGGTTTTCTACTAAAAAACATTCAAAGATACAAAAATGTTGTGCACCCGATGGTGGAGAACGCATATTTAATTGTTTCGTAACATTTCCAGCAGCTGGAAAATAGCATTATTTGCTTATCTTTGTCTGAATGGAAAAAGAGTTAATGGGGATTGATAAACCGTTGATCCTGGTCACCAATGACGACGGATATCAGGCGAAGGGAATCAAATCGCTGATTGAGGCGATGAAGGGATTGGGTGAGATCATCGTTTTTGCACCCGACTCACACCGATCGGGTATGTCGAGTGCCATCTCTACATCACAGCCCTTACGGGCACGAGTCTATCATCGTGAGGAGGGGTTTACCGGCTACAGCTGTAACGGCACGCCGGTCGACTGTGTGAAACTGGCTTTGAATGAGTTCATGCCTCGCAAGCCGGACCTGCTGGTGTCGGGGATCAACCACGGCTCCAATGCCGGCATCAGCGTCATCTACTCGGGCACGATGGGTGCTGCCATCGAGGGCTGCATCTTTGAGGTACCTTCCATCGGCTTCTCCCTCTGTGACTTCTCACCTGATGCCGATTTCACGGTGGCCGCCTCGCTGGCGCGCAGGCTGGCTGCCGAAGTGATGAAGAAAGGATTGCCACGCGGTGTCTGCCTGAACGTAAACGTGCCCTCCGGTGAGATTAAGGGTATGAAGATGACCACCCAGACCGAGGGGAAATGGGTGAACGAATATCAGCGGTCGAAAGATGGAGCAGGAAGAGATGTATACTGGATGACCGGCAATTTCGAGAACTGGCAGGCCGACAACGAAGACAATGATGAATGGGCACTGGCACGGGGTTATGCAGCCGTAGTACCTGTGAAGATCGACATGACAGCCTATGACTTTCTACCGGAACTCAAAAAGTGGAACCTATAACGTTTAAACGTTACCAGGTTAGTGAGTTTGAGGTTTGATGATCATGGTTCGTAATTCGATTTTAAATGCTGACAGCTGAGAGCTGAGAGCTGACAGCTGAGAGCTGAATGCTGAATGCTGAGAGCTGAATGCTGAGAGCTGAATGCTGACAACTGAATGCTGACAACTGAATGCTAAAAAATATGAAATACTACATCATTGCAGGAGAAGCATCGGGCGATCTGCACGCATCAAACCTGATATACTCATTACGGGAATTGGACCGGAATGCTGAGTTTCGTTTCTTCGGAGGTGATCTGATGGAACAGGCCGGGGGGAGACTGGTGAGGCACTACCGTGAAATGGCCTACATGGGGTTCATGCCGGTGCTGTTGCATGCCCCTGACATCCTGCGCAACCTCTCCTTCTGCAAGCGTGACATCGCCTCATTCCATCCTGATGCGGTGATTCTGGTAGATTACCCCGGCTTCAACCTGAAGATCGCGAAATATGTGAAACAGCAGCTGCAGCTCCCGGTGTTTTACTATATCTCCCCCAAGGTCTGGGCCTGGAAGGAGTATCGGATAAAATCGTTCAAGAAATATGTGGATGAGATGCTCAGCATTCTCCCTTTCGAGGTAGACTTCTTCAGGAGACACCAGTACGAGGTGCACTATGTGGGTAACCCCACCGTCGATGCGATTGCTCAACGAAGCCACCAGGAGGAGACATTCCGTCAGTTCACGGATGCAAACGGACTGGAAGAGAGACCGGTGATCGCACTGCTTGCCGGCAGTCGCCGGCAGGAGATACGCAACAATCTGCCGTCAATGCTTGAAGCGGTTAAAGGATTTGCTGATGGTTATCAGTTTATCGTGGCGGGTGCACCCGGCATCGATCCGGCATGCTACAAACCTTACGAGAAGAGTTTCCCGCAGGTGAAGGTGCTCTTCGGTCAAACCTATCGTATCCTGGCTCAATCGGAGGTGGCACTGGTTACCTCAGGTACCGCCACTCTCGAGACGGCACTGCTCAATGTGCCGCAAGTGGTCTGTTACCGCACCTCATTGCCACGACTCACTTACTGGGGCTTTAAGCATCTGCTGCATACGCCCTTTATCTCGCTGGTCAACCTGATCTGCGATCGCGAGGTGGTGAAGGAGCTCTTCGCGAAGCAGTTCACTGTGGAAAATATCCGCAAAGAACTACAGCAATTGTTGCACGTGCAGCATTACCGGAATAACATGTTGGAGAGCTACCGTGAGCTCCGGGAGAAGCTGGGAGAGCCGGGTGCCTCCGGCAGGGCTGCCGCGGTGATTCACCGACGACTTCTTTCCTGAGAATTCTATTCACAGTGTGTTCAGCCTCGTTCTTTTTTTTCTAAATAAAAGAAGCGATCCGTCCATTCTTTCACATTTTTTCTTTTCTTTGTATACACTCTTAATACAGAATCTATGAAGGTAGGTATTCTCACATCGGGCGGCGATGCCCCCGGCATCAACGCCACCATTCGTGGCGTGGGTAAGACAGCCATCAACAACTATGGCATGCAGGTAATCGGTATCCAGAACGGCTTCTCCGGTTTACTCCATAAAGATATCGTGGAACTGACCGATTCATCGTTATCAGGTATACTGAATATGGGGGGGACCATTCTCGGTACAGCCCGTGAGAAGGTGTTCCGCAAGATGATCAACTCACCCGACGAGAAAGACCGTGAGCAGATCAAGAACGCCTATCATGAGCTGGGTCTCGACTGCCTGGTCTGCATCGGCGGTAACGGCACGCAGCGCACCACCTGGATGCTCTCAGAGCTGGGGCTGAACGTGGTGGGGGTGCCCAAGACCATCGACAACGATATCTACGGTACCGATGTCACCTTTGGCTTCGATACGGCAGTCAACATTGCCACCGATGCCATCGACCGGCTGCATTCCACTGCCAGCTCACACCGCCGTGTGATGTTGATCGAACTGATGGGGCACCATGCCGGATGGATCACCCTCTATGCTGGCATGGCGGGTGGAGCAGACATCATCCTGCTACCTGAACTCGGTTTCAACATGAAAGTGGTGATCGATAAGATTAAGGAACGAATGGAGATGGGAAAGGCATACTCCATTGTAGCTGTGGCAGAAGGTGTTGAGGTTCCGACGAATGAAAAGCCGGGATTTTATTTCACCCGTGAGATACAGGAACAGACCGGCTTTGAAACCCGTGAGACCGTGTTGGGCTATATCCAGCGGGGCGGGTCGCCTTCACCCTACGATCGTAACCTGGGCACATTGCTGGGAGGACATGCTGCTCAGTTGATCCACGAGGGACGCTTCGGGCGGATGGTGGCCAAGTTGGGCAATCAGATCTCTGATGTGCCGCTTTCAGAGGTGGCGGGCAAGCTGAGCCTGGTGACACCAGAAACGGACCTGGTGGTACAGGGCAAACGAATGGGTATCTCCTTCGGTATATGGTAACAAAAAAGGCACTCTACGGTGCCTTTTCCCATTTTCTATTGAGGAGTGTCTGTTTCTTCTTCCGGGTTGTCGGGTCTGGATCTATCCGTCTGGTTTGTCTCCAGTAACACCTCCTGCAATTCGTTGCTCTCCCGTAGTTTCTTTATGGCCATCCTGGCAGCCATCTGATGGGACTCCTTCTTCGAGTATCCCTTGCCTGAACCGACTTCGACACCCGCTACCTTTGCACAGGAGAAAAATACCGGGTTGTTCTGTGCATCGTATGTAGAGTCAGTCACCTCGAAACATACATCCACCTTGTTTTTCTGACCCCACTCAATGAGACGTGATTTGAAGTCCACTTCGCTTTTGAGCACCCTCTCCATGTTGATATGTTGTTTGATGAGCGTCTCATAAACAAAATGCTTGGTAACACGGTAACCCTGGTCCAGGTAGATGGCGCCGATGAGTGCCTCCAGCGCATCGCCGTATATGTTGGTGTTGTGCGCCAGGTTGCGGGTGGAGGAGACGATCAGCTTGTCGAGTCCCAGTTCGATGGCGATCTTGTTGAGCGTTTCTCTTTGGACGATGCGTGAGCGGGTGCTGGTGAGAAACCCCTCTTTCTTGTGGTCAAACTGCTTGTATAGAATGTCGGCCACGATAGCATCAAGGATGGCATCACCCAGGAATTCAAGCCGTTCATTGTTCACCCATTTTCCTTTCTTTGAGCGGACAGATGAGGAGCGGTGCGTCATGGCTTCCCGGTAGAGATCGATCCAGTCGGGATAGAATCCCAATACCTTATAAAATGAAAGATAAGGCTCCTTCCCTTTGTGCGGGAGAGCCTTTACTCTTTTGACAAATCTTCTTAACACACTACTGGTTGTATTGCTTGAGAATTACACTTGCGTTGTGTCCCCCAAAGCCAAAAGTGTTCGATAACGCAGCTCTTATCTCCCTCTTTTGAGCTTTGTTGAATGTGAAATTTAACCGGTAATCAATGTCAGGATCCTCATCCCCCTCGGTGAAGTTGATGGTGGGGGGGACTACCTGGTCGCGGATTGCCAGGATGGAGAAGATAGCTTCCAGGGCTCCAGCTCCTCCGAGCAGGTGACCGGTCATCGACTTGGTGGAGCTGATGTTCAGCTGGTAGCTGTGCTCTCCAAATACATCGAGAATGGCCCTCACCTCAGATATGTCACCCACCGGTGTGGCTGTACCATGTACATTGATGTAGTCGATCTGTTCGGGATTCATCTCGGCATCCTCCAGTGCATTGCGCATCACCAATTTGGCTCCCAGTCCGTCAGGATGGGAGGCGGTGAGGTGATAGGCGTCGGCCGACATGCCGCCACCCGCTACCTCTGCATAGATGGTGGCACCCCGTGCGATGGCGTGCCCCAGTTCCTCCAGGATGAGTGCTGATCCTCCCTCACCCATCACAAACCCGTCGCGGCTGGCGCTGAAGGGACGTGAAGCGGTCAGAGGATCATCGTTGCGTGTGGAGATGGCATGCATGGCATTGAAACCACCCACGGCTGAGGGACTGATGGTCGCCTCAGCTCCACCACTGACAATTGCATTTGCTTTGCCAAGGCGTATCAGGTTAAAGGCATCAATGATGGCATTGGTGGAAGAGGCACAGGCGGAAACGGTCGCGTAGTTGGGCCCTCTCAGTCCATAAATCATAGAGATATGCCCCGCGGCTATATCTGCTATCATTTTCGGAATGAAAAAGGGATTGAACTTGGGTCCCCTCTCCTTGTTCAGGAAATATTCACCTACCTCGTCTTCAAATGTCTTGATGCCACCGATACCGGCAGAAAAGATCACTCCGATGCGATCCAGGTTCTCCTTCTCCAGGTCGAGGCCGGAATCGCTCATCGCATCCTTGGCTGCCTTGATGGCCAACTGCGAATAGCGGTCATACTTCCTTACCTCCTTGCGGTCGAAATGATCAGCCGGGTTGAAATCCTTCACCTCGCAGGCGAACTGCGTCTTGAAAAGGGATGCATCGAAATGAGTAATAGGCCCGGCGCCGCTCTTACCTGCGAGGGCGTTCTTCCAAGTGGTCTGAACGTCGTTTCCCAGGGGAGTGATGGCTCCCAGGCCTGTTACTACTACTCTCTTTAACTCCATGTAAAGATGGATTATTTTGCGTGTTGTTCTACGTAAGCAACAGCGTCTCCAACAGTTGAGATCTTTTCTGCCTGATCATCCGGGATGGAGATGTTGAACTCCTTCTCGAATTCCATGATCAGCTCAACGGTGTCAAGAGAATCAGCGCCCAGATCATTGGTGAAGCTGGCGGTTTCAGTTACTTCAGACTCTTCTACGCCTAATTTGTCAACAATGATCGATTTCACTCTTTGTGCTACTTCAGACATAACTTTCGATATTAATTAATAAATAAAAATATTATTCTTACATTTGCGCTTGCAAAGTAACGCATTTTTTCTCTAATTGTGCAAATAATTGTCGATTTAATTCGATTAAAATGCACAAAAACGCCTCATTTGTGCAATTAATTACCCCTTTTTATGATTCGACTCGCCCTTTTTGCATCGGGTAGCGGCAGTAACGCCGAGAATATCGCCCACTACTTTCGTTTTCGTGATGATGTGGCAGTCACGCTGATAATCTCCAACAAAACCGATGCATACGTGCATGAACGTGCCCGGCGACTGGGTATTCCTTCTTTCACCTACAGCCGTGAAGCCTTTGACAAGGGTGATGAGATCCTGGCACTGCTTCGTCGTCATGAGATAGAATTCATCGTGCTCGCCGGCTTCCTGCTTAAAGTATCGCAGCCACTACTGGATGCCTACCCGCAACGCATCGTGAATATTCATCCGGCGCTGCTGCCCCGGTATGGTGGCAAGGGGATGTATGGTGACCGGGTACACCAGGCGGTGGTAGAGGCAGGCGACAGGGTGTCGGGTATCACCATCCATTATGTGAATGAGCACTACGATGAGGGAGATATCATCTTCCAGGCGCAGTGTGAACTGTTGCCGGGTGACACACCCGAAGAGGTGGCCCGTAAAGTGCATGCGCTGGAGTATGCCCACTTCCCGGAGGTGATCGATTCACTGGTGAAAAAATTGAACAACTGAATAAGCCATATCATAAATAATCGTATCTTTGCAGTTCCATTGGCGGCCGTGGCGTAATTGGTAGCCGCGCCAGACTTAGGATCTGGTGCCGAGAGGCGTGGGGGTTCGAGTCCCTTCGGCCGCACAACAGACTCCCCTGAGGATTGTTTCCCGGGGGAGTTTTTATTTTTCATCTACGAGGTTGTGGATAGTGTCTGATGGGCAGTAGTTTGATTTTTATGCATTGTATTTACTTGGTGATTTCCCGAAATGTTTTTTAAAGCTTGCCGAGAAATGGGATAGGGTAGCGAAGCCGGTCATGTCAGCCACCTCCGAGATGTTGTATTTCCCCTCTGAAAGGAGCTCTGCTGCACGATTCAGTTTGTATTTTTTGAAGAAAACATTCGGATTCTCACCCGTCAATCCTTTTACCTTGTTGTAGAACTTGGTACGGGAAATCTGCAGCATCTCAGTCATTCGGGTGATGTTCAACTCCGGGTTGGATAACTCCATTTCCATCAGTTGGTAGAGATCAGTCATGAATGCATTGTCCTGAGGAGATAGTACATTCTCGGTAATCCTTTCCGTTTTGGTTGTTTTCCCGAGCAGGTTCCTGATTTTCTCACGGTTACTGAGCTGCGATTTGAGCAACGCAAGCAGGTAGTTTGGATCAAAAGGCTTGGTGACATACGCATCCGCTCCGGTGTTAAGGCCTTCCACCTGATCCTCCACAGTCGCTTTGGCGGTAATCAATACCACGGGAATGTGACAGAGCTGGATATCTTCTTTGATCATGCGGCACAGCTCGATGCCACTGCTTCCCGGCATCACAATATCACTCAATACCAGATCAGTCTCTTTCTCCTGCAGGGATTTGTAGGCACTCTCTGCATCAAAACGGCTGGTGATGTTGTATTGTCCCTGCAACAGCGATCGGAGGTAGTGGATGATTTCAGTATCATCATCCACCACCAGTATGGTGGGCAAATCATCTGTCGGTTGACCCATATTCTGGAGTGACAATTGTTCATCGGCCTGTATTGGGAACGCTTCATCCTGTGATTCAGTGTTGCTCTCTTTTTCTTCAGCAGAATAGGCATTGTCTCCCACCGGTAAGATGTATACAAATAGTGCTCCCGAACCCTCAGGTCTGTTCATCGCATTGATATAACCATGGTGTAGTTCTGCGAGCCGGCGGG
>DURL01000018.1 GCA_012837345.1 Bacteroidales bacterium
TATCTCCTGCGGAAGTGAGCTTGTACATCTTTCCTCTGGATGTGGGATAACCGTTTTCTTTCAGGAAGGCAAGTATCTCCACAAGGTTGGCTGCATCCGTATCGTTCTTTTGCTCTGCCGGTGCCGGCAGTAACCCGTGTACCGCATCCTTTACCAGTGCTTTCAATTCGTCGGGTGTAGTGATAATAATTTTCTCCATTACGTTTTCTTTTAAATTATAAATAAAAATCCATCGCACAAAGTAAAGTCGTATATTATTGAAAATCAAATCACAAAATCGGTTTACAGATGTCTGTATTATGAAGCCACTCGATGCCACTCACAGACAAACGTAAAGTAATGGCAGAGATTAAACTTTACATTTTAACAATACCATATGTCAATTCGGAGACAGTCGAAGCCACTCGATGCCAAACGTAAAGTGGTAATTATTTTCGGTTAAATAAATATAAATAGAAAGGGGGAGTATGTGTAAATGAGAGGTAGTAATGATTATAAAACGCTGTATAACTATAATTTATCTACTAACTTTTTCAATCCTTGCAATACGGATCGGGTAGTAAAGATTTTCGGATAATACTGAATGCTACTGAACTTGTCATTTGTAATTTCAGTGACTTCGGCCTTGATAATCTCCGCATCGATCCACTTGTCAACGGTCGGACGGGAAATGCATAATATATCGCTCATTTCACGCTTGCTCAACTCGACCGGTTCGGTGATACCGTTTTGGGAAATATATCGTTCAAGTGATACAATGGCTCTTTTAAGGTTTTCAGGTTGTGCGATATATGACTGCTTGCGTTGCTTCAGGGTTATAATTCCGTTTTCAATATCAAAACCACCCAGTCCAGGGTTGGATTCAAGTTCCAGCCTTATTTTCTCAAATCCCTCCAGATCGGAAAGGGGAAAGGTATATTTGCGGGGACGTGTCATAACCTATGATTTTGAAAAGCAAACATACTATTTATTCTTCAATCTTAATTAATATTTTGTGTGTGCTTTCTATGTTTTTTTGAATACGTGTGTGTGAATTGTGTGTGGAGTATAAAAAAACAGTTATAGATTTTACTCTATAACTGTTTGATATTCAATCCGTAGCGAGAGGGGGGCATGATCCCCCGACCTCATGATTATGAATCATGCGCTCTAACCAACTGAGCTATCTCGCCAACATGTGAAAGAGGGAATTGCATCCCGAATTCGAGGTGCAAAAGTAGCAACTCTTTTTCAATTCTGCAACAGCAAATCGGGAAAAGTCGGGCAAAAATTGTATTTTTGCATTCTAACGATTGTGTGACACACGATTTTCAATAATACAACGTGATCTATCCCGATAACTTCGAACAGAAAATTGAGTTTTCCAGGGTGCGGCAGTTGATCGCCGACCGCTGCCTCAGCCCCCTGGGCAGGGAGAAGGCGGAGGAGATGTCCTTCTCTGCCTCTTTCGCCGAGATCGATGCCCTGCTGGCACAGACCGAGGAGTATGTGCGCATCCTCATGGAGGAGGATGCCTTCCCGGCCGGTTATTTTCACGACATGCGACCTGTGCTGCACCGCATTCGGCTGGAAGGCTCCTGGATAGACCAGAGTGCGCTGTTTGAACTGCGCCGCTCACTGCAGACCATCAACGGCATCATCGCCTTTCTGCGGCGCGACGTGGAGCACCCCCAATACCCGCGGTTGATGGAGCTGACAGGTGATATCGCCACCTATCCCGAGATCACCCGTAAGATCGACACCATCCTCGACGGCTTCGGCCAGGTGAAGGATCATGCTTCGGCGCGACTGTCGGAGATACGACGTGAGCTCTCATCAGCAGCCAGCGGCATCTCACGCAGTCTCAACTCCATCCTGCGCAAGGCGCAGGCGGAAGGGTATGTGGACAAGGATGTGGCGCCCAGCATGCGCGACGGACGACTGGTGATCCCGGTCAACCCCTCCTACAAGCGGAAGATAAAGGGGATCGTGCACGACGAGTCGGCTTCGGGTAAGACCGTTTTCATTGAACCCTCGGAGGTGGTGGAGGCCAACAACCGCATCCGTGAGCTGGAGGGGGAGGAGCGACGCGAGATCATCCGCATCCTGGCGGAGTTCACCGACTGGCTGCGTCCCTTCCTGCCGGAGCTGCTGGAGTCGTATGAGTTCCTGGCTAAGATCGACCTGATACAGGCCAAAGCCTCCTTTGCACAACAGATAGGTGCCATCCGCCCCGCGCTTACCGACGAGCGGCTGATCGACTGGGTGGAGGCGGTGCACCCGCTACTTTACCTATCGCTCAAAAAGCAGAACAGAAAAATTGTGCCGCTCGACATCACACTGGAGGGGGAGAACCGCATACTGGTGATCTCAGGACCCAACGCCGGCGGCAAGTCGGTCTGCCTCAAGACGGTGGGGCTGCTGCAGTACATGCTGCAGTGCGGGCTGCTGATACCGCTGAAGGAGAACTCCAGGGTAGGTTTGTTCAGCGATATCTTTATCGATATCGGCGACGAGCAGTCGATCGAGAACGACCTCTCCACCTATAGCTCCCACCTGATGAACATGAAATATTTCGAGCGGCATGCCGGTGACGGTACGCTGTTGCTGATCGACGAGTTCGGCAGCGGTACCGAGCCCCAGATAGGGGCAGCCATCGCCGAAGCGCTGCTCGACCGTTTCAACAGCAGCCGCTCCTATGGCGTGATCACCACCCACTACCAGAACCTGAAACACTACGCCAACGAGCATGAGGGTGTGGTGAACGGTGCCATGCTCTACGACCGTCACGAGATGCAGCCCCTCTTTCGCCTCTCCATAGGCAACCCCGGCAGCTCCTTCGCCGTGGAGATCGCCCGCAAGATAGGACTACCGGAGGAGGTGATCGCACATGCCTCTGAGATCGTGGGCAGCGAATACATCAATATGGACAAGTACCTGCTCGACATCGCCCGCGACAAGCGTTACTGGGAAAGGAAGCGCGACGAGATACGGCGCGAGCGGAAACGGCTGGAGGAGGCTGCCACGAAGTATGAGGCTGACCTGGAGGCGATTGGGAAACAGAAGAAGGAGATACTGGCAACAGCCAGACAGCAGGCGGAGCAGATGCTGGCAGAGAGCAATGCCCGCATCGAGCAGACCATCCGTGAGATCAAGGAGGCGAAGGCGGAGCGGGAGGCGACGCTGAAAGTGCGCAATGAGCTGAAAGGCTTTCGCGAGCGGCTGGGTGACGGCGAGATTGAGGAGGCAAAGGAAGCATCTGAGAGAGCAGGCCGAATGCAATCACCACGAAAGAAGGTGAAGAAGAAAGCGACAGTTCCGTCAGTGAAACAGCCACCCAAAGAGGTGCAGCCCGGGGTGGGGGATGCTGTACGCATAAAGGGACAGACCAGCGTGGGAGAGATTATGGAGGTCACCGGCAAGAAAGCCACGATCGCCTTCGGCATGATCAAGTCGACACTGCCTCTCGAGAAGCTGGAGCGGGTGAGCAACAACCAGCTGAAGCGGGAGCAGAAGTCATCCAACACCCGTGACCTGCTGCACGAGCGCAAGCTCTCCTTCAAGCAGGATATCGATGTGCGGGGCATGCGGGGCGATGAGGCGCTGCAGGCGGTGATCTACTTCATCGATGATGCCATACAGCTGGGTGTGGCCCGTGTACGCATCCTACATGGTACCGGAACCGGTGCCCTGCGGCAGATCATCCGCGAGTATCTGGGTACAGTAAACGGTGTGAGTCGCTTCGCGGATGAGCATGTACAGTTCGGAGGTGCCGGTATTACCGTGGTCGACCTGGAATAAGGTGCAATGGTTGTGAAGTAATCAAGGAATCAGAACTTATATATTAAAATAATTGCATATCTTTGCTTGCAAATTTAAATTCATACTCTAATTAACGACAAGATCCCTGCCGATGGTTAAATTTACAAAACCTTTCTGGGTGGCCAATTTCGTTGAGCTGCTCGAGCGACTGGCTTACTATGCCGTATTCATCGTCATCACCCTTTACCTCTCCAATGTGTGGGGTTTTACCGATATCGAAGCAGGTGTCATTGCCGGCATCTTCTCGGCCTCGCTTTACCTGCTGCCGCTCTTCGCAGGTGCCTATGCCGATAAGATAGGCTTCCGATCAGCCATCATACTGGCCTTCACCCTGCTAACGCTGGGATACGCCGGTCTGGGCATCCTGCCCACCCTGCTGGAGAGCGCCGGACTGGTCGACTATGAGATGATCACCACCTACACCGGCCTGCAGGAGAGTTATCTCCGCTGGTCGATCATCGCACCACTGGTACTGGTGGTGATCGGTGGCGCCTTCATCAAGTCGGTCATCTCCGGAACCGTGGCACGCGAGACCACACCCGAGAACAGGGCTCGTGGCTACTCCATCTTTTACATGATGGTCAACATCGGGGCTTTCACCGGCAAGACGGTGGTGGATCCGCTGCGCAGGAGCATGGGCGACCAGGGACTGGTCTACCTCAACTACTTCTCCGCCGCCATGACCCTTCTGGCACTGGTCGCTGTCTATTTCTTCTATAAATCAACCAAAACAGAAGGCAAGGGCAAGAGCTTCCTGCAGATAGGACGTGCCATGGGTAAGGTGCTGCTCAACGGCCGGCTGATGCTGTTGATCATCATCGTCAGCGGCTTCTGGATGATACAGGGTCAGATGTATGCCACCATGCCCAAGTATGTGATCCGCATGATTGGTGAGAGTGCCTCACCGGGGTGGTACGCCAACGTGAACCCCCTGGTGGTCTTCCTGGCGGTCAACTTCGTCACTTCGCTGATGAAGAAGCGGAGTGCCATCGCCTCCATGATGACCGGCATGATCATCATCCCCTTCTCGGCACTACTGATGTCGCTAGGATCGCAGGTGGGGGAGGCCTATATCCTGGGACTGCATCCCGTGGCTTTCATGATGATCGTAGGTATTGCCTTTCAGGCACTGGCCGAGTGTTTCATCTCACCCCGCTACCTGGAGTACTTCTCACTGCAGGCACCCGCAGGGGAGGAGGGACTCTACCTCGGCTTCAGCCACCTCCACTCCTTCTTCTCCTACCTTTTTGCCTTCGGTCTCTCCGGCTTCCTGCTCGACAAGTACTGCCCCGACCCGAGGCTCTTCATGGATGAAGCTGGTATTGTGGATCATATCGCCTATGGTGCCGCCACCCAACATGCACACTATATCTGGTATGTCTTCGTGGGCATCGGTGCCATCTCGGCCATCGCCCTCTTCTTCTATGCCCGGATCACGCGGAACATGGACCTGAAAAAGGAGGTTAATGCCTGATTCATCATAAATGAGAAAAATGATGCCACAGGGGAAACAAGTCCCGCTGCAGGATGTTATAGATACAGAAAAAATATCATCATAATGTATTGACAATATGAGAATGGATCTGAGTTCACACATCACGCTTGATCGCGTGCCAAAGAAGTACTACAAACCGGAAAACGATTTTGAGGAATACAACCTGGCTCGCTACGAAAAACTGCCTATCGCCATCTATGAAGAGGCAAAAAATGCGGCTGTGGAGATTGCCGCTGAAATAGTTGAGGAGATGCTGCTTAAACAACAGCAGGGGAAAACATTCGTGCTGGGCATCAGTGGCGGTGCTTCGCCTCTGCCTGTCTATGAGGAGTTGGTTAAGCTGCATATGGAGAATAATGTCAGCTTCCGCAACCTGGTGGTGTTCAACACCTATGAGTTTTATCCCGTGCTCGACTTCGCTTTCAGCAACCTACAGATGTTGAAAGAGGTTTTTCTGGATAAAATTGACATTGACCCGACAAACATCTTCTCCCCCGATGCCACCGCAGAAAAGGATCTGATCAGTGACAAATGTGAGGAGTATGAGGAGAGCCTCCAAAAGAAGGGGGGACTGGATTATCTGCTGCTGGGCCTTGGCAGCAAAGGGAATGTGGGATTCAACATGCCCGGCAGCAGCCTACACTCACAGACACGGATGGTGATGCTCGACGGTGACTCCCGTAAGGATATCGCACGCAACTTCGGATCGCTCGACAGGGTGCCGTTGAGTGCGATCACCATGGGACTCTCTGACATGATGCAGGCTCGCAAGATCTCGCTGATAGCCTGGAACGAGCAGAAGGCACAGAGCATCCGCGATATCGTGGAGGGAGCCGTGACCGACATGGTGCCGGGATCGATCCTGCAGACACACGGTGAGACGAAACTGTTTGTCGACCTGGCGGCTGCATCTGAGCTGACCCGCATCAGTCGCCCCTGGCTGGTGACCAACTGTGACTGGACCAGCAAGCTGATACGCCGTGCCATCGTCTGGCTTTGTGGTGTGGTAGACAAGCCGATCCTGAAGCTGACCAACAAGGATTACAACGACAATGGCCTGAGTGAGCTGATCACCCTCTACGGATCGGCATACAATGTCAACATCAAGATATTCAATGACCTGCAGCATACCATCACCGGCTGGCCCGGTGGCAAGCCCGACGCCGATGATACCTACCGCCCCGAGCGGGCCAAGCCTTATCCCAAACGGGTGATCATCTTCAGTCCCCACCCCGATGATGATGTCATCTCCATGGGAGGTACCTTCCAGCGGCTGGTGAGCCAGGGACACGAGGTACATGTGGCTTATCAGACCTCGGGCAACATCGCCGTGGGCGATGAGGAGGTGATCCGTTACATATCGGTGTTAAACAGCATGCGCAAGAAGTTCACACCCGGGAACAGGGACCTGCTCGAGAAGTATGAGAGCATCCGTAACTACCTGTTGCATGAGAAGACCAACGAAGATATTGACACCCCCGACATCCTATTCATCAAGGGGCGTATCCGCCGTGAAGAGGCACGGTCGGCCGACCGCTACGTGGGTCTCCCCGAGGAGAACGTACACTTCCTCGACCTGCCCTTCTACGAAACGGGTAAGGTGAAGAAGAACCCCATCAGCGAGAAGGATGTGATGATCGTGAAGGATTTCATAGAGACCATCAAGCCTCACCAGATCTACGTGGCTGGAGACCTGGCGGATCCGCACGGTACCCACAAGGTATGCCTTGACGCCATCCTCGCCTCCGTAGATATGATCAAAGAGGAGGAGTGGTTCAAGGACTGCCGCATATGGATGTACCGCGGTGCATGGATGGAGTGGGAGATCGACCACATCGAGATGGCCGTACCCCTCTCACCCGAGGAGCTGCGTCAGAAACGTAATGCCATCCTCCGTCACCAGTCACAGATGGAGAGTGCTCCTTTCCTGGGTGATGATGAACGACTCTTCTGGCAACGCTCCGAAGAGCGTAACCGCACCACTGCCGACACCTACTGGCAGCTGGGACTCGCTTCCTATGAGGCGATCGAAGCCTTCGTGGAATATATACCGGTACAGTGATCCGGTGAATGATCACTCTTCAAAAGCTGCTTCCCACAACGGGAGCAGCTTTTTTCACAATATTTTTTATGCTAACCGACTCACTCTGACACCACTTCTGTCGCTCCCTTTTTTGTCTCTTCATTTCTGGGAAGATCCGGAAAATTGTTGTATATTGTGACCCATATTTTAACTAGTAAGATGTCGAAGGATAAGTTTCATATCGAGTTTCTGATGGGAAACGCAACTCAAACCAGCTTATGGCGCATGATTAGTCAGATTGACGGGCTCTCGGAATGGTTTGCCGATGAGGTGTTGATGGATGAAACAGAAACACGATATACCTTCCTGTGGGGTAAGTCATCAAACGTTGCTCAGATTGTCTGCAGCAAACCCCAGACGCTTATCCGCTACCACTGGCTGGATGAGGAGGATGAGGAGATCTATTTCGAGTTTATCCTGCGTAAACTCGACCTCTCGGGTGAGATGACCCTGGAAGTCACCGACTTCACCGAACCTGATGAGAAAGGCGATGCCATCGCTCTCTGGGAGACACAGGTGGAGCTACTCAAAAGACGCCTTGGCGTTTGACATCTCATCAGCTTGCAACTGTTCACCAGGCTGCTCTCTCTTTAATCATCTTTACACTTTCTGAACCACGATTCTCCGTTTGATTTTACTATCTTTGTCATCAAAATAAACAGATCATCATTTCTGCTGTCCTGATGAATAATATTTTTCACATAAAGCGGTTATACCGGTATATCCTCACTACCTTCCTGCCGCTTTTTCTGATGACCTTCGCCATCTGTCTCTTCCTGGTGCTGATGCAGTTCCTCTGGAAGTATGTGGAGGACATGGTGGGCAAGGGACTGGGACTGGAGGTGCTAGGGGAGATGTTCTTCTACGCTGCCCTCAACCTGATCCCCATGGCGCTGCCATTGGCCATACTGCTGGCTTCTCTCATGGTCTTCGGTAATCTGGGCGAGAACCTTGAACTGCTCTCCATCAAATCGGCCGGCATACCCCTGCTGAAGACCATGAAGCCGCTGATCATCCTCATTGCCTTCATCAGCGTGGGTGCTTTCTTCTTCCAGAACAATGCCCTTCCAAGGATTCAGACCAAATTTTATTCCCTGCTGATCTCTATCCGTCAGGCATCACCCGAGTTGGATGTGCCGGAGGGTGTCTTCTACAAGGAGATAGATGGTTACAACCTCTATGTGGGCAAGAAAAACCGGGAGACAGGCATGCTCTATGATGTGATGATCTACGAGGTGGCGAGCGGATTTAACAATATGGCGGTGATCGTCTGTGATTCGGCACGGATGAGCATGACCGAGGATAAGACCATGATCCTCTTCACCATGTACAGCGGACAGCAGTTCCAGAACTTCACGGAGGGCTCATCATCGGCTTACCGTGGCGATTTTGTACCCTATGCACGGGAGAACTTCGACACCAAGACCATGATGATCTCTTACGATGCCAATTTCAACCGTATGGGTGAGGAGGTGATTGAAGGCAGTTCAACCAGCAACTACGTCTCCAAGAATCTCACGGAGCTGGGATTATCGATCGACTCCATGACGGTGATCCTCGACAGTGTCAACGTGGTGGACAGGAAGCTGATGAAGAGCTACTCCCATCTCTCTTTCAGGAACAGTTATCCCGCGCAACAGAAAGATTCACTGATCCTGGCGGGTCACAACGCTGAGGTGGAGGTGCCCCGTCCCGATACGCTACTGCTGTCAATGGAGCTGAACAAGCAATCCACAATCATGCAGAATGCTTTTCAGAAAGCAGAAAACAACAGCAACGAGTTCCTGTTTCGCTCTCTCAATAAGACCACCACGCGAAAGACCATCAACCGTCACTGGGTGGAGTGGCACCGTAAGTTCACCATCCCTTTCACCTGCCTCCTCTTCTTCTTCATCGGTGCCCCCCTGGGATCCATCGTGAGGAAAGGTGGGCTGGGCACCCCTATTGTCATCTCGGTGATCCTGTTCATCATCTACTACATCGTGGACAACGTGGGGTATAAGATGACCCGCGATGGTGTATGGGTGCACTGGTTCGGCATGTGGTTCAGTGCGCTCATCCTCCTGCCCATTGGCGTGTTCCTCACTTACAAGGCGATGAACGACTCGGTGATCATGAATGCCGACACTTATATTCAGTTCATACGACGACTATTCTTCATCCGCGAAAAAAGAACATACCCGGTCAAGAGCGTGGTGATCGACAAGCCGGACTACAACGTTATCGTAGATAATCTGAACGAAATAGAAGAGATCACGAACCATATATTGGAGAAGTACAACGGCTTCTCATACAGGGGATATTGGAACGACGAGGGCTACGAACAGGAGCTGCGCATGCTCAAAAGCAAGATGGAGATCACACTCAACCAGGTCTCTAATGCACATGACCTCGATATACTGGCCAAGGCGGAGGAGTTCCCCGTGCTGATCAGCAACGTGCGTCTCTTCAAACCCGGCTCTCTGCCGGCACGCATCGCGATGTACCTCTTCCCTGTGGGCATCCTGTTGAGGCTGGTTGCCTATCCGTTTGAAATGCGAATCAAAAACGATCTGGGAAACATCGCGCAACGCAGTGGGGAGCTGGCAGGTATCATCCTGAAAGATCACCCCGCGATGAACGAAAAAACCGCACAAAATCAATTCAATTAAATGGAACAAATAATTACATTAAACACAGTTGAAGAAGCCATTGAAGAGATCCGGAAAGGCAACTTCATCATTGTGGTGGACGACGAGGACAGGGAGAATGAGGGGGATCTGGTGATCGCCGCAGAGTGCATCACCCCCGAAAAGATCAACTTCATGGAGACCCATGCACGCGGTCTGATATGCGCACCGATCACACGCGAACGGGCGGAGGAGCTGGAGCTCCCCATGATGGTGTCGCACAACACCTCGGTGCACTCCACACCCTTCACCGTCTCCATCGACCTGCTCACACAAGGCTGCACCACCGGCATCTCGGCATACGACAGGGCCCAAACCATCCTGGCGCTCACCCGCAAGGAGACCGCTCCCGAGGATTTTGGCCGCCCCGGTCACATCTTCCCGCTGCGTGCCCAGACAAAGGGTGTATTACGCAGGGCGGGTCACACCGAGGCTACCATCGACTTTGCACGGCTGGCCGGTCTCTACCCTGCCGGGGCGCTCGCCGAGATCAAGAAGGAGGACGGCTCCATGGCACGTCTCCCCGAGCTGATGGAGATGGCCCGCAATTACAACCTGAAGATCGTATCGGTGGCCGACCTGATCAAGTACCGCCTCAAGAGCGAATCGCTTATCGAACGCGGCGTGTCGGTACACCTGCCCACCGCCTATGGTGATTTCCGGATGGTCGCTTTTCAGCAGATATCAACCGGTCAGGAACATGTGGCCCTTATCAAGGGTGAATGGAAAGATGACGAACCTCTGTTGGTACGGGTACACTCCTCCTGCATGACCGGCGACATCTTCGGATCGATGCGTTGCGAGTGCGGCGATCAACTGCACAAGGCACTACAGCTCATCGAGAAGGAGGGCAAAGGGGTGCTGGTCTACCTCAACCAGGAGGGACGTGGCATCGGGCTGATGGCCAAGGTGGCGGCATACAAGCTGCAGGAAGAGGGCCTCGACACTGTCGACGCCAACCTGCACCTGGGTTACCAGGCCGACGAGCGTGACTATGGCGTGGGAGCCCAGATCCTGCGCAGCCTGGGTGTCAGCAAGATGCGACTGATGAGCAACAACCCCACCAAACGGATTGGACTGGAGGCCTATGGTCTGGAGGTGGTGGAGAACGTGCCGCTGGAGATCGAGCCCAACGCCTACAACCATTTTTACATGGAGACCAAGAAGAAGCGGATGGGACACCAGCTGAAGAGCATCAAATAAAGGGAGAGTGGGCTACAGAAGGCTCCTTCTCTGCTGTTGAGAAGTGAATATGAGAAAAACAGGCTATGGCGTTACTTTATCTTCTGATCGGTTTTGTGGCGGGCGGCGTGATCGCCTGGATCATGGCTGTACTCCACATGCGATCGAAGATGATCCCGAAGAGTGAGCATGCGGCACTCATGGAGAAGAACCAGTCGCTGCACCGTTCACTGGCAACCGTCACGGCCGAAAACAGGGCAATGATCGAAAAGCTGGAGAGCCAGAAGAGTGAGATCACCACCCTGCACAAACAGTTTAACCTGGAGTTCGAGCAGATCGCCAACCGGATACTGGAGGAGAAAAGCGATCGCTTCGCACGCCAGAACAAGGAGAACATCAACATCATCCTGAAGCCACTGGAAGAGAATATCGACCGCTTTCGCCGCAAGGTGGAGGAGGTGTACGTCACCGAGGCCAAGGAGCGCTTCTCGCTGGGTGAGGAGGTGAAGAAACTGAGAGAGCTGAACGACCGTCTCAGTACCGAAGCGGTCAACCTGACCAACGCGTTGAAAGGTAACAGCAAGATACAGGGCGACTGGGGACAGATGATCCTGGAGAACATCCTGGAGCGCTCCGGGCTGGTGAAGGAGCGTGAGTATTTCGTGCAGGCGTTCCTACGCGATGGCGATGGTAATACCCTCACCAACGAGCAGGGCAGTCGCATGCAACCCGATGTGATTATCGCCTACCCCGACGAGCGACGGGTGATCATCGACGCCAAGGTGTCGCTCACCGCCTATGCTAACTACGTGGGCTGTGACGATCCGGAAGAGCAAGAACGGTTGATAGGTGAGCACCTGCGCTCCGTGCGGCGTCATATCGATGAGCTGAGCCGCAAGAGCTACCAGGAGTATGCCGTGTCGCTCGACTTCGTGATGATGTTCATCCCCAACGAGCCGGCTTACCTCCTGGCGCTGCAGCATGAGGAGTCGTTGTGGCAGTACGCCTATGACAGGAAGATCCTGCTGATCAGTCCCACCAACCTGATCGCCGCCCTCAAGCTGATCGCTGATCTGTGGAAACGGGAGTACCAGAACCGCAACGCCCTCGAGATCGCCGAAAGAGGGGCTGCCCTCTACGACAAGCTGGTCAACTTCGTCGGTTCCCTCACCGAGATCGATACCCATCTCGAACGGGCACGACGCAGCTATGACAATGCATATGGACAGCTCAAGTCGGGTAGGGGTAACCTGATCGGACAGGCGGAGAAGCTACGCGAGCTGGGCGTGAAAGCGAAGAAATCACTTCCCTCCTCCCTCACGGATGAGGCAGAATAAATAGTGGTCAGTTGTGAGCGGTTAGCGGTTAGCTGTCAGCTTTGAACCAGGAACATCGGACCAGGAATATCGAACCAGAAACTTTGAACCAAAAACAAAATATTGAAAAACCATGTACGGTAAAATGCAACAACACCTGCAGGCCGAATTGAAGGCGATTGAAGAGGCAGGTCTTTACAAACGGGAACGAATCATTGTCACACCGCAGCGGGCGGAGATCAGGGTGGAATCGGGACAGGAGGTGATCAATTTCTGTGCAAATAACTACCTGGGACTATCTGATCATCCGCGACTGATCAGTGCGGCAGCTAAAGCTCTTGAGGAGCGTGGCTACGGCATGTCGTCGGTGCGATTCATCTGTGGCACACAGGACTACCATAAGCAACTGGAGGAGACCATCAGTCGTTTCTTCGGCACCGACGATACCATCCTCTACGCCGCCTGTTTCGACGCCAACGGCGGTCTCTTTGAGCCCCTCTTCACCGAGGAGGATGCCATCATCTCCGATGCACTCAACCATGCCTCCATCATTGATGGTGTGCGCCTCTGCAAGGCGAAACGCTACCGCTACGCCAATGCAGATATGGCTGACCTCGAGGTGAAGCTGAAGGAGGCTCAGGCACAACGCTTCCGCATCATCGTCACCGACGGTGTCTTCTCCATGGATGGCAACGTGGCGCCACTCGACCGCATCATGGAGCTGGCCAGACAGTACAACGCACTGGTGATGGTGGACGAGAGCCACTCCGCCGGCGTGGTAGGCCGTACCGGTAAAGGGGTGACCGAGCTCTACAATGTGGAGGGTGAGGTGGACATCATCACCGGCACCCTGGGCAAGGCTTTTGGAGGTGCCATTGGCGGCTTCACCACCGGTCGGCAGGAGATCATCGACATGCTGCGCCAGCGCTCGCGTCCCTATCTCTTCTCCAACTCCATCCCACCCCTGGTGGCAGCTGCAGGCACCGAGGCGTTCCGCCTTCTGCAGGAGTCGAACGAGTTACAGGACAAGCTGCATGAAAACGTCGATTATTTCGTGAGTCGCATGAAGGATGCCGGTTTCGACATCAAACCCACCCAGTCGGCCATCTGTGCCGTGATGCTCTACGACGCCCGACTGTCGCAACAGTTCGCTGCCGACCTGCTGGAGGAGGGCATCTACGTCACCGGTTTCTATTACCCCGTGGTGCCGAAAGAGCAGGCCCGTATCCGTGTGCAGCTCTCCGCCGGACACAGACGCGATCACCTCGACAGAGCCATCACCGCCTTTATCAGGGTAGGGAAAAAACGGGAGATCATTTAACAACCCAACTGCTGTCTGATGTGTCTTTCAGCACTTATCGCTGAAAGCTCACCGCTGACTGCTGAAAGCTTAAAATCAAACCGCTGTCTGCTGACTCTTTCAGCACCAAAAGCTGAAAGCTGAAAGCTGACCGCTAAAAGCTAAACAGATATGAAAGCACTGGTAAAACTGCGTCCGGAGAAAGGCATCTGGATGGAAGAGGTTCCCGTTCCCTCCATCGGTGTGAACGAGGTACTGATCAAGATAAAGAAGACATCAATCTGTGGCACCGACCTGCACATCTATAAGTGGGACGACTGGTCGCAGAAGACCATCAAGACACCCATGACCATCGGTCATGAGTATGTGGGTGAGATCGTGGATATGGGCAGCGGCGTGACAAACCTGAAGGTGGGTGACCGGGTGACCGGTGAGGGACACATCGCCTGTGGCCACTGCCGCAATTGTCGCCGCGGCAAGCTTCATGTCTGTGAGAACAGCATCGGCGTGGGGGTCCACCGCGATGGTGCCTTTGCCGAATATCTCTCACTGCCGGCTGCCAATGTGGTGAAGCTCGACCCTCGTATCCCCGATGAGATCGCGTCCATCATGGATCCCTTCGGAAATGCCACCCATACCGCTCTCTCCTTTCCGTTGATCGCAGAGGATGTGCTCATCACCGGAGCGGGTCTGATCGGTAGCATGGCTACCGCCATCTGTCGCTTTGCCGGCGCTCGTTACATCGTGGTGAGCGACCTGAGCGAATACCGACTCGATATCGCGCGTAAGATGGGGGCTACCCTCACGGTAAACCCCTCGAAGGGGGAGACCATTGCACAGGCCGTACAGAAGCTCGGCATGCGCGGCTTCGACGTGGGGCTTGAGATGTCAGGCTCTCCCGCGGGCTTCCGTGAGATGATCGACAATATGTACAACGGTTCCAAGATCTCACTGCTGGGCATCCTGCCCAATAACACCCAGGTCGACTGGAACGAGATCATCTTCAAGGCGCTTACACTGAAGGGTATCTACGGACGGGAGATGTGGGAGACATGGTACCAGATGGAGCAGATGATCATCTCCGGCATCGACCTGACACCCATCATCACCCACCGTTTTCACATCGATGAGTTCCAGAAAGGGTTCGATGTGATGGAGAGTGGTCAGTGCGGTAAGGTGCTACTCAGCTGGGAGTAACCCCGCTGTAGCATGTTAAAGAGAGGAACGGTGGCACCTCATTACAGGGAGTGCCGCCGTTTATCTGTATGATATCGGGTCAGGGTTTGAGCAGATCGGTCGCCATGCTGATCAGTCTGCCCATTTTCAGCCTGGACGAATGTTGTTGATCGAGTGACAGCCCGGCTGCAGTAGGTTCATCGGGATCCTGTTTCTCCTTTTCCGGTTCAGGATACTTATAATCATCAATCAGCGACAGATTCTCAATCTGCCAGTGATTGGCAGAGATCACCTCACTGAGCAGCAGTTTCATCTGGTCGGCGGCGATCTTGGTCAGACTGCTTTTTAGCGCCGCCTTCTTAACCTGCTCTTTGGCCAGCTCCTGTATCTTCTGCAGGTCATTTCGCCCGATGAAGTTGAACAGGTCATCTTCGAAATAGTAATAATTGAAATCGGTCTCCACCGAGAAGATCTCCGGTTTCGGGAACTCCAGCAGCCGTACCCTCTTCTGTTCCTCGTCGATCTGCCAGCGGCACTTCTCCACATCGTAACCCATCATGACCTGCGCGCGGACTATCACCAATGCCTTTTTTGTGGAGGGGATGAAATTGAGAAGCTTCTTCGTGTTCTCGTAGTTGTAGATCTCATTGAGCTGCCCCTCGGCCAGGACGATCTTGAAGACACGCTTCACACCCTCGACCACCGTGTGCGATTCACTGCGCACCCGGCTTTGCATGCGCCGGGCATGACGCAGTTGTACCCAGAGATAGGTGATCAGTCCCCCTGCAATGAGGCCGGTGATCAACAGACCGGTCATGTTTGGCGCTGTTGTACGGTAGTTTACGGAAAATGAACGGTAGAGATAGGCCGCAGTCAACAGCAGGAGCAATGCCGCGACAATGATGCCTGCTGTTTTTGCGATTTTTTTAGTCATAGCGTAGTGGTTTGTTATAAAACACAAAAAGAGGAGGAAAGGTTTTATTTTTCGCTCTATTTTTCTACAGGTGCAGGGTGGTTGCTGAAGCATTTGTGAAAAATTATCCGTAATTTTGCAGCCAAAGAAACCACAGAAAAAAGATGAAGCAATTGATAATTCTGCGACATGGCAAAGCCGAACATGACACCATGGCAAAGGATGACTATGACCGGATACTCACCGACAGGGGACAAAAGAACGCACGTGATATGGGTTTGTACATTGGTAAGCGTGCCGCCACTCCTGACCTGATACTCACCTCTTCGGCAAAAAGAGCTCACGAGACCGCCATCCTTGCAGCTGGGGGTGTGGGTTATCCTGAAGAGATGATCCATACCGACCAGAACCTCTATTTCGCACCTGCCGCCTGGATCCTCAACACCATCTCCAAGCTGCCCGACAGTGTGGAGAGCTGTCTTTACGTGGGACACAACCCTGGAGTGACCGAGCTGGTCAATCACCTGGGGGTGCGTCTCGATAACCTCCCCACCGCCTCTGCCGTCTGCTTCGAGTTTCAACTGGATAGCTGGGTGGAGATCACAGCCGAGAAAGCCAACTTCCGGTGGATCAAGCTGGCACGCGAACTCTGACAGGCAGCTACCGCGATAGTTGCTTACAGGGAGCTAAACAGCAGCCAGGCAATCAGCAGGGTGAGCAGGATGTTGAAGGTCTGTGCCGTCAGGAACGACCAGATGTATTTGGCATTTCCTTTCTTGAAGATATAACGGAAATCAGTCTCCAGGCCGATGCTGACGAAGGCCAGCGAGAAGAGAAGCTCACGCGCTCCCTTGTTGGCCACCTTCGACAAAGCCTTACCTGTCTCCAGGTCGAACGCGAAACTGAACACCAGTGAGGCAGCCATGAAACCCAGCACGAACTTGGGGAAACGCTCCCAGAGGACACTCCCCGAAGGACGTATGTCACTGTTGGTTCCCTTGTAGGACCAGTAGATGGAGATGGCAAAGGCTGCCACTCCCAGCAGCACGTTCTGTGCCGACTTGATAATCACACTGTATTTCTCAGCTGTTTCACCGATAAACTTACCGGAGGCTACTACCGCTGCGGTGGTGTCGATGGTGCCACCCAGCCATGCACCCGCCACCTCCTGACTCAGACCAATCATTTGAGCCAGCCAGGGGAGGAGGTACATCATTGGGATGGCGATGATCAGCACCAGTGAGATCACGAACGAGAGCTTCTTCGGGTCTCCCTTCATGGCACCGCTGGTGGCCACTGCCGCCGAGACACCACAGATAGAGACCGCGCTGGAGAGCAGGATCGACATCTCCTTGTCGATGCGAAAGAGACGGGTTGCTACCCAGAAGCTGAAGTACCATACCGAGAGCACCACAATAACCGCCTGCAACATGCCGAGAGACCCTGCCACCATGATCTGTTGAAAGAAGATGGAGCTACCCAGGATCACCAGTCCCGCCTTGATGTAGTACTCACTGCGGGCCGCCGGTGCCAGCCATTTGGGCAGGCCGATGGTGTTTCGGATCAGCAGGCCGATGATCACGGCAAAGAAGACCGATTCAAAGCCGGTGCTCTTGATGAAGGGGATGCCGGTGAGGCTTCGTGAGAGCCATGCCAGAAGGAAGATGACAGCGAAAGAGAGCAGGAACTGCCCGCTGTCGCGGTTACCCATGAAACGGTACCCCAGCCAGGCCAGCAGTGCAACAATCACCGAAACGGCAGCATAGTGCTGCATCATCGATGGGAAAAGAATCACAAATAACAGTATCACTCCACCGATGATGGTGGCTACCCAATCTTCATTTTTTAATGATTTCAACATAAAAGGTCGGTTTACTTACCCGGGGCGGGTAATGAATTTCTTATATGATCTTTTGAATGATGGACAAAAGTAAAAAAAAATTAATAGAATCGGGCAGATTGATTTTTTTATTCCCTACGCCTGCATCATTGCTCCACGTATGAGGGCGATTGGTCGATAAAACCGCTTTGTTCATCTATTTCATTTGCCACACACCCTTGCACGAACTATTTTTGTGCAGTGTTTCTAAATTCATTTCAATTACGAATCAAGTAATCTGTTGAAGACAACATGAAAAAAATAACGCTCTTCCTTCTTCTCACTCTTGGCGCCACATTCACCCTAACGGCCCAGGCACCATCCGGCAACACCATCTCGGGCAGGCTGATTGACAGCGTGACCGAAGAACCTGTACCACTAGCCAATATTCGCATCTTACGGCAGGCTGACAGCACCTTCGTCACCGGTAAGGCCAGTGACGAGAATGGTCGTTTTTCCATCCCGGTGAACCGGGGCGGTTACATCCTGCAGGTATCCTACATCGGTTATTTGAATGAATACCGTAATGTAGAGGTGACTGCTGAGCAAGCCAATGTCAGGCTGGGTAGCATTGCACTAAAAAATGACAACATCCTGCTCTCCGAGACAGTGGTGACCGCCAAGGCTGCCGAGATCGCCGTGAGGGGGGATACTCTGGAATACAATGCCGACTCATACAAGGTTACAGAGAGTGCCGTGGTGGAGGATCTGCTCAAGAAGATGCCCGGCGTGGAGATCGACAATGAGGGCAAGATCACCGTTAACGGCAAAGAGATCACCAAGATCCTGGTCGACGGGGAGGAGTTCTTCAGTGATGACCCTAAGGTGGCATCGAAGAACCTGCCGGCCAGGATGGTGGACAAGCTGCAGGTCCTCGAGCGTAGAACGGAGCAGGCACAGATGACCGGTTTCGACGATGGTGAAGAGGAGAACGTGATCAACCTCACCGTACGACCCGGTATGAAAGAGGGGCTCTTCGGCAATGCTTTTGCCGGCTATGGCAGCCAGGATAGATATGAAGGCAATGCGATGGTCAACTATATGAAAGATAAAGATCAGCTTACACTCCTGGGAGGCATCAACAACACCAACAATGCCGGCTTCTCCGATCTTGCATCGGCCATGTTCGGGAACATGGGCGGCGGTGGCCGCAGAGGCGGATGGGGAGGCAGAAGCGGTATTTCCACCTCCGGTAACATCGGCGGCAACTTCAGCAAACAGTTCACACCCGAGTTGAAGCTGGGTGGCAACGTACGTTACGGCTTCACCGATACCAATGTCAACTCGGATGTCTTCACCCAGAACATCCTCAGTGCGGGAAATACCCTTGAGACTGAAAAAAACAGATCAAACAGCATCAGCCAGAACTTTGGGGCAGACCTGCGCCTTGAGTGGGAGCCCGACTCCGCCACACGCATTATCTTTCGTCCCGCTTTCTCCTATTACACCAACGAGCGCAATGAGACAGGTGATTTTATTACTGAGAGTGAGCTCACCGGTGACGCCATCAACGATGGGTACTCTGATTATTTTTCTGAGGGTACCGGAAAGAACTATTCACTCAACCTCGATGCCAGCCGTGAGCTGGGCAAAGAGGGGAGAATCCTGAGTGTTCAGGTGAGAGCACGTGGTGGTGACTCTGAAAATAAAGGAACGAATCTCTCAGGGACCTTTTACAATGGTAACCGTGACGATGACCTGATTGATCAGCGTTTCACCAATATCAGTGAGAACCGTTCATGGAGAGGTTATCTCTCCTATGTGGAGCCGCTGGGTGACAACCACTTCCTGCAGTTGGCCTACCAGTACAATACAAACAACTCCGATTCGGACAGAGACACCCGAAAAAAAGATGACAACGGTAACTATACCGTGCTCGACACTGATTACAGCAAACGATTGGAGAACAACTTTGTGAGTCAGGAGATAGAGGCCAACTTCAAGGGGGTGAGGGAGAAATATGACTATATGTTCGGCTTCTCAGTGCAACCCTCCTCTTCACGCAGCAAGACCTTTGTGGGTGACAGTATGATCTACCAGGGTGAGCAGAAGGTGGTCAACTACTCGCCCATGGCACAGCTCAACTATCGCTGGAGCCGTACCCAGAACCTGCGTCTGCGTTACTATGGTGACACCGACCAACCCTCGATATCGCAGCTCTCGCCCGTGGTGGATGTGACCAGTCCACTCAACATCACAATGGGTAATCCTGATTTGAAGCCCTCGTTCGAGCATCGCCTCAACATTCGCTACCAATGGTCCAATCCGGAGAAGGCCAGCTCGTTTAACACGTTTGTCAACGGTGGTTACATGACCAACGACATCGTATCGGCTACATACACCAATGTGAACTCCGGTCGCAGGGTGAATACCTACCGCAACGTGGAGGGTAACTGGAACGTGAACGGACGGATGATGTTCAACGTGCCGCTGGGCAACATCAAGTTCTCACTCTTCTCCATGTCGTTTGCCAGCTACAGCAACACCAGCGGTTATACCAAATCATCCGTAGAAGAATTAGATATTGAAAAAATTGAGTTTACCGGCGAAGACAAGAACACCAACAAGCGGATGTCACTGATGGAGGTGTTGGGGCTCAATTTCCGTTCGGACCAGTTCGACTTTGCAGTACGTGGGAACGTCAACTACAACAACGTGACCAACAGCCTGGAGGGGCAGCAGGATCAGAACTACCTCAACTACGGAGGCAACGCATCCACCTCCATCTACCTGCCGTGGGATCTCACTCTGGAGAGTGACATCAACTACTCCACCAACTCGGGCTACACCGACGGGTTCGAGCAGAATGAATGGCTCTGGAATGCATCATTACAGAAGACTGTTTTTAAACAAAAGAATGGTACCATCCGTTTTAAGATATACGATATCCTGCAGCAGCGCAGCAATATCAGCCGCAGTGTTACCTCTAACTACATCCGTGACACCACGACCAACACGCTGACCAGCTACTTCATGGTGCACTTCGTCTATCGCTTCAACATCTTCAAAGGGGGTGCCACCGCACAGGATATGATGCCGCAGAGAGGATTTGGTCACGGTGGCGGACGTGGCAGGATGTAATATTCCAGTCAGATAAACAAAGGAGGAGAAATGGGACAGGCATTGAAACAAGAACCAAAGAGCAGTTGGAACAACCTGTTCGTACATCTGCTGCTATGGGGGGTGATCTTCATCCTCCCATACTTTTTTATTGATTCGGAACGCATCTTCACCTGGCGCCCTTTCCTGCGTTCCATACCGGAGATGCTGGGCTTCCTGCTGGTTTTCTATCTCAACTTCTTTCTGCTGATCGACCAGCTGCTCTTCAAGGGTAAAACAAGGGCTTATATCCTCTGGAACATCGTCCTGATCATCGCTGTCTCGTTCATCATGCATTTCACGCGAGAGCTGCTGGAATTGTTGATGCCTCATCTGAGGCCCCGTTGGCGTGGCCGCCCCAATAACTATTTCCTGCTGTTGTTTTTACTGCGTAACTCCACATCGCTCTTTATGATGATGGGGCTGAGTGTTGCTTTGAAGATGACTGTGCGCTGGCTGCAGGTGGAGAATGAACGCAAGGAGCTTGCCAAAGCCAAGTCGGAGGCGGAGCTGCAGAACCTGAAGAACCAGATCAACCCGCACTTCCTGCTCAACACGTTGAATAACATCTACGCACTGATTGAGTTTAACCCTCCCAAGGCACAACAGGCGGTGATGGACCTGAGCAAGCTGCTACGGCATCTTCTCTACGACAACAACCAGAACTTCGTACCGCTGCGGCAGGAGGCTGAATTCATGCGTAACTACATTGAACTGATGCGCATCCGCCTGGCCGATCATGTGCAGCTGACCACCCGGTTCGATTATTCCGATACCGCCAACACCCTTATTTCTCCCTTAATTTTTATATCTTTGGTGGAGAATGCATTCAAGCACGGCATCAGCGGAGAGCATGACTCTTTCATCGAGATATCGCTCAGGGAGTATGATGATGGCAAGGTGGAATTTGCAACCCGAAACAGTTACTTCCCCAAGAGTGACTCTGACAAGAGCGGCAGCGGGATAGGCCTGGATCTGGTGAAACGAAAGCTGGAGCTGCTCTACCCTGAGAGTTACCTGTGGCATACCACCGTGGAGAATGATGTCTATTCAACTGTGCTGGTGATCGACACAAAAAAACAACAGGATGATACTGAACTGCTGGATCGTGGATGATGAGCCTCTGGCGTTGTCTCTTTTAGAATCGTACATTGAGAGGACCTCGTTCCTGCGTCTCACGGGGAAATACAGCAATGCGCTCACGGCGATGAAGAAGATTGCCGGTGAGACGGTGGATCTTCTTTTCCTCGATATTCAGATGCCTGAGGTGAGTGGTATGGAGTTCGCCCGCATCATCGGCGACCATACCCGCATCATCTTCACCACCGCCTTCGGCGAATATGCACTGGAGGGATACAAGGTGAGTGCACTCGATTATCTACTCAAACCCTTTTCCTTTACCGATTTTCACACTGCGGCCAAAAAAGCACTTACCTGGTTTGAGATGACCGAGAACAGGTCATCCAGCCATCATAAACAGGAGAAAGTGGGTCTGTTCGTGAAGTCGGAGTACAAGTTGATTCATCTGCTCTATGAAGATATCCTCTACATTGAGGGTTTGAAGGATTATGTGAAGATCTACACCGAGCAGGATCCCAAACCGATCCTCTCGCTGATGAGCCTCAAGTCGCTCGAAGAGGAGCTGCCTGGCGATCGTTTCATGCGGGTGCATCGCTCCTATATCATCCAACAGAACAAGATCAGCAGCATCAACAAGAACCGGATCATCATCGCCAAAAAACAGATACCGATAGGGGAGACCTATCGCAAGCAATTCCATACCATCATCGGTAACCGGTGAAACGGCATTACTCTCCCAACAAGATAATCCAGGCGTGCCCATCAACGAGAAAGCCGTTCCTGCCTCAGAGGCGGAACGGCTTTCAATATAGGTGATTATGCGTCTACTCTTACGAAAGAGTAGCGGTAAGCATCCATACGGTTTTCTCCTGGGCGGAGATGAAGTCACCCATCAGGGCTACTGTACCTTCGTCATCCCCTTCGGAAGCGGTCTCCAGCACCTTGCGTTCCTGGGCGATCAGCACCTTCAGGTTGTCGAGAATCAGCTTGATGATCTCTTTGTGGTTGCTCACCACTTCTGTTTCCTTGATGGCCGATGTCTTCAGATAGTCGCTGAAGTTATGGGCAGGCACACCACCCAGCATCAAAATACGTTCTGCTACTTCGTCAACCTTTTCGGCTGCGTCGTCGTAATATTCTTCAAAACGGGCATGCGCACCGAAGAACATCTCACCTTTCACGTTCCAGTGGAAACCACGCAGGTTGGTGTAATAAAGCTGGAAGCTGGCCAGCAGTTCCTGCAAACCGTCAACTGTTTTTTTCACATTCTTGGAATCTAATCCCAGATAATCTAATGTTTTCATCATTTTCTATTTTTAAAAGTTGCTTTTTTGTAAAGAATTTTCTACTACAAATATAATGATAATTTACATAAGTTCAAAATCACAGACCCTCAATCATTCATAGATTTTGGCTATGGAACGCACTACTGATGCCGGATAAGATGTTTCAAAAATGATACCCGAAGCTCACATAGGGATGGAACCTGCGGGAGAGACCGGAGTAACCCAGCTCCAGCCGCAATGGACCGGCAATGGAGAGGAAGGAATAACCCAGATTGCTTCCCCAGTAGGCATCACCCTCGAACAGGTTGTGGAGGTGATCGTGATGGCAGGTGTAGTTGAGATGAAAGTAAAGGTAGTTGTTGGGGCTGAACTCATGATGTAGCATTGCATCGACAGAAGCGACCATGTTGCCCAGCACCTCCATGCCGGCGGATCCCTGCAGTGCGATCTGCTGTGGGAGGTAGTGACCGTCTTTTCTTCCTCCCACGAAATTGCGGTAGATGTGGGGTACGCTGTCGTTCATCACATAACGGGCAGAGATACGTGGTGTGAGGTAGGTCTTATGACCCAATTGCAGTGGCTTGTAGAAGTTCATCTTCAACACACTGAGGGGCAGTTCCTCCTGTAACTGAATGAAGTTATCGGTATGGAGGGTGTATCGAAACGAGAAATATTGACCCGATGAGGGAAAATAGGTGTTGTTCAGGTTATCATACACTCCATTGATCATATAGTTGATATAGAGCTGATCTTCTACTCCTCTCAGGGCGGGATTGGTAGACCGTCCCAGCAGGTTGAAGAAGTCAAAATAGTCGAAACCGGCACCCAGGTTCAGCTGCACGTTTCCGAAATAGAACTCGGAGAAATTAAGGTTCAGCGCATTGCGCATCACCCCAAGGTGATAGGAGAGGCGTCCTCTGTGGTAGATGCTCAGGTCGTTGTTGCTGATACGGTAGCTCACCCCTCCCTTGTAAAAGAGGCCATTGTTGATGGAGTAGTCCACCTGCAGGTAGGGATCGCGACTGAGTCGCGTGGTGATGTCGATCATTGAGTTATAGGATTCTCCCAGTCGGACAGTGGTGTTGGCAAGGATAGCTGCCATATCGCGGGTGTCGAAATGGATGCCCAGGTTGAGCGTGTTGTACTCCTTCGGTTCCACCAGGAAGACCAGATCGAAGGGTTGGTCACCATCGAGGCGATAGGTGACGCGTGAGAAGAGATCGGCGCCATACATACGGGCAGTGATGGCATCCAGATCGTTGCGGGTGACCTTTTCAATTTTTTCAGGAATCATGCGCAGTATCCACTTCACATCACGAGGCGGCACCCCTTCCACGCTTACATGATCAATGAGCAGCGTATCGAGATGAAGATAGGGGTTCTGGCGCTCTCTCACGGGAAGATCACTGCCGGTGATACCCAGCGAAGCCTTCAGTGCCATGAGAGCCTCCCATTGTGTCATTGCAGCCTGTTCGCCGCGACATATCAGGGAGTCGATTGCCGGCTTCTGGAAATCCATCGATCCATAGGGATGAATCCTGGGAGTGATCAGCAGATCGGTATTTTCAATGTTCTGCAATCTCTTCTCCTTTCCCACGAAGTTGGTGAGCTGCTCGGCTATCTCTCCAATGTTTCCACTTTTCTGCTTACCCACATTCTCATCCGACGGCATGATGACACCGATCACGATATCGGCTCCCATGCTTCGAGCCACATCCACAGGGTAGTTGTTGATCAGGCCCCCGTCGACCAGTAGCATGCTGTCTTTCTCCACCGGGGTGAAGACACCCGGTATGGCCATGCTGGCTCTTATGGCCTGTGGAAGGATACCCTTGCGGAAGACCACCTCCTCGCCGGTACGCACATCAGCCGCCACGCATCCGAAGGGAATGGGGAGGTAGTTGAAATCCATCTCCTGCTGAAACCCGATGGTCAGGTTCAGAAACAGGCTGTACAGGTTCTGGCCGGTGAAGACGCCACGTGGCAGGCTTACCTTTCCGCTTCTCTCCTTTAGGTTTAATCGGTAGGGGAGTGAGACAATGAATTCATTCCGTCTGTCACGTTGGGATGCCGGCAGGTTCTCGCGGTTTACATTGTCGCTCATCAGGTAGTTCCAGTCCTGCAGTTGTATCAATGAGTCAATGGCTTGCGCGTCATAACCCACCGCATAGAGTCCCCCGACCACGGCACCCATGCTGGTGCCGGCAATGTAATCGATGGGGATGCCGGCACGCTCCAGCACTTTTAACACGCCAACGTGTGCGAACCCTTTTGCCGATCCTCCGCTAAGCACTACAGCCACCTTTTTTCGTCCCTCTTCCCCGGCCAGGGAAAATGTGACGACACAGGCAAGCAGCAACCAAATGATAACAGCTTTTTTCATTGATCATTGAATTGATATACGCAAAATGCAAATATAGCAGAAATAGTTGGAAAAGTTGTCAGGTATCAGTTGTCAGTCAACCGATCATGTCAAACTGATGTGCCAGCAGGGTGTAGGCTCTTCTGCGGGCCTCCATCTCCGGGTAGCCATCTACCATGATGATCTCATCAGCATCTGTTTTCGCAGCCCACAGACGGAGTTGATCAGCCACCTGTTCCGGAGTGCCGATCACGAACTTACTCATCTGCTGATCGCGTACAGACTTCTCATGTGGGGTGTAGGGGTAGCTGTTCGCCTCTACCGGGGTGGGAAAAGAAGTGATCCGCTTGCCGGTGGCAAGCATAGTCCACATAAGCAGGGTAGGGGCAGCCTGGTAATATGCCTCCTCCTCCGTATCAGCAGTGAAGACACTGATGGAGAGGATCGCTTTGGGCCGATCGTAATACTTTGAGGGACGAAACTGCTGCCGGTAGAGCTGCATCACCGGTATCGCCATGTCGGCGTTGATCTGCGCCGCAAATACGAATGCCAGTCCCTTTTGTATGGCAAACTGCACTCCTCCCGTGCTGGATCCCAGCATATATAACTGTGGCACCAGCGACGGATCGGGATTCGCAATCACCCTTGTAAACTCATGCTCTTCCGGCAGGTCATGACTGAAGAAGCCGAGCAGGTCGTCCAGCTGACGCGGGAAAGTATCCTCGCGCATCACATCCCATGAGCGTCGCAACGCATAGGCGGTACGACCGTCGGTGCCGGGAGCACGACCCAGGCCCAGGTCGATTCTTCCAGGGTGCAGCGCCTCGAGCATGGAGAAGCGCTCCGCCACGCTCAGCGTACTGTGGTTGGGTAGCATCACGCCACCACTGCCCACACGGATTCGGCTTGTCTTCGAGGCAACGTGTGTCATGATGATTTCCGGAAACATGCTCATCAGCGATGCGCTGTTATGGTGTTCGGCAAACCAGTATCGGTGATACCCCAGCTGTTCTGCCAGTATGGCGATCTCGGTGGAGTTGTGCAACACCTCACCGGCAGAGTGGTTGTTCGGGGAGTAGTATGCCAGATCGAGTATCGAAAGTTTCAGGTCATTCATAGAGCTTGCTTGTTTAAGAGAGTAACCAACTCTCCCGAGCCTTTGTTCAAACGATCATCCGGAATGTATGATGAGGAGATATTTAATTTCTGTATTTTTCTAAGATTACACAAATAACTGCTATTTTTGTCTATAATGTGAACGCGGCATGGAAGAGAAACGTATGTTTCCACCACTGCAAAGGGATTAAATGAATCTTCGTAAAAAAACCTGTATGAGAGTATATACGAATGTTATATTTCAGATTCAATACACCCGTAGAGTATTTATCGCGTAAATAACATGTTAAGCAAATATATATGAACCGATTATCGATAGAAGAGGAGGCAAAATGACCTTTGTAACTGCTTCTGTGATTGATCCCTTTGGCAACATCCTTGGAGTTATGACAAATAAACACTATTTGGAAATCTTGGGCAAAAAGAACAACATGGAATAATGAAAATGAATGACGTTAAACCTGCTGTACCCCTGGACAAAATGCATGTTAATAATTTCCAACTCAGGTCGCAATAAAGAACAAACAGATGGTTTCATCGGTTTTATATCTATAGCTTGTCGGAAGTGTGTTTACTTCTTATCTACAAGTTACGTATGCGTATTTAATTCTATGTTGAACTCTAAAAAATGAAATCATGGACTATCTAAAAGAGCAAGCTGAAACATTAAATGACCTGGTATTAATCAACAACGATCGAGTAGAGGGCTATAAAAAAGCTATTGATGAACTCAAACCGGAAGATCACGATTTGAAAAACCTGTTCCAGGCGAGAATTGACCAAAGTCGCAAATTCCATACCGAACTGGTGGAAGAATTAGCAAGAGCCGGAAAAAGCATTGAGCTGGGTACAAAGACATCAGGTAAAATTTACCGCGCGTGGATGGATATGAAAGCATTTTTCTCAGGAGGCGATCGGAAAACCATCCTCGACAATTGTGAAGGTGGTGAAGATGCAGCATTGAGAGCTTATGAAGACGCGCTTAAGTGCGAAAATATCACCCCGGAACAAAGGACGATTATCATACGCCAGCAAGTGGCTATAAAAGCTTCACATGATGAAATAAAATTAATGAGAGATCGGCTGTAGACTTGAGGGTATGAAATATATTAAAGTGAATAAGTTTTAATTCAACCTCACTCTCAAAACGCAGAGTGACAACAGATTGTTTTTCATTCTACGTTTTTTTTATTAAAAAAAGAATAGAAGAATGGTAAAAAAAAACACTTACCGAAATGAATCGATAAGTGTTTGATTATCAGGTGGGCGTTGACGGATTCGAACCGCCGACCCTCTGCTTGTAAGGCAGATGCTCTGAACCAGCTGAGCTAAACGCCCGAAAATGCTCTTTTCCTGTTCTGATCCCCGCTCCCGGAGGTTGCTTTCTGAAAAAGTGATGCAAAGATAGACTCTTTTTGTTTTCCCTCAAAATATTTTGCAAATAATTTTATAAATATTTTTTCAGCTCTGCAATTATCGCTACTTTTGTACCGTAATCATAGGGAGTTATATTTTTCCGAACAAAAACAATTCGATGTGACTGATATGAACCTGGCGGGAAGTGATTTTCCGTGGTTCAGAGATCTGAGTTCAAACCCGCATTGCGCAACAACTACAATGGAGATAAACCAACTGACTGCAATTTCCCCCGTCGATGGACGCTACAGAGATAAAACCGGTGAGCTGGGTGCCTATTTCTCGGAATATGCACTGATCAGGTACCGGGTGAAGGTAGAGATCGAATATTTCATCGCCATGTGTGAAGCCGGCATCAAGCCGCTCGACAGGGTTGACAGCAGCCTTTTTGCAGGCCTGCGGGAGCTCTGCCTCAACTTCTCTGAAGGGGATGCACAGCGGATAAAGGAGATTGAGCAGGTGACCAATCACGATGTGAAGGCCGTGGAGTATTTCCTGAAAGAGCAGTTCGACCGCATGGGTCTCACGGCTTACAAGGAGTTCATTCACTTCGGGCTTACCTCGCAGGATATCAACAACACCGCCACACCGATGATGTGGCAGGAGGCATTGCAGGAGGTCTACATCCCCGAGCTGGAGAAGCTGATCGCACGCCTTGCATCATTGGCCGCTGAATGGGCCGATATACCGATGCTGGCGCGTACACACGGTCAACCAGCCTCACCCACAAGACTTGGTAAGGAGGTGATGGTGTTTGCTTACAGGCTGACCAATCAACTGGAGGTACTCAAACATATCCCGGCAAAAGCCAAGTTTGGGGGTGCCACGGGAAACTTCAACGCCCATCATGTGGCTTATCCGTCCGCTGACTGGAAGAGGTTCGCGGATGATTTCCTACTCGAGAAGCTCCATCTCCGCAGGGAGGAATATACCACCCAGATATCGAACTACGACGCTTTTGCCGCTTCGTTTGATGCACTGAAACGAATACACACCATTCTGATCGACTTCAACCGCGACATGTGGCAATATATCTCGATGGAGTACTTCAAGCAGAAGATAAAGGAGGGTGAGGTGGGTTCATCGGCCATGCCACACAAGGTGAACCCGATCGATTTCGAAAATGCCGAGGGAAACCTGGGGATCGCCAACGCTCTGCTTGAACACCTGGCATCCAAACTGCCTATCTCCCGCCTGCAGAGGGACCTGACCGACTCCACCGTGATCCGTAACATCGGCATGCCCCTGGCACATGGATTAATTGCACTCAAAAGCACAACAAAAGGAATAGATAAACTGTTATTACACAGAGAGGCGATTGAACAGGATCTGGAGAAGAGCTGGGCAGTGGTTGCCGAAGCGATCCAGACCATCCTGCGAAGAGAGGGATATCCGAAACCCTATGAGGCATTGAAAGCGCTTACACGAACCAACAAAGAGATCACGAAAGAGAGTATTTCGGAGTTCATCGGAACATTGGACGTAAACGAAAAAATCAAAGAAGAATTAAGAGCCATTACACCCCAAAATTACACTGGTATCTGACATGATGATCACCCTACGGAGATCACATTATTGAAGACCGTAAAACAAGCGTACTGAACGCATCGAGTTTGGAAATTCCATGCCCCCTGTGCCCGCACAGTTACGGATGGATGTTTTAGGAAAATGAATAAAACCGTGAGGTTTCAACTGTAATCACAAACAAAGCAACGACAACAACAATGACAACAAACAACGAAGAATCGCGCCCCAAACGTCAATTTTTTAGCGCGAACAATGAGAGACACGCTGCCCCGAACCGCAATTACGGAAACGAGAGGAGACCGCGTCAGGAGGGTTATCGTCCTTCCAACAGACCCTACAACCAGAACTCTCAGGAGAGACCCTATAACCAGGAGTCTTCCGACAGGTCCTATAACCGTCAGCCCTCTGACAGAAATTATGACCGCCAGCCCTCCGACAGAAACTATGATCGTCAGCCCTCTGAGCGATCCTATAACCGCAACTGGGAAGATTCATCACAAGGCAACAGCTACGGCAATCAGGAAGGTGCGCCCAGGAAACGTCGCCCCAGGGTGGGAGAACGTAGCGCCCCACAGCGAAGAGGCCCGGGAGGGAGCCAGGGCAATCGTAGCTGGGGTGGCCCGTCACAACAGCGTGACACGCAGAGCAGCATGGGCCCCGGCGGTAAGAGGCTGAAAAAGAAAAAACCGTTCAAGCAGATCAAGTACAAGGAAAATGCCGATCCCAACGCACCCATCCGCCTGAACAAGTATCTGGCCAACGCCGGGATCTGCTCACGCCGTGAGGCCGATGAGTTCATCACAGCCGGCGTGGTGAAGGTGAATGGTGAGGTGGTTACCGAGCTGGGTACCAAGATCACCCGTGCCGATGAGGTGATGTTCCATAACCAGCCGGTACGTCTGGAGAGCAAGGTATACGTGCTGCTGAACAAACCGAAGGGGTTTGTCACTACCACCGATGACCCGGAGAACCGTAAGACAGTGATGGAGCTGGTGAAGAGCGCCTGCTCGGAGCGTATCTACCCGGTGGGACGACTCGACAGGGCCACAACAGGGGTGCTCCTGCTCACCAACGACGGTGACCTGGCATCAAAATTAACACATCCCAAATACGAGAAACGGAAAATCTACCAGGTGTGGCTCGATAAACCGGTGGTCATGGAGCATATGCAGGCCATTGCCGACGGCATTGAGCTGGAAGATGGTGAGATCCATGCCGATGCCATCAGCTACGTGACAGAGGAGGATCTGACCCAGGTGGGTATCGAGATCCACTCAGGCAAGAATCGCGTAGTGCGTCGCATGTTTGAGAAGCTGGGCTACCGTGTGCTGAAGCTCGACAGAGTTTATTTTGCCGGGCTCACCAAGAAAAAGCTCTCCCGCGGCAAGTGGCGTTACCTCTCAGAACAGGAGGTAAATATGCTACGCATGGGTGCCTTCGATTAACAATGATTCAACTATTTTCCTCCGTCACCGTACGGAGGGAACTTTTTTAAAAAATAGATAAACCATAACATCTCTTATTTTGAGAGATCTAGTCAGGTATGAAACAAATCAAACGAACAAAAATTTCGGAAGCGTTACAGCTTAAAAGCTTCGGAGAGGAACTGAACGTAAAAGGGTGGGTGCGTACCCGCAGAGGTAACAAGAATGTGGGATTTGTCGCACTGAACGACGGATCGACCATCAACAACATACAGATTGTGATCGATATATCGCAGTTTGGTGAAGAGTTACTTAAACCGATCACCACCGGTGCCTGTATCAATGTGAACGGCCGACTGGTGGAATCGCAGGGACAGGGTCAGACCGTAGAGATACAGGCCACTGAGGTGGAGATCTACGGTGGTGCTGATCCTGCATCTTACCCCCTGCAGAAGAAAGGGCACTCCCTGGAGTTCCTGCGTGAGATCGCACACCTGCGTCCGCGAACCAACACCTTCGGTGCCATCTACCGTATGCGGCATCATATGTCGTATGCCATTCATAAGTTCTTCAACGATCGCGGGTTCTACTATTTCCATACCCCCATCATCACCGCTTCGGATGCAGAAGGAGCTGGTTCCATGTTCAGCGTGACCACCCTCGATGCGGCCAACCCGCCCCGAAATGAGGAGGGGAAGATAGACTACACGCAGGATTTCTTCGGCATGCAGACCAACCTTACCGTATCGGGTCAGCTGGAGGGTGAACTGGGTGCGATGGCACTGGGTGCCATCTACACCTTCGGTCCCACCTTCAGAGCGGAGAACTCCAACACCCCGCGACATCTGGCCGAGTTCTGGATGATTGAACCGGAGGTTGCCTTTTACGACAACAACGACAACATGGACCTGGCGGAGGATTTCCTGAAATACCTGATCGGTTATGCACTGGAGCACTGCAGTGAGGATATCGCCTTCCTGACCAAGATGTATGACAATGAACTGACAGACCGGCTGAAGTTCGTGGTGGAGAACGATTTCGTACGACTCACCTATACCGAAGGGGTGAAGATCCTGGAGGAGTCGGGTGTGAAGTTCGAGTTCCCCGTATACTGGGGTGCCGACCTGCAATCGGAACATGAACGCTACCTGGTAGAGAAGCATTTCAAGCGTCCGGTGATCCTTACCGACTACCCGCGCGAGATCAAATCGTTCTACATGAAGCAGAACGAGGATGGCAAGACAGTCCGCGCCATGGATGTGCTCTTCCCCAAGATCGGCGAGATCATTGGCGGATCGGAACGGGAAGCGGACTACGACAAGCTGATGAAGCGCATCGAAGAGACAGACATGCATACCGATCCCATCTGGTGGTACCTCGAGACCCGCAAGTTCGGTACCGCACCCCATGCCGGCTTTGGCCTCGGTTTCGAGCGACTCATGCTCTTCATCACCGGGATGACAAACATCCGCGACGTGATTCCATTTCCACGCACACCAAACAACGCGGAATTTTAAGATTGAGAGATTATAGATGAATAAGATACGCAATTTTTGTATCATCGCCCATATTGACCATGGGAAGAGCACCCTGGCCGACCGACTGCTGGAGTTCACCAAGACCGTGGAGGGAAAGGACCTCCAGGCACAGGTGCTCGACAGCATGGACCTTGAGCGGGAACGAGGCATCACCATCAAGAGCCATGCCATCGAGATGGCTTACCAGTATGAGGGGGAGAACTACACGCTCAACCTGATCGACACTCCGGGGCACGTGGATTTCTCCTACGAGGTGTCGCGTTCCATCGCCGCCTGTGAGGGCGCCCTCCTGGTGGTCGATGCGGCACAGGGTATCCAGGCGCAGACCATCTCGAACGTATACATGGCCATCGAGCATGACCTGGAGATCATCCCGGTACTCAATAAGGTGGACCTGGAGAGCGCCATGCCCGACGAGGTGGAGGATCAGATCGTGGACCTGCTGGGTTGCAAGCGCGAGGAGGTGATCCGTGCCAGCGGCAAGACCGGCATCGGCATCGAGGCCATCCTGAAGGCGATCATTGAGCGGGTACCCGCTCCGGTGGGCGACCCGGATGCCCCGTTGCAGGCACTGATCTTCGACTCGGTGTTCAACCCCTTTCGCGGTATCATCGCCTACTTCAAGATCGTGAACGGCTCCATCCGCAAGGGGGACCAGGTGAAGTTCATCAACACCGGAAAGGAGTATGAAGCCGATGAGGTGGGGATCCTGCGCCTCAGCATGGTGCCCCGTGAAGAGGTGCACTGTGGTGATGTAGGCTACATCATCTCCGGCATCAAAACCTCGAAGGAGGTGAAGGTAGGCGATACCATCACCCATGTGAAACGACCAGCCAGCAAGGCGATTTCCGGATTCGAGGAGGTGAAGCCAATGGTCTTCGCGGGTGTATACCCGATAGAGAGTGAAGAGTTCGAGAACCTGCGCGCCTCGCTCGAGAAGCTGCAGCTCAACGACGCCTCGCTCACCTTCCAGCCCGAGTCATCGGTAGCGCTGGGCTTTGGCTTCCGCTGCGGCTTCCTGGGATTGCTCCACATGGAGATCATCCAGGAACGGCTGGAGCGTGAGTTCAACATGGATGTGATCACCACCGTACCCAACGTATCCTACAAGGTATACGACAAGAAGGGTGAGATGAAGGAGGTACACAACCCCAGCGGGCTGCCCGATCCCACGCTGATAGAGCGGATCGAGGAGCCTTTTATCCGTGCCTCGGTGATCACCAGCACAGCCTACATCGGGCCCATCATGACGCTTTGCCTCGGTAAGCGGGGGGTGCTGATCAAGCAGGAGTATATCTCCGGCGACCGGGTGGAGATCATCTACGACCTGCCACTCGGCGAGATCGTGATCGACTTCTACGACAAGCTGAAGAGCATCTCGAAGGGGTATGCCTCGTTCGACTACCATATGCACGACTTCCGGCCTTCCAGGCTGGTGAAGATGGATATCCTGCTCAATGGTGAGCCGGTGGATGCCCTCTCCACGCTGACGCACAACGACAACGCCCAGGCATTCGGACGGCGCATGTGTGAGAAGCTGAAAGAGCTGATCCCACGCCAGCAGTTCGACATCGCCATCCAGGCGGCTATCGGTGCCAAGATCATCGCCCGTGAGACGGTGAAAGCGGTGCGCAAGGATGTGACGGCCAAGTGTTACGGCGGTGACATCTCCCGTAAACGAAAGCTCCTCGAGAAACAGAAAGAGGGTAAGAAGCGGATGAAACAGGTGGGTAACGTGGAGGTGCCGCAGAAGGCGTTCCTCGCGGTGCTGAAGCTGGATTGAAAAAGCGATCAGTGGTCAGCTATCAGCTATCAGCTTCGGAGATTGAACCTTTATAGGTGCAGCGGTTTCGGTTTTCAACTTACTGCTTACGGCTTACTGCCAATAGCTTACGGCTTTCAGTATATAACCAACTAAAAATAGTGAAACTATGAAGACAAGATTTTTTCTGATGTGGCTGTTCGTCGCGGGAAGCATCTCGATGGCCCATGCACAGTATGTGAATGAAACACCGATCGGATCACTCGATGCCGACTACATCCGCATCTGGTCGGACTCGGGACCGCTGCTCAGCTCGAAGGTGACGGTACGTGTCGACTGGGGACAGGGGGGACGCACTCCCCAGATCACCGACGACCGTCGCAGGGTGGTCTCCTTCAACGGGATGATCGCCGTGTTGAACATGCTCAGCAAGGAGGGATTCGAACTGTTGGAGATCGTTCGGGATGGCAAGGATGAGAATGAGATCTTCTACCTGCGTAGAAAAGAGGGATTTATCCCTTACAATAGCGGAAATGAAAAGGGAGCAGTGGAGTATGATCCCGAGACACACAGCCGTTAGAGCCGTACTGTGACAAAAAGCAAAAGGCACGCCAATCACTTGGAATGCCTTTCTATTCAAAATAATTAAGTAGAGAGAAGGCTGCTGACAGGTATCTATCTGCCATGCAGCTTTTTTGTTATTGAAACACCACCACCGAGGGGTTGATACCCACGGCAGTTAGCCTGTATTTCATCTTTCCGTTCTTATCAAAACAGTATAGATCGCCCGGATGAACATAGTCGGTGGATGCCACAAAGAGATCACCACTCACGGGATCGACTGTCACGTTGTTCATGATCGGTATCTCGGTGCCATCGCTGATAAAGCTGTCGCTGATGATCTTCTCCTCCAGGCAGTCGTAGACCACCAGGCTGTTGGAGACCCCGTAGGCGCCACTGATGATATAGGCTTTGTTGTCATTGATCACAAACTTCTGAGGGGATGCGATGCCGGCGATGGTCTCCACTGTGCTGCTGCCGGAGTGAATCACCTTGAAGGCTCCCGGCTCATCACCATAGTTGCCGGTCACCGTGAGGTAAATGTCGCCCTGGCTGTCGGTTTGTACGGTTCCCGGGTTGGTGCCCACCTCAATCTTTTTCTCCTCGGTGAGGCTGGTGAGGTTGATCACCGAGAGGGTGTTGTCGTACCCGTTGGCCCAGTTGAGTCCCCCTGAGTTAGCCACGTAGATCCTGTTGTTTTTGATGGCGATCCCCTCCGGGTCCATCCCCACATTCACCGAACCATCTATGGCAAGTGAGACGGTGTCGATGCGGGTAACGGTGTCGTCGAAGGAGGTGACATATACCTTTCCGCCATGGGCTGCCAGGCGGCGTGGCTCCTTGCTTTGTCCCCCGGTGGACTCCATCCTGATCTGACGAAGGGACTTGCCGGTGGTTGCCTCCACCACCTCAAGGGTGCCCGACTTGTTGACCGCGATGTAGATCTTCGAACCGTATAATAGCATATCGTTGGCCACATCACCCAGACCCCTCTTGTTCACATCCAGGAAATA
>DURL01000191.1 GCA_012837345.1 Bacteroidales bacterium
CAGGTGAAGAACAGTGCCGTGGCTCTGGCGCAGATTGCGAATGCCTGGTATGGGAACCCTTCACGTCATCTTAAGCTGGTAGGTGTGACCGGTACCAATGGTAAGACCACGATCGCTACCCTTCTCTGGCAGCTTTTCCGCAACCAGGGACATGCCGCAGGACTTATTTCGACCGTTGCCAATTATGTGGATGGTGAAAAGTATCCAACTACCCACACCACACCCGATCCGCTTACCCTGAACGCACTCCTGCGACAGATGGTAGACGCTGGCTGTGGGTACGCCTTCATGGAGGTGAGCTCGCACGCCATTCATCAGAAGAGGATTGATGCCCTTCATTTTGCCGGTGGAATCTTCACCAATCTCACCCAGGATCATCTTGATTATCATAAGAATATGCTGGAGTATCGCAATGTGAAGAAGCTCTTCTTCGATAATCTGCCGGAGGATGCCTTTGCACTGACCAACCTGGACGACAGGAACGGTACGGTAATGCTACAGAATACACATGCTACGAAAAAGAGTTACTCAGTGATGGGCATGGCCGACTTTAAGGCACGTATCTTTGAGAAACATTTCGATGGGACCGATATTGCGATCAACGGCAAGGAGCTGGTGGTTCAGTTCGTGGGTGTCTTCAACGTATACAACCTGCTGGCTGTGTATGGTGCTTCTCTCCTGCTTGGATTGAATGAGGAGGAGGTGTTGCGTGAGCTCTCCCTCCTGCAACCGGTTGCCGGCCGATTTCAGACCATCCGCTCACCGAAGGGTTACACCGCTATCGTCGATTATGCCCATACACCTGATGCCCTGAGCAACGTGTTGAGGGCAATTCATGAGGTGCTCGGTAAACGGGGTCAGATCATCACCGTGGTGGGTTGCGGCGGAAACCGCGACCGTACCAAACGTCCCATCATGGCGCGCGAGGCGGCTGAAAGAAGCGATAAGGTGCTGCTTACTTCCGATAACCCCCGTTTTGAGGAGCCGGAAGATATTCTGCGCGACATGGTGGAGGGTCTTGACAGGGAACAGCAACAAGCTGCACTCACCATCGTGGACCGGCGCGAAGCAATCAAAACCGCTTGTGCGCTGGCTCAGCAGGGAGATGTGATCCTCATTGCCGGTAAAGGACATGAGGACTACCAGGAGATTAAGGGAGTCAAATATCACTTCGACGACAGGGAGGAGGTGGAGATGATTTTCTCTTCGCACCATAACCCGTAACAATTCAAACAGATTCGTATGCTTTACTATCTTTTCGACTATCTCGACACACTTAACTTCCCCGGCGCGGGCATGTTTCAGTATGTGATGTTCCGCTCGGCCATGGCCGTTATCTTCTCCCTGCTCATTGGCATCTTCGTGGGGAAGAGAATCATCGACAAGCTGCAACAGAAACAGATCGGCGAGACCATCCGTAACCTTGACCTGGAGGGACAGTACAGCAAACGGGGCACCCCTACCATGGGAGGGGTGATCATCATTCTCTCTATCCTGGTTTCCACACTGCTCTTCGGTAAGCTGGAGAACATCTACATCATCCTGATGCTGGTGAGCACTATCTGGCTCGGTCTGCTGGGTTTCGCGGATGATTACATCAAGGTGTTCAAGAAGGACAAGGAGGGGTTGAAGGGCAAGTTCAAGATTGTCGCACAGATAGGACTGGGGCTGATCGTGGGTCTCACCCTCTATTTCAGTCCCGATGCAGTGGTGAGGGAGAACATGGAGGTGCGGGTGAACAACGTGATCGAAGAAGTGACTTACCAGACCGAAGATGTCAAGACCACCAGTACCACCATCCCCTTCATGAAGAACAACAACTTCGACTACCGCTGGCTGGTGGGTTGGATGGGTGACTATGCCGATGAGGCCGTCTGGGTGATCTTCATCCTGATGGTGATCCTGATCGTTACCGCCGTCTCCAACAGTGCCAACCTGACCGACGGGCTTGACGGGCTTACATCCGGTACATCGGCTATCATAGGTGTAGCCCTCGGTATTCTGGCTTATGTGTCGGGGCGTGTCGACTTTGCCTCCTACCTCAACATCATGCATATCCCCGGGAGTGACGAACTGATGGTGTTCGCTTCCGCTTTCGTGGGGGCATGCATCGGCTTCCTCTGGTACAATGCCTATCCCGCCCAGGTATTCATGGGCGATACCGGCAGCCTTACCCTGGGAGGGATCATCGGCGTCTTTGCCGTACTGATCCATAAGGAACTGCTGCTGCCCATCCTCTGTGGTGTGTTCTTCGTGGAAGCACTCTCGGTGATCGCACAGGTCACCTACTTCAAATATACCAGGAAGAAATATGGAGCAGGCAGACGCATCTTCAAGATGACCCCCCTGCACCACCATTATCAAAAACCGGGAGATGGCAGCATCGATGCCTATTTCCAACGTCCTTTTGTCCCGCTGGCAGAACCCAAGATCGTGAGCCGTTTCTGGCTGGTAGGGATGATTCTGGCCGTGCTGGCGTTGGCCACACTGAAGATGAGATAATAAACAGTATACAACAAGCAAAGAGTAGCAGGTGATGAATGGTAAACGATTGGTGATACTGGGTGGCGGTGAGAGCGGCGTAGGAACGGCTATCCTGGCACAACAGAAAGGACTGGAGGTATTCCTGTCCGATAGCGGTAACCTCAGGGCAGACCATCGTGAGACACTGCTCCGCTATCAGATCGATTTTGAAGAGGGAGGCCATACCGAAGAGCAGGTGCTGCTTGCCGATGAGATCGTCAAGAGCCCCGGCATCCCCGACACCACACCTCTGATGCAAAAAGTGCTTGACAGAGGCATACGGGTGATCTCTGAGATCGAATTTGCCGGTAGGTACACCCACGCAAGGATGATCTGCATTACCGGCAGTAACGGTAAGACAACCACCAGCACCCTGATCTGGCATATCCTCAAATCAGCAGGCCTCAAGGTGGGACTGGCAGGTAACATCGGTAAGAGTTTCGCCCGGCAGGTGGCCGAAGAGAAGTACGAATACTACGTGTTGGAGCTGAGTAGCTTCCAGCTGGAGGGTGTCTATGACTTCAAGGCTGATATCGCGGTGCTGCTGAACATCACCCCCGATCACCTCGATCGCTACGATCACCAGCTGCAACACTATGTCGATGCTAAGATGCGGATCATCCGCAACCAAAAGGTGGAAGACGCATTCATCTACTGGATCGATGATCCTGTCATCACACGCGAAATAGAGAAACTGAAACCGACTGCCACCTGCTATCCTTTCGGGGAGAAGCACACCACGACGACAGCCGGATATACCGATTACGGGAAAATGGTCATCAACATAAAAGAACATCAATTTGATATGGAGCTCGAATTATTGGCACTGGAAGGAATGCACAATGTCTACAACTCACTCGCATCGGGTATCGTGGCCAAGCTGATGGATATCAGCGATGAGCAGCTACGCAACTCGCTTGCCGATTTTCGGGGGGTGCCACACCGCCTCGAGAAGGTGGCCACCGTACGAGGTGTGCAATATATCAACGACTCGAAGGCTACCAATGTCAACTCTTGCTGGTACGCTCTGCAGAGCATGCGAACAAGGACTGTATTGATTCTTGGCGGCACGGATAAAGGAAACGACTACCGGGAGATCGAAGAGCTGGTTCGCACCAAGGCACGGGCACTGATCTTCCTGGGTGCCGACAACAGTAAGCTACACGCCTTCTTTGATGGAAAGGTGGATTCCATCCGCGATGCCGGTTCTATGGAAGAGGCTGTGGATGCTGCCTACCAACTCGCACAGAAGGGGGATACGGTGTTGCTCTCACCCTGCTGTGCCAGTTTCGACCTGTTCAGAAACTACGAGGATCGTGGTGATCAGTTCAGGGAATGTGTTAGAAAACTGTGAATGTTTTCAAGGTTAGAAAGTTGGTATGTTGAATAGTTTATAGTTCATAGTTCATAGTTCATAGTTCATAGTTCATAGTTCATAGTTCGGGGTTTAATAGTTGATAAGTTAGTAAGTTAGTAAGTTGGTAAGTTGGTGAGTTGGTAGGTTGGTAGGTTGATAGGTTAGTAAGTTATTAAGTTGGTAAGTTGATAGGTTAGTAAGTTTATAAGTTGGTAAGTTGGTAAGTTAGTAGGTTTGTAAGTGAATTGTTCGTGGTTTGTAAAACAATAAGAAAATAAAGCTGATGGCTGAGTGCTGACAGCTGAAAGCTAAAAAATATGGACAACAGGAATAACCCTTTTCTTCACACCGAAGAGAATATTTCGGAAGAGAGATTCTCCTGGGGAGATTTTGGGCAAAAGATATTCAAGGGTGACAAGGTGATCTGGTCGGTTTTTATTGCCCTTTGCGTGATCTCACTGGTTGAAATATTTAGCGCCACCAGTACCATTGTATACCGCCAGCAAAACATATGGGGACCGATATTAAGACATGCCATGTTCCTGATTGCCGGAGTGGGTGTCATCCTGTTGATCCACAATATCCCTTATCGATATTTCTCTTCACTCATCTTCGTGCTGCTGGGAGCAATTATCCTGCTGATCCTTACTCCCTTTATCGGCACCAGCGTCAACGGTGCCGAGCGCTGGATCTCTTTTATGGGATTCACCATCCAGCCATCCGAAATTGCCAAGATCTCTCTGATGGGTACCATCGCTTTTCTGTTAAGCCGACAGAACGGAAGCAATGATGGCCTGCTCTTCAAATGGATGATCGGCCTGATGGTGGTGGTAACCGGTATCATCGCGATGGATAACCTCTCAACGGCTGTGCTTCTTTTCGGTGTTTGTTTCCTGCTGATGTTTATCGGCAACGTGAAGTTGATACGCCTGCTCAAGGTGGCCGGCGCCGGTGTGGCAGTCATCCTCCTCTTTCTGTTGCTGCTCAATGTGATCCCGGAGAGCTGGACTGATTCCGGTCCCCTGAGTCGCCTTGGTACATGGCAGAACCGTATTGCACATTTCGACTCAGGGAAAGAGTTATCAGAAGATGAATATTTCACCATCACCGACGAGAACTATCAGGTGGCACATGCCAAGATCGCCATCTCCAACGGAAGTCTGTTGGGTGTCTTTCCCGGTAACAGCACCGAACGTGATTTCCTGCCACAGGCCTATTCCGATTTCATCTATGCCATCATCATCGAGGAGATGGGATTGATTGGTGGGTTGTTCGTGTTGCTGCTCTATGTGATTATACTGATCAGGGCCGGCATGATTGCCCGTAAGATGGAGAGACTCTTCCCCAAGTACCTTGTGTTGGGTTCCGCCATGATGCTGTCGATTCAGGCATTCATCAACATGGCGGTGGCGGTGAACCTGATCCCGGTAACCGGTCAGCCATTACCACTGATCAGCCGTGGTGGAACCTCCACATTGATCACCTGTGCCTATTTCGGTCTTATCCTGAGTGCCGATCGTTTTGGTATCGGGAAAAAGAAACCCGAAGCCCGGCCCGGGGAAGAGGTGGATCATGATCAGGAGGTATCTGCCGGCAGCAATGAGCTGCCGGAGATCAATCAAAACGATTCAGCAGAACCAAAAGAAGAGGTGATCTTCGAAGTGCATCAGGCATGAACAAAGTATAGTTATGCAGACAAACAAAAACAATGGGCAAAAAGCTTTCAGGGTTATCGTCAGTGGTGGGGGTACCGGGGGACATATCTTCCCCGCCATTTCTATTGCCAATGCTATCAGGGAGCGATGGTCCGAAGCAGAGATTCTCTTTGTAGGAGCTCTGGGCAGGATGGAGATGGAGCGGGTTCCCGCTGCCGGTTACCGCATCATAGGCTTGCCGGTAGCCGGTTTTGACAGAAAGAACCTGCTGAAAAATGTTCCTGTAGCCTGGAAGTTGTTCATGAGCATGAGGCAGGCGAAGCAAATCGTGAAGAATTTCCGACCCGCGATAGCTGTAGGGGTAGGAGGTTATGCCAGTGGTCCCGTGCTGAAGGCAGCGGCAGCGGCTGGAGTGCCCACACTGTTGCAGGAGCAGAACTCCTATGCCGGCGTGACCAACAGGATGCTGGCTAAAAAAGCATCGGTGATTTGTGTGGCCTATGAGGGTATGGAGCAGTTCTTCCCTCGGGAGAAGATTGTGCTCACCGGCAATCCATGCCGGCAGGATCTGGTGATCACAGAGGAGAAACAAAATGAAGGATACCGGTTCTTTGGACTTGATCCGGCAAAGAAGACCATCCTGGTGTTGGGTGGGAGCCTGGGAGCACGTACCCTGAATGAGAGCGTCGTGGCTGCAACCAGCCTGTTGGCGGAGAGTGACGATGTGCAGGTGGTATGGCAGTGCGGTAAGTATTACTTCGGCGAGATGCAGCAGCTGCAACGTGAGGGAGTGATCGCGCCCCACGTGCATTTGTTCGCTTTTCTCTCTCGCATGGATTTGGCCTATGCCGTTGCCGACCTGGTGATCTCACGTGCCGGTGCAGGATCGATTTCAGAGTTCTGCCTCCTGCAGAAAGCGGTGGTATTGGTTCCCTCCCCCAATGTGGCAGAAGACCACCAGACCAGGAATGCGGAAGCACTGGTGAAAAGGGGTGCTGCCGTGATGGTACCCGATCAGCTGGCAACAGAAGCCCTTTTCATGACAGCCCTTAGCTTAGTGAGAGACGAACGCCGGCTGCAGGAACTGAAACATAACATCGCAGCACTGGCGCAGCATGACTCTGCCAGACGAATCGTAGATGAGATAGCAAAGATTGTGAACCGGTAATAATAGATGGCATACAATGGAGCAGTACGATGAATGTGCGTTTAAGTACGACAATTTCTATTTTGTTGGGATTGGTGGGATTGGCATGAGCAACCTCGCCCGCTATTTTCTCGCACAGGGGAAACAGGTGGGGGGGTATGACCGTGCCGAGTCACCCCTCACGGAACAGCTCCACGATGAGGGTGCCTTTGTGCACTACAACGATGAGATTGAAGAGATCCCGGTTTCCTTCACTGATAAGGAGAGGACACTGGTAGTCTATACACCTGCAGTGCCACATAGTCATGGTGAGCTTACCTTTTTTAGGGAGAGAGGTTTCCGGATGATGAAAAGAGCGGAACTGCTGGGTGAGATCACCCGTGCCAGTGATGCCATCTGTGTGGCAGGGACCCATGGCAAGACCACCGTGTCGAGCATGACCGCGCATCTCCTGCGCCAGTCGCATGTCGACTGCAATGCCTTCCTCGGTGGCATCCTGAAGAACTACAACAACAATTTACTGTTGTCAGATAAAAGCCGTGTCACGGTTGCCGAGGCAGATGAGTATGACCGCTCTTTTCACTGGCTCAGGCCCCATATCGCCATTATCACTTCTGCTGATCCCGATCATCTGGATATCTACGGCACTGAAGATGCCTATCGCGAGAGCTTTGCACATTTCACTTCACTGATTCGCCCCGGGGGACATCTCATACTGAAAAAAGGGACAGCAGTCACTCCCCGTACCCAGCCGGGAGTTAGCGTGTGGAGCTACTCAGAAGAGGCAGGTGATTTCCATGCAGAGAACATACGCATCGGTAATGGTGAGATCCGTTTCGATTATGTCTCGCCGACACAGGTGATTCACGATATTGACCTGGGTGTGCCGGTGAAGGTCAATATTGAAAACAGCGTGGCAGCTATTGCCGCCGCAGAACTATGCGGTGTGACACCCGATGAAATACGCAGTGGCATGATGAACTTCGCAGGAGCCCGACGTCGTTTCGACTTCCACATCAAGAGCGACCGGATCGTCTTCATTGATGACTATGCCCACCACCCCAGGGAGCTGACGGCGGCGATTGAATCAATCAAAGCACTCTATCCCTCCCGTAAGGTGACGGTCGTTTTTCAACCACATCTCTATAGTCGCACACGCGACTTTGCTGCACAGTTTGCGCAGAGTCTGTCACTCTCCGACGAAGTGATCCTGCTCGATATCTACCCGGCACGTGAGGAACCCATTGAAGGGGTTACCTCAGAGATGTTGTTGAAAGATATCACCCTTTCCGCAAAGCAGTTGTGCCGGAAGGAGGAGCTGGTGAGTTGCCTTCGGACCCTCGAGCTGGAGGTGCTGGTAACATTCGGGGCCGGCGACATCGACCGTCTGCTGCCTGAGATAGAGAGGATGCTGCGGACTCGTTATCTGCACAATGATTAATGAACATTAATTTGCAAGGCCTTTGCCTATCTTGATGTATCTTTGTATTATAAAACAAACCAATTGAACGCTTGAAGAAATTCCTGCTCATAGTGGTCGCACTGATGACCATCGGTTACCTGGTCTTTTCGGCTGCCTATTTCAGGAAGCTGTCACGTAACAAGCTGTGTGAAAGCTTTGAGGTGGTGATCGCAGACAGCAACCGGGTGCAGTTTGTGCTTACTCGCGACATTGAGAGGCTGGTGAAGCGACACAACCTCCATCCCGTGGGTAAATCGTTCGGTGATATCAATACCCTGGCTATTCGTGATACCATCCTCACCAACCAGTTGGTAGAAACGGCTGAGGTCTACACTACACCTGCAGGGGGTATCGTGGCTGCCATCCGTCAGCGTCAGCCGGTGATCAGGGTGATCACCAGTCAGGGACGCAGCTATTATGTCGACCAGGAACGGCGTATCATGCCGGTTACACCGGCTTTCACCGTGTATGTGCCGGTGGTCACAGGTGCCGTAACAGAGACAATGGCCCGTGAAGAGCTGTATGATTTTGCCATGTTCCTGCAACGCAATGCTGACTGGGATGCATGGATAGAACAGATCGAGGTGCGAAGTAACGATGATGTGGTGTTGATACCCCGTGCTGGTGATTTCTCCATTGTGATGGGGAGTCTGAAGGATTATCCGGTTAAGCTTTCCAAGTTTATTCGTTTTGTAGATCAGGGATTGAATGTGTTGGGATGGAACCGTTATTCGGAAATCAATCTGAAGTATGAGAACCAGGTAGTCTGTACCAGGAAATAGTGATTTCTTCCTCCCGCTCCTCAGTGCACCAACTCTATAGTGTCCATTAAATGATGTGAAGCTGCAAACAAAAGCGTTCAGAAGAGTGTTTGTTAAAAAAGATATAAACAAAAGTTCATCAATCATATGACCTCATCAGGATTTACGGCTGTGATAGATCTGGGTACCTCCAGAATAAAGGGAGTTATGGGACGCAGAAATGAAAATGGCGTCATCTCAGTGATTACCAGTGGCAGCATCGACTCAGGCAACTCCATCCGAAGGGGTATGGTCTATAACATCGAACAGGTAGGGGCCAATGTTCACAAACTGGTAAGGATGATGGAGAACAGTACCGGTCGCAAGGTAGGGATGGTCTATGTCTCGCTGGCGGGCCAATCGATCCATACCATGGAGTACAACGAGATGAAACAGCTGCCTGGCGGGATGGTCACCGATGAGGTGGTGAACCAGTTACTCGAAGCTGCCCGGAAATACCAGCCTGATATGAAACGTAACTACCAGGTGGCGGATGTGGAGTATTACATCGACGACAAACCGGAGAGAAATCCGGTTGGTGTCACCGGAAGCCAGATTGAAGCAGGCTTCGAACTGATCGTGGGACGTCCAAATCTGATGCATAATATTGAGAAAAGCATCAAAGCAAAGAGTGAGCTGGAGATTGCCGGTTATGTTGTCGGTCCTGTCGCTTCTGCCGCAATTGCGCTCACTGATGAGGAAAAGGAGCTGGGCTGTGCTTTTATTGATTTTGGTGCAGGTACCACAACACTTTCGGTTTACAAAGAAGGAATCCTGCGTCGCATGGTGGTGATTCCATTTGGAGGCCGGAGTATCACGAAGGATATCTGTGCCCTCAACTTCACCGAAAACGATGCGGAGCAACTGAAGATCAAATTTGGCAAGGCCATGGAGACACACGAGGGACCACTCTTCACCTCTCCCTTTTCTTCCAAACCCGATATTGACCTGGCTGAGTTGAACAAGGTGATAGGAATGCGCCTAGATGAGATAATCGCCAACATCAGGGAACAGATATCATTGTCGGGCTATGAAGAACAGCTGGGTGCGGGTGTCGTCATCACCGGTGGTGCCTCTCAACTCAAGAATCTCGATCTCTACCTGGGTCAACAGCTTAAAATGGAGGTGCGTAAGGCGACGGCCCGTAAAACAATGATCAACAACGCTCCGGAACTGACTGGTGACCCCTCTTATGCCCTCGTGTTGGGCATGCTCCTCTCAGCCAAGGATGATTGTGAGCAGGTAGTGGTGGAGATTGCCGAAGAGGAGGATGAGGAGCGTGTATCTTCTTCCAGCTGGCCATGGCGTTCGAAGCCCGAGAAAGAGAAAAAAGGAAAGAAGGAAAAGGTGAAGAAGGTGAATAGTGAAAAGGCTGAGAAATCGGAGGGCGGATTCCTCTCAAAAATGGAAGATATGTTCGGCAACATCTTCTCAGAAGATGACGAATAACCGTGAAATATTTGTGTGTAATGAATGACGAGATACTGGATTTTCAGATTGTGAGCCGTACGGATGCCATCATCAAGGTGATCGGCGTGGGCGGCGGTGGCGGAAATGCTGTGAACCATATGTACCAGGGAGGCATACATGATGTCTCTTTTGCCCTCTGCAACACCGACAACCAGGCATTGATGGAATCACCTGTACAGATTAAGGTGCAGCTGGGTCAGCACACCACCGGTGGTCTGGGTGCCGGCAACAAACCGGAGGTGGCCAGGAAAGCGGCCGAGGAGAGTGTGCCACTGATCGAGGATCTGCTCAATGACGGCACCAAGATGGTTTTCATCACCGCCGGTATGGGAGGGGGCACAGGTACCGGTGCGGCCCCGGTGGTGGCACGTGTGGCCAAGGAGATGGGGATTCTCACGGTGGGGATCGTCACCATTCCCTTCATGTTTGAAGGACCCCGTAAAATCGTCCAGGCCCTCAAAGGGGTGGAAGAGATTGCCCGTAACGTGGATGCGCTACTGGTGATCAACAACGAACGGTTGCGGGATATCTACAGCGACCTGACAATGCTCAACGCTTTTGCCAAGGCTGATGATACATTGGCTACCGCCGCACGCAGCATCGCCGAGATCATCACCATGCATGGTCACGTGAACCTCGACTTTGCTGATGTGGAGACCACCTTGAAAGATGGGGGTGTGGCCATCATGAGCAGCGGCCTGGGTAGCGGTGAGGATCGTATCAACGACGCCATCCGCAATGCATTGCACTCCCCTCTGCTGAACAATAACGACGTGTTCAGTGCCAAGAAGATCCTGATCAACCTCTCCTTTGGTGAGGAGAACCCGCTGATGATGGAGGAGATGAACGCGATGCACGACTTCATGTCGAAGTTCAGCAGGGAGATAGAGGTGATCTGGGGTACCGCTGTCGAGCAGGAGTTGGGTCAGGAGGTGAAGGTGACACTGCTGGCCACCGGATTTACCATCAACGATGTGCCGGGCATTGAGGAGCAACACGAGGAACGTACGCGAGCTGAGGAGATTCAGCGTCAGATTGAGCGGGATGCCAAGCTCGAACAGGAGCGAAAGGATAAAGAGTTGATAGAGAAATACTACGGTAAGACCGGATTGAAATCGCTCACTACTGTCAACTACAGGCTGGAACCTTGTGTGCTTACCATCGATGAGCTGGATGATGATAAGGTGCTTGAAGCGCTGGAGAAGACACCTGTTTTCAAGCGTGAATCCGACTTTAATCCGCGCATCTTTAAAACAGAGACACCACAGACAACAGGATCGTTGTTTGATTGATAAAGAATAAGATTGATTCAGATAAAACAGAGCATATGGCATTTTTAGAAGTGATAACCGAAGAGATCAAAAAAGCGATGCTGGCCAAAGACAGGATTCGTCTGGAAGCATTGCGAGGGATCAAGAAAGAGTTGCTGGAGGCCAAAACTGCCAAGGGGGCGACACAAGAACTGTCTGACGAAGCAACAGTAGCCATTTTACAGAAAATGGTGAAACAACGCAAAGATAGTGCGGAGATATATACTGCACAAAACCGGGTTGATCTGGCCGGGCCTGAGATTGAACAGATGAAGGTCATACAGGAGTTTTTACCCGTTCAATTATCCGGTGAAGAGCTTGAGTCTGCAATCCGTGCAATCATCGATAAGTGTGGTGCCACCAGCATGAAGGAGATGGGTAAAGTGATGGGCATCGCCACCAAACAACTGTCGGGAAAAGCAGAAGGGCGGGCAGTCTCGGAAATGGTTCGAAAACTGCTCTCCTGAGGACACTTCCGTTTTAAAACTTCCTCTCGTAAGGCACGTATTCTTTTTTCAACCGTTTGTCGAGCCTGTTGCTGCGACGGGCTCTCTTCTGCAACTTTTCCAGCTCCCTGTCGCGGTTCTTGCCAATATCGAAATCATCGCTCAACATCAAAAGGGAGATGGTCTCCTCATCAACCAGTTCACAGCGTAAGAGCACACTTCTCTTTTCTATCACCTCATTTTCTGCCAGCTGTACCAGGTAATCATTTCCCGGTTCGAAGGCTATTGCATGAGCATTAAAACCCATGCTTGAAACGTGGAGGGATGCGATTTTATCCGTTTCCGTAAAGATCACCTTCCCCTCCTGATCCGTTACCTTTCCTACAATGAGTTTACCCGATTTGTTGCGGGACTCCACCAATACGGTAGTGGGAAGGGGGTAGTGGTTACTGCCCACCACCTTCACCACACAGCTGTCACCACGTGAAGCGGGCAATGGGCGGGATGATGATTTATTACCCGAGTACTCGCCGGTATGAATGATCAGGAAGTCACCCACCTGCTCATAATCGCCTTCACCCACCTGTGCTACCGAGAGCCCGGCAAAACCGGTGAGCCGGAAGATGGCACGCTGATCCTCCAGACAGAGTGAGTCGCTGCCATTGCGGTAAGTGCCTTCCGGTAGCTGGGCCTGTAATTGAAAGAGAGATAAGAAAAAATAAATCAAAAGGACTGTTTTCTTCATGAGCAGCATTGTTATGTGAGTGCAGGACAAAAGTAACATTTTTTTCCCTCACCTCTCAATAACCGACAAAAAAAACTCCCTGTAATAGTACAGGGAGTAAGATCATATTGAACGGTTCTCTTTTGTTGACTCAGAGACCTTTTTCGGTGAGGTATCGTTCTGCATCCATCGCTGCACGACAGCCCGTGCCGGCAGCGGTGACCGCCTGGCGGTAGATGGGATCGGCCACGTCACCACAGGCAAACACACCCTCTACATTCGTTTTGGTGTAGGGAGCCTCGGTGTTGATATAACCCACTTCATCAAGCTCCAGCTGTTCCTTGAATATCTCAGTGTTGGGTTTGTGCCCGATAGCCAGGAAGAAGCCATCAACAGCGATGTCATACCGCTCTTCATCAGTCTCACCCAGTCGTTTTACCAGGTGCACTCCTTCCACCCCCTTGTCACCGAAGAGACCCACGGCATTGTGTTCGAAGAGAATCTCGATCTTGGGGTTGTTCATCACCCGCTCCTGCATGATCTGTGAAGCACGCAGGTAGGGTTTCCGTACGATCATGTAAACCTTCTCGGCCAGCCCCGAGAGGTAGGTTGCCTCCTCGCATGCTGTATCGCCTCCACCCACGACTGCCACCTTTTTCTTGCGATAGAAGAAGCCATCACAGGTGGCGCAGGCCGACACACCCTGGCCTGCATATTTCTTCTCATCATCCAGTCCCAGGTACTTGGCGGTAGCACCTGTAGAGATGATCACCGTATCTGCCTCGATCACTTTCTCATTGTCGATGGTGACCTTAAAGGGGCGCACTGAGAAGTCAACAGCGGTAGCTCTGCCTGACCTGACGTCGCTACCAAAACGGGTAGCTTGTTTTTTCAGGTCTTCCATCATCTCCGGGCCGGTGATGCCCTCGGGATATCCGGGGAAATTTTCTACTTCGGTAGTGGTAGTCAGCTGTCCGCCCGGTTCCATTCCCTCGTAGAGTACCGGTTCCAGGTTGGCGCGCGATGCATAGATTGCAGCCGTATAGCCGGCTGGTCCTGATCCGATGATCAGGCATCTTATTTTCTCGTTCATAAGATTCCTTTTAGTTTTTTAGACCTTCTCTGTCAGGGTATCTGCAAGAGAAGGGGTTTGGTTGAATAATTATTTCAAAGGTACAAAGAATCTTTCATTCCCGTATCCGATATTTGCAATATCTATCCATGGTAAATAGAAAATATGGAGTGAGTTATGCCGGATGAACGGCTTATCGCAAGTCAACAATCAGTGCGTCCGGGTGACGTGATTGATCGAATTGAAACTCTGTATCGCTGTAATTGTAGTTTGCATTATAGTCTGAGATAGTAACCACCTGTTTCGACCCGTTCTGCAGGGTGAGCTTTACCTCCACCAATCTATAGTTGTTGTGGTCAACAACCGCTTCAACCATCTTATACTCTTTGTTTGCGGCTGTAGGCGTCATCCTGATCAACTGTGCTTTTTTCCCGTTAACTGTCACGTTGACAGGGGGCATAAGGGAATAACCGTTCCGGTAGATACGCAGCAGTGCCAGGGGACTGACCGATTCGATCTCTTCACCGGTGGGATGGCTGATATTCACCTCATTCACCTCTTTCATCAATACCCATTGCGTGGTGCCATCGAACCAGATATCCAGATCACCTGTCTCCAGTCTGAATCTGTCACCTCTGATGATGGCAGTACCTTCCATTGTCCCCTGCTCGTTACCGCCGGTATCGAGCGAAGCAGCACGGAAGCTGAGGCGGATGCCTTTTGCTGCTTCAAACAATGCATATGTCTTGTCGAGCAGTGCCTTTGCCTCTGCCGATTGTTGTGCATGGATAGTCAGCGTGATGAGAAGAAGTGTGAGGATGAAGATATTTCTTTTTTTCATACGGGTTCTTTTATTTCTGGTTTAACGGTTTGACCAAAAAAAGTGCGTCTGGTTTAACGTTTTGGCAGAAGTACAGAGGTTCTAACAGTTTGTACATTCTCGGCTGACCTGTTGGGATCACCGAAAAACCCTCTATTTCAACAGAAATATCTACTGGAGGGAGTTGATCAGTTTCTCCAGCGAATATTCATCCGCAATAAAGACATCCCTGGGCTTGCTGCCCTGGGTGGCTCCCACGATACCGGCTGCCTCCAGCTGATCCATCAGCCGTCCGGCGCGGTTGTAGCCGATGGAGAATTTGCGTTGGATCAGCGAGGTGGAGCCCTGCTGGTGAACAACGATCAGTCGTGCAGCCTCCTCGAAGAGCGGATCACGGTCGTTGAGATCCACAGCCCCGGGCGATGTCTCCGTTTCTGTAATCACCTCAGGCAATGCAAAAGCATGATCGTAGCCGTTTTGTTTCCCGATGTATTGTGCAATCTCTTCCACTTCGGGCGTATCCACGAAGGCACACTGGATGCGGATCAGGGTGCTTCCCTGTGAGAAGAGCATGTCGCCACGACCAATCAACTGGTTGGCACCACTCATGTCGAGGATGGTGCGCGAGTCGATCTGTGAGGTGACGCGAAACGCCATGCGTGCGGGGAAGTTGGCCTTGATGGTGCCGGTGATGATATTGGTCGTGGGGCGTTGCGTGGCGATCACCATGTGCATCCCCACAGCACGCGCCTTCTGGGCGATACGGGCGATGGGCATCTCGATCTCCTTGCCGGCGGTCATGATCAGATCACCGAACTCATCGATCACCACCACGATATAAGGCATGTAGCGGTGACCTTTCTCCGGATTGAGACGACGCTTGACAAACTTGTCGTTGTACTCCTTGAGGGTGCGTACATGTGCCTTCATCAACAGCTCATAACGATCGTCCATCTCCTTGGTGAGCGAGTTAAGGGTCTGTGTTACCTTCGTCACATCGGTGATGATCGCTTTCTCCTCATCCGGTAACTTGGCAAGGTAATGCTTTTCGATGGTGGAGTAGATGTTGAACTCCACCATCTTCGGGTCTATCAGCACCATCTTCATCTCGGAGGGGTGCTTCTTGTAGAGGAGTGAGGTGATGATCGCGTTCAACCCGACCGACTTACCCTGGCCGGTGGCACCGGCCACCAGCAGGTGAGGCATCTTGCTCAGGTCGAAGATAAACACCTCGTTGGTAATGGTCTTGCCAAGGGCTACCGGAAGGTCATAGTCACACTCCTGAAAACGACGGGAGGAGATCACCGACTGCATGGAGACGATCTGCGGCTCCTTGTTGGGCACTTCAATGCCAATGGTTCCTTTGCCGGGCATGGGAGCGATGATGCGGATGCCCAGGGCGGAGAGGCTCAGGGCGATGTCATCTTCGAGGTTGCGAATCTTGGAGATGCGTACGCCTGCCTGGGGGACGATCTCATAGAGGGTAATGGTAGGGCCCACGGTAGCCTTGATCGAGGTGATCTCGATACCATAGTTGCGCAGTGTGTGGATGATCTTCTCCTTGTTCTCGTTTTGCTCGTTCATGTCGACGGCTCTGTCGGCGGTGTTGTATACCTTCAGCAGGTTCATCGTCGGAAAACGGAAGGCAGAGAGATCTTTCCTTGGATCATAATCTTCCTGTAATCCGGTTTGTTCCTCCTGTTCTGGCTTTACAGGGGTTTCAGAAACAAGCTCGCCGGGATGAGCCGGCTCATCTTCTTTGGGAACGATCACCTCGAAGTCACCCTGCGTTGCCGAATGCTGTAACGGTGTCTGCAGACCCGTTGTCTCCGGTGAGAAAGTGAATGTCACCGCGGGATCCTCATTCCTGTCGTGGGTGATCTCATCCTCTGTCGTCGGCTCATTGTCCTCCTCCTCATCCGCATGAAACCTCTTTTTTATTCGGTTGAAGAGGCTACTGATCAGACCCGGTTTTTTCTCCGTGATAGGTTCGAATGCCTCCTCATCCTCTTCGAATGTCTCCTCCTCCGGTTCCTGACGAAAGAAGGAGGGTTTGCTATTCACCAGGCTCTTCTGGATGGTGTAGATGGAGCTCTTGCGAAGGATTACTGCAAGAATGACAAGGAAGAGCAGGATCAACAGAGCCACACCCGGCCACCCTATGCTGCTTTCCAGTATCTGTTCTATCTGAAGGCCGTGGGCACCACCCCAGTTCACATGGCTGTTGGGAAAGAGCCGACCCAGAATAAACGCACTGGCGATGGAACCACAGACCAATCCGAAGGTGGTGATGAACAGTGCCTTCATAAAGGAGAAGTCCGATACTTTCATGATACGCAAGCCTATGTAGATCATGAACAGGGGGATCAGCACGGAGAAGATTCCGAACCAGCCATTTACCAGCAGTTCTGCCATAAAGGCCCCACCGGCACCTGTCCAGTTGTCGACACCGGTGTTGCCTGCACGGATCAGTTCAAAGAAGGAGCGGTTCAGCACTTTGCTCTGATCAGCTGCCCCGGTAAAGAAGAAGGAGGTGATAGCCAACAGCAGGAAGATGCCGATAAATGCGATCACAACCCCTGTCAGAAAATGAACACGTTCATTGCTGAGAAAAGCAAACCTGTTGATTTTCTTTTTTCTCGATGTGGTAGTTCTCTTCCTCTTTCGTTTCGCCATAGTCTTCTCGTTTCAGCCTGTTTCTTCTGCCTTATGCTCTTACCCTTGGTCTCTAATGCAGGTGAAACTGTGATGTGTATATGAATGTACAAATGTAAAAAAAAGAACGTTAGGTTGAAAGGCTGAATACCCCATTTACGTAAAAAAAGATACACCCGGGGGGGATGTATCTCACGGCATAGTGGCTGGGTTGTTCGTTCTCAACTTTTTTTCTGCCCCAGCAGGTAGACACCTCCCGCCAGTGCAACCACTCCGAGGGCCAATTCAATATAGGCCGTTTGTTTGGCGTTATTGTCCTCTGCGGTAATCTCCAATCCCAGCAGATCGACCGATTTCTCACTTTGACTTATGCCGGTGACACCCAGGTAACCCAGTACCAGTGCCGCAACAATTAACAGTATTCCAATTACTTTCTTCATGTTTGATGTTGTTTGATGATTTCCTGTTTAACGTACAAACGACCGGGATTGTTCTGGCGATTGAGCATAAAAGCGGAAGGTCCGCGAATCACTTCGCAGACCTTCCTTGTTAACACAATCTTCATGAAACAAACTACACTATCGAGTTGATTGCAGAATGATAATCCGGCTCCTGTGCAATCTCAGGAACCAGTTCCGTATGGATCACCTTTCCCTCAGGGTTTACGACGACAACGGCGCGGGCCAGTAAGCCTTTGAGCGGACCATCGGTCATCAATAGTCCATAATCAATGCCGAAGTTCTCGTCGCGGAAACAGGAGAGAGTCACCACATTTTCGATACCCTCCGTGCTGCAGAATCGTCCTGCGGCAAATGGGAGGTCGGCAGATATCCCCAGTACAACCGTGTTGTCCATCGTGGCAGCATCCTTGTTGAAGCGACGTACCGATGCAGCGCATACCCCGGTGTCGAGACTAGGGAAGATGTTCAGCACTACATATTTGCCTTTGAAGTCGGCTAAGCCTGCTTCCGAGAGATCGCCTTTCACCAGTTTGAAATCGGGAGCCTTACTCCCTTTATCAGGTAGTTCGCCGATGGTGTGCACAGGGTTGCCTTTGAATGTGATATTTGCCATATAATAATATCTAATTTAAAATTATTCTGAATTGAACCTTCTTTCTAGAAACTAAACAATATGTTGTCGCAAATGTTCAACGGGCGATACATTTTTAACGTTCATCTAGCCTGCTTTAACTCTTCACGCAGGTAACGGGCCGTATAGCTTTCAACGTTGTGAATGACCTCTTCCGGTGTGCCGGAGGCAAGCAGCATTCCTCCCTTTTCCCCTCCTTCGGGTCCCAGGTCAATGATATGATCCGCACACTTGATGATGTCGAGGTTGTGCTCGATGACAATTACCGTATTTCCCTTTTCCACCAGTTTGTTGAGCACCCCCAACAGTATGCGGATGTCTTCGAAGTGAAGACCTGTGGTGGGTTCATCCAACACGTAGAGTGTATTTCCGGTATCGGTGCGCGCCAGTTCGGTAGCCAGCTTCACCCGCTGGCTCTCACCACCCGACAGGGTGGTAGAGGATTGTCCCAGCTTGATGTAACCCAGACCTACCTCCTGCAATACCTTGATCTTGTGAAGGATGGCCGGCACGTTTTCAAAGAAGTCAACCGCCTCGTTGATGCTCATCTCCAGTACATCAGCGATCGACTTTCCTTTGAAGCGCACCTCCTGTGTCTCCCGATTGAATCGCTTGCCGTGGCACACCTCGCAGGGCACCATCACGTCTGGCAGGAAGTTCATCTCGATGGTTTTGTAGCCGTTGCCCTTACACTCCTCACAGCGGCCTCCCTTCACGTTGAAGGAGAAGCGCCCGGGTTTATAGGCCCTGATCTTCGCTTCCGGCATGCCGGCAAAGAGATTGCGGATATCTGAGAAGACACCGGTGTAAGTGGCGGGATTGGAACGGGGGGTGCGACCAATGGGCGACTGGTCCACGCTCACTACCTTGTCGAGGTGCTCTGTTCCTTTCACTGCCAGGTAGGGCAGCGGATCCTTCAGTGATCGATAGAATTTTTGACTGAGGATCGGCTGTAGTGTCTCGTTGATCAGGGTCGACTTACCACTCCCCGAGACGCCTGTCACGCAAATCATTGTTCCCAGGGGGAAGGAGACGGTCACCTGTTTCAGGTTGTTGCCGGATGCTCCTACAATCACCAGGTTCCTGCCATTGCCCTTACGTCTCGTTTCCGGTAGGGCGATCTCAAGCTTGCCGTTGAGGTAGTTGGAGGTGAGGGTGTTGTGTGTGAGCATTTCAGTGGGTATACCCTCAAAGACCACATCACCACCCCGCTCTCCGGCAAAGGGCCCCATGTCTACGATATAATCCGATGCCAGCATCATATCCTTGTCGTGCTCTACCACCACCACTGAGTTGCCCGAATCCCTCAGTTTCCGTAGGGAGTCGATAAGCCGGTGATTGTCGCGTTGATGCAGACCTATGCTGGGTTCATCGAGGATGTAAAGCACGTTGACCAGCTGAGAGCCGATCTGCGTGGCCAGCCGGATACGCTGGCTCTCGCCCCCCGATAGTGATGCCGAGGCACGCGCGAGAGAGAGGTATCCCAGACCCACGTCAATCAGGAACTGCAGGCGGGTGAGAATCTCCTTCTTGATCTCTTCAGCTATCAAACGCTGTTTCTCGGTCACCGCCGACTCGGACTGGATGATCCATTCGTGCAGCTCCCGGATGTCCATCCCCGCCAACTCTGCAATATTCTTCCCGTTGAAGCGGAAGTGAAGCGCTTCCTTGTTGAGACGTTGACCGTTACACTCGGGACAGACTGAGGTGGTGATGAATTGTCCGGCCCACTTCTGGGCAGTGGCCGATGCATCTTCTTCCTGCTGCATCTCGATGTAACGGGCAACCCCTTCGTAGGATACCATATAGTTGGAGTTACCCAGCGAAGCGTTTTTTATTTTCAACCGTTCATCGGTACCATACATGATCTCATCGATCGCCTCCTGCGGGATCTCCTTGATTGCCGTTTTCAGTGTCACTCCATACTTCTCGCAGATGGCGGCGATCTGCCAGAAGAGCAGGTTGCTCTTCTCCTTGCCAAGAGGAACGATCCCCCCGCCGGCAATGCTTAATGCTGTGTCGGGGATGATTTTTTCGATGTCAATCTGATCAACCCAACCGATGCCCTTACATCTGGGGCAAGCGCCCTGGGGTGAGTTGAATGAGAAATTGTGAGGTGCCGGTTCTTTGTATGACAAACCGGTGGTGGGACACATCAGGCTGCGGCTGTAGTGACGCACCTCATCCTCCTCTACATCCTGTATCAGGATGAGTCCCGATCCCTGCTTCATGGCCGTGCGGACACTGGCTTTCAGCTTGTCGGCGAACTTGTTCGACACCACCAGCTTATCGATCAGGATCTCGATGCTGTGGTTCTTATAGCGGTCCACCCGCATACCGGGGAGGATCTCCCTGATCTCACCATCCACCCGCACATGTAGGTATCCTTTCTTGCGGATCTGATCGAACAGCTCCTTGTAATGGCCCTTACGGTTGCGAACAACCGGCGCGAGGATGTGGATCTTCTTCCCTAGGTACTTCTCCAGGATCAGCTCCAGGATCTGTTCATCGGTATACTTTACCATCTTCTCACCGGTGAGGTAGGAGTAGGCCTCTCCCGCACGGGCATAGAGCAGGCGGAGGAAGTCATACACCTCGGTGGTGGTGCCCACCGTGGAGCGGGGGTTCTTGTTGGTGGTTTTTTGCTCGATGGAGATGACGGGGCTCAGTCCGGTGATCTTATCCACGTCGGGCCGCTCCATCTTACCCAGGAAACCACGGGCGTAAGCAGAGAACGTCTCGATGTAGCGACGTTGTCCCTCGGCGAAAATGGTGTCGAAAGCCAGTGACGACTTGCCGCTGCCACTCAGTCCCGTGATCACGGTGAGTGCATTGCGCGGGATGGTGACGTCGATGTTCTTGAGATTGTGCACACGGGCACCATACACCCGTATCTGTTCAGTTTCAGATGCCATAGTTCAATTAAACGGTTGATAGGCCTTAAATGTTTACTTCACCACCCATCCATTCTGGTGTATTGTTCTCTTTTCTCCCTTGCGGTAATAAAGACCCTCTTTGGTGGGGATCAGCAGTGTGTAACGTTTGCCTGCGGGAACCGTCAGCTTCGTACTTCGCAGCCAGGAGTTGAAATCCTTTAACTGGGCATAGGTGATCTCATGTTCACGGGCAAAAGCTGCCAGGTCCGGGATCGAGGTGGTGATGTCTACATTCTTGAATGTCATTGGCTTATAGAGGTGCTCCGGCTTGATGATGAAGCCATACTGCTGCGGATGTTCAAACACCAGCTTGATGGCCAGCATCCGGTAGTAATAGCGGGTCGTCTCTTCCACCAGCCATAGATCGAGTGCCTCGTCGGCACCCTGTGCAGCCAATTCTTTGCTGATACGAGCCTGCCCCCCGTTGTAGGCCATGGCGGCAGCACTCCATGATCCATACTTTTGATAGGCATCACGCAGATAGCGGGTAGCTGCTACTGTTGATTTCTCCACGTGGTAACGTTCATCCACCTCGCCAGTCACCTCCAGTCCGTACTGCCTGCCAGTGCTCTGCAGGAACTGCCAGAGACCCGCCGCTCGAGCCGGTGATACCGCCCGCACATCCAGACTGCTCTCAATTACCGCGAGGTATTTCAGATCGTCGGGAAGCCCCTGTCTCTTCAGGATCGGCTCAATCACCGGGAAGAGACGGTTGGCACGCTTGAACAACAATAGGGTGGTGGAGTGGAAGTAGGTGAAGCTGTTGAGCTCACGGTCCAGCCGCTCCCGTTTGTCGTACCGGTCGAAGGTGATCTCTTCACCGGCAAAGGTCATCTGCTCAGGCACCTCGACAGAAGCGGTCATGGAAAGCACCAGCGGTCGCTCCGCATCACTTTTTTCCGGATCGTTCCATGATGTGAGTGCCAGCAGCAATGCTCCGCCAGCCATGATTACTGTGAACATGAAAATATAAAGGGTCGTTTTATTGATCATTACATGTGGTTTTGTGATGTATAATATATGCCAATGGGTTGGTTGGATAAGACCTCTCCTTTCCGAATAGCTAACAAATATACAAAAAAAATTCCTATGTTTGTATCTGCTTTATAAGAAATAAAACAGTTGTAATCCATAACAGCAGCCTATGAAACTGAAGACTCCCAAGTCGGTCATCAAAGCCCATGATATCAGCAAGCTCCGTTTTCGCGACACCCCTTTCGTGAAGCTGATGAACAAGCGGATCTACAATGTCCTGATGGTCGCCTCCCGTTATGACATGTTCATGCTGGAAGATGACGGAAGGGTCGATGAGCAGATCTTCAACGAGTATGTCTCACTCAACCTGCGCTACCCACCCCGCTTCACACAGGTGAACAACAGTAGGGAAGCGCTTTCCGAGTTGAAACAGAACCACTACGAACTGGTGATCTGCATGCCCAATATGGACAACAGCGAAGCGTTCGATCTGGCCATCAGGATCAAGGAGCACTATCCCGGTATTCCGGTTGTGTTGCTGACTCCTTTTTCTAAAGCGGTGACCCGCTCACTGAGCCGGGAGAATCTGAGCGGCATCGATTATGTCTTCAGCTGGCTGGGTGACACCGACCTGTTGCTGGCCATCATCAAGGTGGTGGAAGATCGGATGAATGTGGAGCATGATGTGAAAACGGTGGGGGTACAGACCATCATGTTGGTGGAGGACTCGGTTCGCTTCTACTCATCCGTACTGCCTCTTCTCTTTAAGTTTGTTTTGTCGGAATCGAAGGAGTTCTCGAAGGAGGCACTCAACGACCACCTGCGGATGCTCCGCATGCGGGGGCGCCCCAAGATTCTGCTGGCACGCAATTACGAGGAGGCGGTTCACTACTACAAGAAGTATGGTGACAACATGCTGGGTGTGATCAGCGATATGAGCTTCCAGGTGAAGGGCGAGAAGGATAAGCTGGGCGGCAAGCGGCTGGGTGAGTGGATTCGGACCAAGGATATCTATATCCCGATCATCTATGCCTCTTCCGAGTCGGAGAACAGGAATCACATCAACGGGTTGAACGCTGTCTTCATCGACAAGAACTCCAAGACCTTCCCGCAGGATCTGCGTCGTTCCATCAAAGAGAATCTGGGCTTTGGCGATTTCATCATCACCGACCCTCACACCAAAGAAGAGATCTTCCGTATCCGTAACCTGAAAGAGTTACAGATGAACATCCGTAACATCCCGGACGACGCACTCAATTATCACCTCTCTCACAACCACTTCTCCCGCTTCTTTTACTCCAGGGCCATGTTCCCCGTGGCTGAGATGCTGAAAAAGATCGACGTTTCCGAGTATGCGAGCATGAATGACGCACGGGAACTGATCTATGCTACCATCGTACAGTACCGCCGAATGAAAAACACCGGCGTGGTGGCGGTCTTTGAAAAGGAACGGTTCGACCAGTACTCCAACTTCGCCCGTATCGGCGAGGGATCATTGGGAGGTAAGGGTAGAGGCCTGGCCTTTATCGGCTACATGGTGAAGACCCATCTGGAGCTGAACAACAACCCCAATTTTCCGGTAACCACCCCCAAGACCGTCGTGCTCTGTACAGATCTCTTCGATGAGTTCATGGAGGCCAACAACCTTTATCCGGTCGCTCTCTCGGAGCGCGATGATGAGGATATCCTGAAGCATTTCCTCGCAGCCAAGCTGCCCAAACGGCTGGTGAGCGACTTCCTGGTCTTCTTCGACGCCATCGACAGCCCTATTGCCATCCGCTCGTCCAGTTTGCTTGAAGACTCGCAATATCAACCCTTTGCCGGCATCTATTCCACCTACATGATTCCTTATGTGGACGACAAGTATGAAATGGTCCGGTTGCTGAGCAATGCCATCAAGGCAGTCTACGCATCAGTCTTCTACCGTGACAGCAAGAGCTATATGGCCGCCACGCACAACCTGATCGATCAGGAGAAGATGGCGATCGTGCTGCAGGAGGTGGTGGGATCACAATATGAGAGTCAGTTCTATCCTGCCATATCGGGTGTGGCCCGTTCCATCAACTACTATCCCATCGGCGATGAGCGTACCGATGACGGCATTGTCAACATGGCCTTCGGACTGGGTAAGTATATCATGGACGGTAACATGGGGCTCCGTTTTTCACCGCTACACGCGGCCCGCATCCTGCAACTCAGTTCCCTCGACCTGGCACTGCGTGATACCCAGACGCAATACTTTGCACTCGACCTCAACTCGATATCGAAGGACTTCACCATCGACGATGGCTTCAACCTGCTGAAGCTGCGTCTGAAAGAAGCAGAAAAAGAGGGGCCGCTGCGCTATGTGGCCTCCACCTACGATCCGCAGGATCAGATCATCCGTGACGGCTATTACGAGGGGGGGAGGAAAATCATCTCCTTCGCCAACATCCTGCAGCATGACATGTTCCCGCTGAATGAGATCCTGGAGAAGCTGCTCAAGGCGGGTCAGAAGGAGATGGGGCGACCGGTGGAGATCGAGTTCGCCGTGGATATCCGGGACAACCAGTTTGCCTCCTTCTATGTGTTGCAGATACGCCCCATCGTGGACAGCCGCGAGGTGGTGCATGAGAACCTGGAAAAGATCAATCCCAATCAGACGATTCTCTATTCGAGAAACGCCCTGGGTAACGGCATTACGAATGATGTGCAGGATCTGATCTACGTGAAGAGCGACGCTTTCAATGCCTCTCATAACCCACTGATAGCCCGTGAGATAGAGGCGATCAACCGCACCTTCGCAGAGGCTGGAAGGAATTACGTGCTGGTAGGGCCCGGACGTTGGGGATCGTCCGATCCCTGGCTGGGCATACCGGTGAAATGGCCCCATATCTCACAGGCGAGGGTGATCGTGGAGAAGGGTCTGGAGAACTACCGTATCGAGCCGAGTCAGGGCACCCACTTTTTTCAGAACCTTACCTCCTTCGGGGTGGGTTACTTTACGGTGAATCCCTTTCTGGAGAACGACGGTTTCTTTGATGAACCTTACCTCAACGCACTGCCTGCGGTACAGGAAACAGCATTTGTACGGCATGTCCGTTTCAACAAATCTATCTGCATCAAGATCAACGGTAAAAAACGAATCGGCGTGGTGATGAAACCGCTGGATGGGACTGATCCCTGCGTTAAGGATGGTTAAAGAAACGTTTGTGGCGCAACGTTTCCTGCCCGTTTGCATCTTTCGTAATGTATACATGAGATCTCATTCTTACAGCAATTTTACTAATCATTAAAATGTATTCATTATGAAGAAAAAATCAATTTATCTATTCTTTCTGTTGCTGGCAGGTGCATCATTAATCGCCTGTGACAAGGATGATGCAGAAACCAATCTCACATTCGATAAGAACACCATTACCCTCAGCGTCGATGAGACCGATACTGTAAAAGTAAGCGGAGGGTCAACTCCCTACACCGCTGTTGAAAGCGATGCAACCGTGGTTGACGCTACCGTGAGCAGCGCCAAGATTGCCGTGAAAGGACTTAAAGTTGGCAACACCACGATAAAGGTGACCGATAAGAATGGGGTGAATGCGACCTTCGCGGTGAAAGTAGAAGAGTAATCAACACGCGTATTTATTTCTTGATCCGGCATCATCTTTCCAACGCTAGCAAAGAAAGATGGTGCCGTCTTTTTATCTTCTCAGGTGTAAAACAAAAGCGGCTGTGACTTGTTAAATGAATAGTTAATGCAACAATCGCCAAACTTCATCCTCATGAAAAAAATATCCCTTACACTGCTTCTAATATTGTTTACTTATGGCGTTTTTTCACAAAAGAGACAACCGATGGATGAGAGCCGCTTTACGAACGAATGGGTCAAAGTAGTTGAACTTGAGAAGAAGTCACTGCCACAGTCGGCCGCCGCAGTAGTTGACACCATTCTGCGCATGGCTGTGGAGGATGAGAACAGTCCGCAGATCATCAAGGCACTCATTCATCAGGGGAAGTATGAGCTGACCATCGATGAGCAGAATGATACCGTTCTCTTCCGAAACCTGCACAACATGCTTGAGAAGAGCAGCGATGTGGTGGAGAGGGCCGTGCTGCACTCCATGCTGGGAGAACTTTACATGAAGTATTACCAGAAAGATCAGTGGCAGATCAGGCAACGCACGGAGCTTCGCGGTTTCATACCTGACGATATGAAGGAGTGGACCCGAAACATCTTTTTCGACCGGGTGGTGGAACACCTGGAGGCATCACTGGCCGACCGGAAACAGCTCGAAGCGGCCACAGTCTCCACCTACGCCGCGGTGGTGGAGGAGGGGAAGGACTCCCGCCGGTTTTATCCCTCGATGTACGACTTTCTGGCGCGAAGGGCCATTGAGCAGTACGGGCACCTGATGGGTGATGAAGATCTCAGCCGTACGCTTGCCCGCAAGCAAATTACACCTGAATCACTCTTTGCTGCTGCGGAGAACTATGTGCAACTTCCTTTCAATCCGCAACCGGGGGAGTATAACCTGATGTTATTTGAAAGCTATCGTAAGCTGATGGCTTCTCTGATGGAGAGAGGGCTTCACCATTCACTGCTCCTTGAGGAGTTGAATAAGCTGGAATCGCTTGTTGTATTGCAGCAGGCATACCGGTTGTATGCCCTGCCGTCGCTGGAAGCAATGCTCGGTAAGTGGGAGGGTGACCCCTTTAGCGTGGAGATCATCGACCGGATTGCAGCAGTGCGCCAGGAGGAGATTTATCGTATACCCGGGGAGCGTGATTCCCTTCGCGATGAAAGAACGAAAGAACTATACCTTTTCCTGAAACAGGCAATTGAAAACCATCCCGGCTATGATAGAATCGCCCTGCTGGTAAACAGGTTGAGTGCCCTTACCGCCCCTCAACTCTCACTCTCCGGCAACAACACTTTTCCCACGGATGGGGTGAAGAAGTTAACAGTCACATCCAAAAACCTGCGTACACTCACGGCCAGGCTCTATCGCATCGATTCTCCTGTCGATGTGCAGTTGCATCAGTCAGGGGTGCGGCAAAACCTCAATAACAGGAGATCCTTTGTGAGGGAGATCCCGGTGAACCTGCCGGACACCCCTCCCTATATGGAAGGTGTAACTGCAATGGAAGTGACCCTGACGGAGCCGGGCAGCTACATGCTCACCTTCGACTCACAGCCGGAGACGAACGACAGTGAACAGCCTACCTACTTTTTTACCCTCTCCGATCTGGCGACCTTCAGCCGCGTGGCAGGTGAAAATCTCCATCACTTCTTCGTGGTGGATCGGGTGACCGGTAAACCGGTGGCCAATGCAGAGATTGTGCTCTACAAACAAACTGGCAACTGGC